>NZ_JAPDCL010000001.1:0-463956 GCF_027706025.1 Aeromonas sp. Y311-2 | reverse complement strand
ACTACCTGAAGCAACACCGCTTATATACCCGCACACTTGGAATTATTTGAGTCTCTAAAAATGAGGGGATCTCTGAGATCAGCACATAGTGTCTGGTGTATCTCCTGAGATCGTCGTCAAACTGAGCACGCTATTGGGGTCTAATACCCGAACAATTTGCCAGATGATTGGCATTAGCCGAGACACACTGAATCGCCAAATCAAACGGGGCAATCGCTTATCGACAGCTCAGGGAGATCGCGTTTACTGGGCAGCCTTAGCAGTGGACGCAGCCATATCCCTACACCGGGGAGATACTGCTAAAACGATGAGATGGCTCACCCGCTCTGCGTGGGGATTAGGTGGTGAAAAACCGGCCGATGTGATTACTACGCCTATGGGAGCGCAGGCAGTTATCGATCTTGTCGGCCGGATTCGGCATGGCATCCCCTGTTGATTAACAGTTCATACGTGACCATAAAGCACCAACAATAGGCTCATCTGGTGAGCCGATCACCCCGACCAATCGGCTCATTTGATGAGCCGATCACCTCGACCAATCGGCTCACTTGATGAGCCGATCACCTCGACCAACCGACTCACTTGATGAGCCGATGACCTCGACCAATCGACTCACTTGATGAGCCGATCAACACAACCACTCAAATCGTGGTTAGATAAGCTCTCGATTGCCTTCAATTTTCCCAAATTGATCAGGGTCTGCGGGTTGATAATCATCCGAAAACATATTCATCAACCGATGCTCCTGTCTCAGGTTGGCCAGCGCCCCAAAAAAGCAGCCTTCACATAGGTGTACCTGATATCGTTCACCATCGTGCTGCGAACCATAACCCCAGCAAGCTTCCAGCGTGCCGAATTCCTGCGTACCGAGCGATTTAGTAGTACTAGCACCACAGACATCGCACAAAATATCGACGACCTGTGTGGTAGGAACGATTGCTTCGACCTTCATGGCAATACTCCTCGTTGTGATGCCTGATATCAGAACCTGTATAGGTATCGACGGCGAGCATCAGGGCATAGGATGTTGAGCGGCATACGCCGCAACCAGCCGCACAGCCAATGCGTAACTGAGCGGTAGACGTGTTTTGTATTTCCTCAGGCAGTCTGGCCTATCGACTGCCCGTTCCAGTGCAGATAGAGAGCTTGCCTGCTCGGCCAGCAGCCCCAGTTGCTCAGCCAGTTTCCTATCCCGTTCTTCCCAATCCACACTGGGATGGTGAACTGCTCGCTTGGCGGCAGGTAACTGTTGATACAACCAGGCACGATCATGTTTATAGAGCCAGGTGAAAGCCGTTCTGCACACCTGCTCGACAAAGCCTCGACTAGCATCAGCATGTTTTGCCAAATATGCAGCCACCGTTACACGGTGCTCACGGAGACGGTTAACCCTTCTCAAATGCCGTCGCCAGTCAGACAGCCCTTGGTGGCTCTGAATAATGGCTTCGACCGCCCCGACAGAAACGCCATGACTGTGCGCGATCTGCTGCCGTGATCCCCCCATGAACGCCTGACGCCATATTCCCCGCTCAACTTCAGCTGTAATGCGCTTGGCACGGTGATCAACCGGTTGATTGTGTCTCAGGGCGAGTTGCTTGATATAGCCGATGCTGTATCCGGTCTGGCAGGCAATCTGTCGCATGGAAACCCGCTTCACCAACAATGTCAGTATTGCTGTTTCTGATAGCTGTCCGTCGCTAGGCATAGTGGATTGTATCTGCACCGCAGCTGGGCTACTGATAGAAAAAAATTCCGCTGGGCTACGGCTTACAAACGCCATCAGCATCACATGTTTCAGGTAGTGGTGACTGCGGTCACCGTGCACCAGCCCCGAGACGTATCGATAGTTGGCCAGCCCCGGCGGCACTATTGGCGTTATATCGGCAAACAACCCCTGCCAGAACTCCGTCATGGCCTGCAACAGGGGCTGGCTACGCAGATGGCCTCTGGCCGTCAGATAGCCCTGTTGCCCGAGCCATCGCTGGTACAGCTCAGCTAGCGACTCCGTTGGCGACTGGACGCACAGATACCGATGCATAGCGGTGATATATGTAGAAAGTTTGATTTCCTGTTCAGATGGACGCGATGGTTCACAGGGTATCTCGGGATCCGGTATTAGCAGTCGCCGATCAATACCTCCCGCACTGGCCGCCAGGGTTTGCAATCGTAGCTCATGCTTGGCACAGGCCGTGACCCCATACAACTGGTGTACTGTATGCCAATACCCACACCCGAACTGCTTTTCATCTTCTAGAAGACAGGCCGGACACCATTTCAGGCAAGCGCCACCGACCCTTAGTTTGCTGGCGGCTTGTCCTGACAGGGCCATTATTCCCCTCCCCTCACCCAGCATGGCGGCAGCCAGGGCGTGGACTTGGTGCTTATTGTTCAGCGTCAGGGCGAACAATGGGAAGGCCGAGCCGTGGTGCAGCAGGTATTGCGGATCCACCCCCGCCGCCTGGGCAGCCGCCTTAATATGGCCTGGTAATGCCGGATGCAACCGAACAGCAGGACAGTGGAATAGCTGGTTACAAAAATGGTTTCGATCACTGTATGCCGAATGAACAAAATACTGGCTGACCCAGCTGTAGGCCGACTCGCCAGGAATATAGGTGGGGATCACCGAGGTCAACACTGATCACCCCTCAGATCCCAAGAGCCCCACCAGATCGACGCCAGCATGCTGCAACATCATTAGATGGGCCAGAGGGTGCAACGGATCTCGGGCTGACTTCTCATGGTAGCCCCGTGCATTGCGCAGCTGTGGGGGTAATTGCCATACCTGACCTGGCCCCCCACTATTGGTGAAATACGCAGTAAGTGCCAGGGGATCACATTGCGAGTCCATCTGCTGAAACCACGCATTGATCGTTTTGATACTTTTGACCGTGCGCATCGCCTCGCCCGAGATGCCCATCGAATCAGTCACCAGCTGAGTTAGCGCACACAGGGTGAGAGCACTCGCGGACTGGGCTAATGCCAGCGACGCCAACTCAATCTCTTTCATCCGCTCGGAAAAATGACCATCGTATCCCCCCATCCAGTGCCCACAATGGGGGCAGAGGCCCTCGTATGGTGGGATCAGTTGTTCCGACAATAATTTGGCAGAAAAACCACAGCCTGCGCAGTGACCAGACAAACCGCATTGATGCCGATAACAATGGAACACTCCTGGTAGTTGATGATCTCGGTGGTAGTAGGGCATACCATGGAGCTCATAATCCTCGGCAATACAGTCTGCGCACCAGCGCCAATATTGGTGTTGTACATTGTGCAGGCCAGTCACCCGTAACCGAAGCTGAGAACGGCCCGCCAGTGCTGATGTCACTATCCTCTGCTCATCCGGAGTCAAAAAAGAAGCTAAATAATTGCCGACAGAGTGATCCTGCCACGCACGTTGAACGTGTCGGGCCCGAAATTGGGTATCGAGGACAGGATCGTCGGGATGACATAAACGATGGGGACGGATTTGTGGGCTGCTCAGCCCCAGCACCTGGGCCGTTGCAGTAAACGTCCCGTGCGTGCTCAGCACATGCATCCGGCCAACTACCGCCCCTAAATGCTCACCAGGTAGCAACTCCAGCCGATGGAGGATCATTTCCACGACCCCTTATCTACAGAGTAACCGAGTTGCCCCAGCAATGAATCCGGGGATAATTGCTCTAAAGTTTTTAGCTTCTTTTCCTCTGTTTTTGGCAGCTTTTTGGTGATTTTAACCTCGCCTTGCAGCAGGATTTCTCCTTCTGCTGAATATGCGTCTCCATCAACAACCTGACTATTTCCCACTGATTCGAGCAGTAACATCGGCGATAAGTCCTCAAATTGGTAGTAATCACCTTTACGCAGAGCACTCAACGCAGGCTGGAGGATTTTAAATTCGCGATTGAAACATAGGTCCAATGCTGCGATCGAGAGATCTTGATCTGTTGGTTTCAGCAGGGTTAGATATGATAGCGTGGCGCGAACTAGACTGGTTGCAATAGCCGGGATACCGGCACTCAAATAATGTATATGTTGGCGTAACACATCCTCTGATGTTTTCTGGTTTTTCAGAAATCTGGTTTGACATATCAGGCGGATAAAACGCAGCCAAAATGAGCTATTTATATCGCAGCTAACCAACTGCATAAATCCATTTTTAGTTGCTCGGCGGGTTAGCGTCATTTCGCTATCAAACAATTTCATCGTGGCCAATGTTCCGACAAACATCAACGGGATCCCCACTCGATTTAATAGTTCCTCTAAAAATTTCATGGTGGTTTTCTCGTTGTTACTGATCACTTCATTCTTGGCAGACCTGGCCAGGTTTTGCGCTTCATCAAGGATCAGCAAACCAACCCCATGGCCGATAAACGATTTTTGCACTACCGAAATCAACTCATTAACAGAGCGGTTCCTATGGGTATGGCTATAACTCTCACCAGTGACAGCGTCGAGTGATTCTAACAAGTTCAGCAAAAGTGCTTTTTGGCCACGGCGATCATGAATTTCAATGTACAGATAGGTCACCTGCACTCGACTCACAATAATTTCGTGACCATGCAGGTCCGTATAGCGATCATGCTCTATCGTTTGTGGTATCTGTTGGCAAATTTGCCTAACCATCGTGCTCTTCCCACGTCCGCTGAGCCCTAGCAATAACAGGCTATACTGAACAGACAACCCAAGACTCAGTACATGAGAGGCTTTCCATGGCTCGGCTTTGTCACGATCAATTGCAGCTAATAGCCGGCGCACATCTGCCCCCACTGGATTGCGTCGAGTATACCCGGCCTCGATCATTCGTCGTATTTGGTCATATAAACGGTACGCCTCATCTGGAGAGGTATACACGTCCGCCAGTTGATCTATGGCAGTGCGGATAAAATATGAATGCAGCGATTCATCCACCCCTGCAAGATCCAGATCACACTGAAAAGGGATCTCACAGTTCGCATAAAATTGTGCCGTTGAGAGCGGCAAGCCAAGCCCCTCGATATAGGGGTTTCCCCGATATTTTGAATTGGGATGTGGGTAATATTGAGGTGCGGCCATGACTATTTCTCCTGAACTGTAAATATTGTCGGGTCAGCAAGGTTCTGACTGGGTGTTTTTTTAATATAATTATCTGGCTGGCATGTATTTCTTAAATCAGCAGCAATAGCCATTTCCTCATGATGACGTTGCAAGTTCCCTTCGACCTGTTTATGGCTTTTCATTCCTGACTGTATATTTTTTGCAGTGGATTTTTTCAGTCCACGATTAGTTTTTCGAATTACCTCATCACATTCGCGAAAGTCCATTTCTAACACTGCGCGAGCATTGAATCTCTTCTCATCCAACGCAGCCAATTGTTGTTTAACAATATACAGGCGATGCATGACATTTGCCCAAACCTGATTCCGATATGCCTCACTGCGATCTGTCAGCTCAACCTGATAGACCTCATCACTCTCCTCAGTTTTAAACCAAAGATAATTAGTACATGTATCTATGTACCTGACTCTGATTTTGAAACGTCCGAGATTTTTCGCCTGATCCAGCCACTGCATTCGAACAATTTCATTACTGCTATAGTAAAGGCCTCGAAAAAATATCCCCTCAGCACGCACCGTAGCCTCATCCTCTGGCAACAGCGCAAATCGCAGACGGTCTATGGGAACAGGCCTCACCATCACTGAATTTTTCAGACCCCAGTTCCATACATCACGAGGAGTAAAACCAACCCCATCACGTGACATTTCTAGGTTGTGCGAGGTCACGCGCTGACGATGATTATTTGAATAGATAATGATATTAATAAGCCGATACATGAACTGTTCATACGTCAGCAGGGGGCGACGAGATGCGTGCTGATCCTCCTTATGTGGATACTTAACCACCTTGCCTGCCTCGAACGGGATCGCTAGAGTCTGAATAATGTCGAAAGTTTTCTCCACTTGGCCTTTCATATCCCCGCGATGATAGGCATTAAAATTACCGACTGTGATACCAATGAGTCCGCGCAGCAGGCTGCAAATATTGGTATCAGTATTCTCAGAGCCCCGGTCGAACGTTAATTCACGACATGGTAAATTGCAGGGCCAGTCAGCCTCTTCGATCTCCACACCATACTGCCTACAAAACGCTTGCTTACTGCTCATCGCATTGAATAGAGCCTGACTTGCTCCATGCCAACAAGGCGAGTCGAAACCGACATGCAATCCAACAATCATACTGCTCGCGGTATCAACGACAAAATATATAACCGGTCTTCCAGTACTCAGTAGTTCATCGTTACTGTACGGGTAACGGATGTAAACATCGGCAATAGTACTGTCTATTTCATATCGTGACGTTGGCCCCCTCAGGCCCGCACGGGCAAGACCAGGCTTTCCTGCATGGTCACGAGAATAATTAATACTGCCTACTCGTTTTTTCAGGAACGTGAGATTACTGACGAATTTTTTTAGATGATATTTAAATATTCTTGGTGATATTAAATCTTCCCTATGAAGTAACATTTTAATTGGTTCTGCTATGTCACAATCCTCAACACCCTTCGGTAAAACATTGACGCACTCATATTTCAAACAATAGTCAAAGTATAGCTCTGACAACCTCACTTCCGAGCCAGATTTAATAGATTTTGAAAAGCGCTCAATCTGTATAATATCTCGCCGAGTAATGCCACGATATGGTGTACCATATCGCGTAATTGGGCCGCTCTTGGTTGCTCTCTGACCTAAGGGCACTTCTGGCAGTTGAAAGTTGCTGCCACAATTAAAATAGTGTGGGAGCAATGAATTTGGAAATGATCCAAAAATGAAATAACTGTTCAATTGAGCACAAATGTATTTCCTACTTCGACCGGAATTTTCAATCAACGTTTTCAATATACCACTTGCATCACCATATAAATAGCGATGTAACAATTCAGGCTGACTAAGCAGCGGACTAATTACAGCCAGTCTCTCATTGCGAATCTTGATCCATTGAGGTTCTAGCTCACTATCAGAGAAAAACAAAACTTTTGGAAATTGATGTTCAGCCAGAGTCCACTCACCACTTTCAATATTAGACTCGACGTTCTCTATTAATAGATTAATCGGCCGTTTTGGTGGCCCATCCAATAATTCACTTACAGCTAACAACCCCATGTCATAACAAATAGAGACAATCAGAAACTCTGAACCACCATTTGTATTAGTGATCAGTTTCTGGTTAACTCGCATGAACCACCTCGTTGAATGGCACAGGCCTATATAACTCTAAACGTTGTGTAAGATCAACGATTATAACACCATGATAGACTGCATATTGAAATACACATTTCACCTGCACGTCAGAAATATTCAACTCCTTAGCCACCTGCTTGATCAACACTAACAAGGTATTTGAGGGATGGGCAATCAGGTGATGTTTGATACGTCCCAATATAATGAGGTATATGGTCTCAGATACCTGAATATACTCAGGCGTATCAAAACACTCACGTAGGAATTCCAGATTATATATATGTACTTTATTGAAGCTTTTTTCCGTTAACAGCACATGATCAATATTTTGAGTACGCCAATATTCAATGGCAATTTTCTCCTTTGCCCTTGTACGATTAACAACACGGGGGGATGTTATTTCCGGATCCAGCGCATCCGAATATTTGAAGCTATATGGAGCCAATATATGCTTCCCTGCCTCCGTTTTCCGAATAATGACAAAATCCTGAGTCATTGTTTTGGCTGGGATGCGGCCACCATAATTCGCCCGCTCTTTGTAATTACCAGGATGGACAATGTGCAGAGATGCCGCAATTTTGAGCGTTTCATGCAGTGGTAACGGATACTGTTCGAGAATGTCGATAACGGTTGGATCGCGCTCGAAATAGAAAAATGGCGCCCTCTCACCGCGACTCAGCAGATGATGCTCACGTTTGGTCTTGTGACTATACACAATCTGCCCCTGACCATAGGTATGGGACTGCCGCACCGTGACCCAGGGGCGATACCCCGAAGCTTTGATGTCTCGGTTATACCGTGCTGTTTTTGCGATCTCCGCATCGGTGACGATGGGCTGCTGAACCGTTTTTTGCTGCATGACTACTCCTACCAGACCTACATACAACCTAGTAACTGGGCAGGGGGTCGTCAACCGCAACAGTGCACGTAAGGCGTTGTTTTTACTTATTTATTTTTATAAATAATAACTATCGACGCTATCATGGCAAAAATACCACACTCAACTAAATTTCATTTTTTATCTTAAAAAACATATATTTATAAAAAATCACATAAGCATACATAATCACGAATATTTATTTTTATAAATAATAAGTAAATGTTTTTTATTCCTTTTTTGACATAAGAGGACGGCGGATATAGAACATTATTCTGAGGCGATTGGTGATTCCGCTCAGAAAAAATGTCCATTTTGGGCTACAAAAGGCTCCATGCGAAGAGCAATCAATGCATCCATACCAAAAAATTCAGCCCGGCAAGGGTGGCCTGCCGGGCTGTGGGTGACTGACGAGCGGATAACTCACGTCAACAAGCGATTAGACATGCCATCCAGCTTCGCTTTGGTCTTTTCCCAACCGGGCATCACCTGACTCATCAACCGGTAAAACTCAGCCTGTTAGAGCTCGCCAAAGAGCTCAATAACGTCAGCAAAGCCTGCAAGCTCATCGGCTACAGCCGTCAGCAGTTCTACGAAATTCGCCGTAATTACCAGACCTATGGTGCCGAGGGATTGCTCGACAAATTGCCCGGCTGCAAAGGGGTTCATCCCAATCGGGTCGCTCCCGAGATTGAACAGGCCATCCTCGATTACTCCCTCACCAGACCAACCCATGGCCCACTGCGGGTCGCCCAAGAACTGGCTCTGCATGGTATCAACGTCAGTGCCGGTGGAGTGCGTGGCGTGTGGCAACGGCACGACTTGCTCTCCAAACACGACCGCTTGCTGCGCCTTGAGAAAACGCACGTGAGCAGACCATTGAGCTCAATGACGAGCAAATTCGCCTGTTAGAGCGCTTCAGCCCCGAGTTTCGCGAACGTCAGATTGAGGTCCACAACACCGGGGAACTGGTGGCGGTCGATACCTTCTTCGTCGGCGCGCTCAAGGGGGTTGGTAAGGTGTATCTGCAAACAGTGCTGGACTGCTACAGTCGCCACGCCTGGGGGCTCTACACCAGCAAGCTGCCGGTGACCTCGGTCCATGTGCTCAATGAAACGGTACTGCCGTTTTTCGAAGCCCACGAGGCACTGATCTATACCATCTTGTCGGACAACGGGCGTGAGTTCTGTGGACGACCTGACCACCATCCCTACGAGCTGTTCCTGCAACTGGAGGGGATTGAGCACCGGACAACCAAGGTACGCAGGCCGCAGCGCAACGGCTTTATCGAGCTACTGCATCGCACACTGCTGGATGAACACTTCCGTATCAAGGGGAGGACGACCTGGTATGAGTCGGTAGAACAGATGCAGGCAGACCAGGATAGCTACCTGGAGCACTACAACACCCAGCGGTCACATCAAGGCAGGATGATGGAGGGTCAACCCCCCTACAACATGTTCAAGAAGAGTCTGAAATTGATACCGAAGGAAGTGCGCACTAAAATAGCGTAAACAAGACACCGGTTTGAGGCCGGTGTCAGGTGATAACTAGATCTGTACATACCAATAGAGGCTTATGATCTCACATCAAGGACTTATTCGCTCTTTCCCTAACCTTCCCTTAATGTCAGGACACCAGTTGATAATACAAATTATTTTCTACTCAGCATCTTAAATATGTCTAGAGCCTTTGAACAGGTGTGATACAAATAAGGTTCCAAGATGCAAAGCCTTTCGAGCATTGCCTCTATTCTAAAAATTGCATCATCACTGATTGGCAGATATGCTAATTCTGTACACCATCGCCCTATATATTCAGCCCAGTCATTCTTATCCTCAAAGGCAGCTCCTGCGACTAAACCTAATGAAAGATAGTTTTCGGGCTCAGAGTCCACATCAATATAGTCCCGATATAGACGACTTAAAATCACTACCGACGCAGAAAGCTTTCTGCTTCTAGTCAGACAAGAAACTTGCGCTAACCCGTTCAGCACCTGATAGACTGAATCTTTATCGTTTACCGAGGATAACTTATGCTGTGCGCTTTCTAACAGCGAAACTGTATGTTCCAAATATTTTTCATCAATTTTCCAGAAAGGCGCTGAATTCATCAAAACTTTGAACGATGCTAATGAAACATTAGCGCCGACTTGCTTATCAAGCAAATTAAATATTTCTCTCGGCACATCAGCTGGAATAGAGTTACCTTCCAACGGTCCAGGTAAAAACGAATTCATATTGAGTCGAGAACCAGTCATAAGCTCTTCTTGCAGACATTCAGCGATCTCGAATTCACCAACTTCTTGACATACATTATATACCCGTCCATAAATCTCATTAATGAATTGATCTGCTGTCAAGTACGTTGGTAACCATCTTGGCTCCTCTAGTAGATCAATAAAATTTTGACAGTAAAAATAAAGCCCTCTCTGTTGAGCCGCCCATTGCTCTACTTTGTCAAAGGTAACATTTTCTTCCAGTGCAGCTTCAACAATTAAGGCTGACTGGGCAAGTGAAGCGAGACGCCGGTAGAATGGTGGCATACTGCGAAATATCTGAAGTCGCGCCAGTTCACCATCGACGAAAACAGCCATCGAGCAAAAAAGACGTAGATTTTCTAATGTTTTTACAGCCGACACACTCTCAAAAAGAGCTTTAAGAGTCGCATCTAATGAATTTGCGAATTTCAAAATACCGATTTCAAGGCAAGATATCAAAAGTATCGGATGACTGCTTTCAATTGCTCGCTTTGCTATTGACTGATACGAATCTTCGTCAACGAGCCTAGTTGAAATGACTTTTGATATTGACTTATGCATACAAAGCAATAAATTATTTTCAGTTACTCCACCTTCTATTCTACCTTCGAGGTACTGCTTGAGTTCATTATTACAGAACTCCTCAATGTTTTTACTCCCGCTGTACTTACCCACAAGCCGTTCATAATAACGGGTTTCATTTGGGACCAGTGCTGAAACACTATTTGATGGTCCTTGAAACTCATTCTTTAACACACCTTTAATGTGGGCTGGTGATAAATCCAAATCAAGCAACAAGTCAGATACATCATCATCACTTACTGCCTCCATTGAGAGAACTGCTCTCCAGTACTCAAACTCCTCTTTCGAAAGGCAACTCTTCTTCGCTACTGTCTCAAATATACTTAACCGTCTGTCGATATCTCCCAAAAGCGGCCAAAAACTATTATTAAGTATCTGCACATCACCTTTGGTTAAAGAAAATGCTGAACTTTCTTCTGGAATATTTCGTAGAAACCAAACATTGCGATTAATATCCTCTAAGGAGGACTCTTCCTCGACATTGTCAAAAGTACTGCGAATAGCTTTAAAGAGAGCGGTTCTGGAAAATGCGACTTCTTTATCACCAAAACTAATCGTGACATCTGTTACTAGCTCTAGTTCTTCCAACAACTTACTATCAGATAATAGTTCCTCTCTCACCAAACTGGGGAATAAATTGAGAGTGTGCGAAACCATATAAGCTCGCACTGAATATGAGTTAGTCATAAACCTCTTCCTCCAGTATCGATTTCTGAGCGATACTTTTAACCTCCGACTTCATCGAATCAATTACAGTCTTAAAGCTCCACGGGTCATTATCCTTTAGCGGCCCCAAAACAAACTCATCCAACCATGCTTTGTAGCCTTTCTTTTGCTCGTCTGATAAAGACTCCGGCGGAATCAACACTGAATTCACTTTAATAACCTCGCCTAAATAGGCCATACCTTCATCCCCTCTTATTTTATGAGCTTGGGCCCACTCCCTATAACCCATAAGCTCATATAGCCAGCAGGAGCTAGCGCGACTTAGTTCAGGTGAGATATCGGCGGTCCACTGAGTTTTTATTGCTTTTGCAATAGTCTTCATCGTCTCATGTAGCCACTGGGCATCTCTTGGGAGCTGAACCAGACCACTAATCCTGATCAAAAACAGATTTTCTCTTATCATTCTTAGCTGTTTAGTTGGTTTAAACTCACCATCAGACATAACGGAGTGATTTAGGTGATATTCAAGCTCTTCACTGGAAATGCTAACAATCTCTAACCCAAACTCCCGAAGTAATGTTCTGAATTCAAGCTTCTGAGCTTTAGAAATAAGTCCTTTATGGTGTAGCGTCTCGATAAAGTCTAATGATGTATAGATTGGTACTGTTCTTTCATCAAATGCAATATTTCGATGCTTATTCATAAATCGATCATCTATCAAAGCTGCATCGCATATTTTTAGCGCCTCAAAAAGCTCTTCTGTTGGCTTGGCATAATTGTTCTCAGAAGCAGCTACTTGGTCTTTTTTTAAAGGTATTTCAGCGAGTGTAACTTTCCCAGATGTAAGCCCATTAAAAAACAACTTTCTTATACTTTCTATTTTCGAATCTGCCTGCTCGACAACTGAACCGTAGTTTATCAGCGTTCTATATCTATCGCGCTCGCCCTTAAATACATACACTTCGAATCCGGCTTCGCTAAGTCTATCAAGCATATCAACGGTAATCAGGTAGGTAATTGACAGTGAATCGAGAAATAATCGTGCTCCACTGACCACTTCAAGATCGACAGGCCATTCTTTTTCGTGCTGGCTAAGATAATTTAAGGCTTTAACACACTGAAATTCAGTGATTACGGCTAGATCTTTGAGTTTTTTTATTAATTGGGAACATGAAGTCAGACTGTGATGAAATAAAGAAAGGTCAGCTTCCACCTCTCTAAAGGTGCCTCCTGCCTTATATACAGGGTAGGAACACACGACCACAGATTGCGACTCATTCGCAGGATTCTCACGCACCTCTTCTAGCATAAACGCAAGCTCTTCACCTACATCTAGTGCCAGCTCAGGATTATTAATTTTCTTAGGATGAAAAACGGAAATTTTGCCATCAGTAACAAGCCGCTCAAAATACTTTGCCTTTTCAATTTGGCTCGGCTGATGAAAAGCAACTTTCTGCTTCTCTTCAAAAAGCCATCGCATAAAAGAATGCGGGATAACTATTTTTTCAAAACAATCAAACAGATGGGTTAATATACCAATATTTTCCATCACCAAAGCACTGGAAGCATCGACTACAATTGTATTACCAACAATGACCTGATCCAACCTTACACCATGAAATAGCGGAATTACATTTTTCCGCCTTATATCTTTAGCCTTTTTATTTTCAAATGGCTGGATCAGATAAAAATCAGACATTGTCTTATTCAATAGTTCCGCCACTGTAAAAATGGGTGCATCGCCATCTAAATAGGCTTTATAGACCCTCTCATTTTTCTCTCTAGCCTCGGACACCATCTCCCTTACATCTTCGAATGAAGCCCTTCGCAATGGACCGTTGTCATTAGAGAGATCTATTGCCTTATTGAGCCATGCTGATGTTTCTTGATTGTCCTCCATGCCCATTGTTGTAGCGATGAAGTATGATGATGCTAGCACTTGAGGATCATCCATATATTTTCCTGTACAGAAATCTAAAATTTGCCTTGCTCTCCGTGGAGAAATTGCTTTAGCTAACTGGGCAGCTTGTAAAAGGTCATTGGCCTTTAACTCATCCCGATTATTCCAGCAATCTTCCACAAAAATGCTAAGAGACTCCCAGTCACCACCAAAAATAGATAGATTGATCTCAAGAGTTTTAAGATCAGTCTGTTGCGACTTATACTGCTTCAATCGAACAATCTGTTCATGAGCACCGATTAAGTCTCCTTTTCTAAAAAGAGACCAAGCCCAATGGGCTTGCAGCCTCTCGCTTCTTTTTACAAGATCTATCTTATCTAATAAAAACTGATGAAGTTCAGCAAACCGCCCCAATAAACAGGCCGCATTACAGACTCTGATAGCATCAGTTTCCTGGCCTGTACGGTAAAAAAGATCTCGGCAGTATGAGTAGTATTTACTACCTCGATTTGTCCTTTCTAACAAATTAACCAAATGAGCAAGATCACTTGTATCTTCACTTTGTTGATATTGACTTATAGCTAATGCAACTGGGTCAGCCCCCTTAACTGATTCGATGATATTTTGCAATTTTCTGACATCAGCATCTGACGCTCCAGAATTCCCGACCTTCTGTAAAAGCTGTTGTGCATCATCGACCAACCCTGACTTCGCTAATGCCTCTATCTCTAGCATACTAATTGCAATGGAATTAACGGCGGCTTCCATTTGAGTTCTGTGGCGGTTAATATAATCCACTGCTGCCGATATTGGCTTTTGTACCTGTGCCAATACAAATCTGGCTAAACCAAGAGTTGCATCATTCTCTGGACTTAGTGCTGTTTGTCTATTTACTTCCTTTTCTATCGCATCAAAATCGATTTCAATTCCAAAAGCAAATGCCAATGACAAATTCTCAAGTGTTTTCTGAGTGTAACTAACAAAGTAGCTCTCAAGTTCTGAAATTGCTTGTTCGTGTGTTTCACTGTTTCTAAGCTGTAACCACAGCACATATTTATCTGATACATTAGCGACATCTTCAGCACCGAGGTGCCTTGCCTGACCTGAACAATATTTGAATAGTTCGACAGCTCTATTTCTAAGCGCTGTCGATTCAGAATCATCTGCAAGTGGAAACTTATCTGCTGCTAAAGGAATAAAAGCCAACACGCTCTCGCGGAGTTCAACAGCCTTAATTGCATTTACCAAGAATGCAAACGCAGAAATCTGCGCCAGTGCTGGTGAAATATAAAATGATGCGTCGCCTATCGTCTGCGCCGAATCTAAAGCCTTTTCCCATTGATGCTCTATCAACAATGTAGAAACCAAAAAGACTTTGCCATCATTGTCTAAATCTTGAGAGCTTAATCCTGCACTTTCTAACCAGAGCAAAGCAGCGTCGTTTCCTTCTACTATTTTTTTAATCATAAAAAAGGCAGAATAATTTGAAGCCCCCCCTGCAAGCAAACCAGACGCCGCATCTACTCTGTTCAATTCAATAGCATCGATAAAGGCCTGTGCTATCGCAGCCTCCTCCGTTTGACACAATTTTTTAGAACATGATAGCCATTTTTTCGCTAGCTGAGCCCTTTCTCCTACACATAAGTATCTTGCAATTAGCGCTAGCGCCCTAGCTTTTACTTGAGGGGTGCCGCCGGACAGCTCTCCATCAATAATGCTTTCTGCTAAAGCAATCGATTTCTCTTCCTTAGGAAAAGAACCGAAAAATCTCAGCAAGGTAATTTCGTGGGCAAGTTTTTCTATTCTTTCGTCTTGAAGATGCTGAGCGGTAAATCCGGCCCCCCTCATCTGATCAACTATCAAATCCGCTGTTTGTTTTGGATGATTTTTAACGGTATCCAGTAGCTTTTTTTCACTTTCCTGGCGCATTGATTTAATTTGAAGCCACACTTCAATAAAATAAATAAAAATACTTAGACCAATTAACACCCACCCGGTTATAAACATTGGAGTTGATATTGGTCCACTATATTCTGGGAAGAATTTTTGGTTACTCAAAAGCCAATTTAAAATATCTAGCCATAAAGGAGTGTTGAGAATGCCTACTCCTGCCAACAACAACGGTACACTTAGTGCTTTCGCTAATGAAGGTCTATATAGTGCAACTAAAAATTTTATGTTTTTTCGCACAACATCCCAATCAATATTCATGTTGTTCTAAACCCTCTCTGAAGGTGGAGTTTCCTTATCAAATGGCTTGGATATCTGCGCCGTTTCGGTATTGGTTGGTAGCGTCACCTCTTTTGGTGGGCTCTTCTCTTATCAACTCGGTCATCTGTATGCCCATCTACCGCACAGAGAAGTAATCTCGTAGAGCTCATGTTCCATGGCGCCATCGCAGATGGTTATTCCACTGCTGCATGTAGTGAATTCGCAGCGTGGTGTCGAGTGGATAGGAACGGCTGCCGTTGTCAGCTTTCGGGTAGACCGGTTCAATGACACTGAGCATTCTGGCCCATGGGAGCAAAGCGTCCATGCGGGCTAGGAATGTCTCTTTGCGGGTTTTGCGGCGTTTACCATTGAACTTGCTATCCGCGAAAGTAAACTGTTGGACCATGCTGAACCTCATCCCTGATACCAAGTGAGACTGATAGTCTCACACCAGAGTCTTGTTCGCACCTTCCCCAACACGGCTGAAAGATCAAAATGCGATCATTTTTATAATTTAATGACTCTCAGTCCACGGAATAATAAAAAGGCCCTGCTGTTGCAGGGCCTTTGAGTTTCCAACTTGAATGGTCGGTTTCCAACTTCAATGTCACGGTTTCCAACTTAAATGGCCGTGATCATAAACGCCACTTACTTGGCGTAATCCTCGGTCGGGATACAGGCACAGAACAGGTTGCGATCGCCGTAGACGTCATCGATGCGGTTGACCGACGGCCACAACTTGGCGGCACGCACGGCGTCGGACGGGAAGACCGCCTCGGCGCGGCTGTAGTCACGGGACCACTCTGCATCCATCACGTCATCTTGGGTGTGCGGCGCATGGACAAGCGGGTTGTCGGCGAGGCTCCACTGCCCCTCCTGCACCTTGGCAATCTCGGCGCGGATGGACGTCATCGCCTCGACGAAGCGATCCAGTTCGCGCTTGGATTCCGACTCGGTCGGCTCGACCATCAGGGTGCCCGCTACCGGGAAGCTCATGGTCGGTGCGTGGAAGCCGTAGTCCATCAGCCGCTTGGCCACGTCCATCTCGCTGATGCCGGAAGCCTCCTTGAGCGGGCGGATATCCAGGATGCACTCGTGGGCCACCCGACCGTTTCGGCCGGAATAGAGCACCGGGAAGGAGTCACCCAGCTTCTTGGCCAGATAGTTGGCGTTGAGGATGGCCACCTGAGTGGATCTCTTCAGCCCCTCGTCACCCAGCATGGCGATATACATCCAGCTGATGGGCAGGATGCTGGCCGAGCCGAACGGTGCCGCCGACACGGCGCCATTGTCACGGCTCTCCTTGTCGGTCTTGACCACGGCGTGGCCAGCCACGAACGGTGCCAGATGCTTCTTCACGCCGATGGGGCCCATGCCCGGGCCGCCACCACCGTGAGGAATGGCGAAGGTCTTGTGCAAGTTGAGGTGAGAGACGTCCGCCCCGATAAAGCCCGGTGCAGTCAACCCGACTTGCGCGTTCATATTGGCGCCGTCCAGATAGACCTGGCCACCGTGCTGGTGAACGATGTCGCACACCTCCTTGATGGTCTCCTCATACACCCCGTGGGTGGAGGGGTAGGTCACCATCAGACAGGAGAGCTGCTCCCCTGCCTCGGCCGCCTTGGCCCGCAGGTCGTCGAGATCCACGTTGCCGGATTTGTCACAGGCGGTGACGATCACCTTGAGTCCTGCCATCTGGGCAGAGGCCGGGTTGGTACCGTGGGCAGAAGCCGGAATAAGGCAGATATCGCGATGCCCCTCGCCACGGGATTCATGGTACTTCTTGATGGCCAAGAGACCTGCGTACTCCCCCTGCGCACCTGAGTTGGGCTGCATGCAGACCGCATCGTAACCGGTCACTTTCACCAGCCAGTTTTCGAGGTCGGCCAACAGCAGTTGGTAGCCCTTTGCCTGTGCCAGCGGGGCGAATGGGTGCAACTTGCCGAACTCGGGCCAGGTCACCGGGATCATCTCGGCGGTGGCGTTGAGCTTCATGGTGCAGGAGCCGAGTGAAATCATGGCGTAGTTGAGCGCCAGATCCTTGGCTTCGAGACGGTGAATATAACGCAGCATCTCGGTTTCGGAGTGGTACTTGTTGAACACCTCGTGGGTCAGCACGGCATCGGTGCGCAGCAGATCCTGCGGAATGGCGTGATGAGCCTGGGCCGCCTTGTCGAGGGCCTCGATATCGAGCCCATGGCCTTGGCCGAGGAAGAGATCAAACAGTTCGGCTACATCGCCACGGGTGGTGGTTTCCGAAAGCGACACCCCTACCGCACTGTCCAGATCCGCACGCAGGTTGATGCCGAGCCCTTCGGCCTTGGCAATGAGTGCTGCTTTATCTGCCGTCAGCACGGTCAGGGTATCGAACCAGCTGGCGTGCTTGAGGGCAACACCCTTGGCCTTGAGGCCGAGCGCCAGAATGGTGGTGAGACGGTGCACGCGGGAGGCGATGGTTTTCAGCCCCACCGGGCCGTGGTAGACGGCGTAGAAGCTCGCCATGTTGGCCAGCAGCACCTGTGCGGTACAGATGTTGGAGTTGGCCTTCTCGCGGCGGATATGCTGCTCGCGGGTCTGCATCGCCATGCGCAGGGCACTCTTGCCACGGGCATCCTTGGAGACACCGATGATGCGACCCGGCATGGAGCGCTTGTAGGCATCGCGGGTGGCGAAGAAGGCGGCGTGGGGGCCACCATAACCCATGGGCACGCCAAAGCGCTGGGCGGAGCCTAACACCACGTCGGCACCCAGCTCGCCCGGGGATTTGAGCAGCAGCAGGGAGAGCAGATCGGCGCTGACGCAGGCCAGCCCTTTCTGGGCCTGTACCGCGGCGATGAGGGCGCGCAGATCTTTCACTTCACCGGTGGTGGTGGGGTACTGGAACAGGGCACCAAACACCTCTTCGCTCACCGCATCGCTGGCGGCGCCAACCGCCACGTCGAAACCAAAGTGAACCGCGCGCTCCTTGACCACGTCGATCACCTGCGGGTGCACGTCATCGGCCACGAAGAAGAGGTTGGACTTGGACTTGGCCATCCGCTTGGCCAGCGCCATCGCCTCGGCGGCGGCGGTCGCTTCATCCAGCAGGGAGGCACTTGCCAGATCCATGCCGGTGAGATCCAGTGTCAGCTGCTGGAAGTTGAGCAGGGCTTCGAGACGGCCCTGCGCCAGCTCGGGCTGGTACGGGGTGTAAGCGGTATACCAGCCCGGGTTTTCCAGCACGTTGCGCAAAATGACGTGGGGCACATGGGTATCGTGATAACCCATGCCGATATAGCTCTTGGCAATCTTGTTCTGGGCGGCATAGCCCTTGAGCTTGGCCAGCGCCTCCACTTCGGTCATGCCGGCACCGATGCCGAGCGGGCCCGGCAGGCGAATGGCGGCAGGCACGGTCTGTTCAATCAAATCGTCCAGGCTTTCGGCCCCGACGGTCGCCAGCAGCTGGCGCAGCTCTTCCTCGCCCGGGCCGATATGGCGGCGGACAAAATCGGTTTTTTGCTCGAGTTCAAACAGTGACTGGGTCATTTCCCTATTTCCTGATAAATAAGTCCTGGCATGACATCCTGATAACCAAGACCTGATGTTCCTGATCGTCGGCTGATACCGACTCCACTCATGTTCTGGGTCCCGCAGACAGGGCGCGGCACCGGATGCTGCGGCAGCATCGAGAGGGGATCGCCTTGTTGCGAACCGGCCCGTTTGCCCCCTAGGCTCCCAGGCTGGCAAACGGCAGGCGCGGGCGACTTCACCCTTCCACCGGCCGGTGCTTGCCCGGCTGGCGGTCATACAAAGGGGCCCTGCTGTATTGGCAGGGCCCGGGGGCATTACTCTTCGTCCACCACGTTCTGGTAGCCTTCGGCATCCAGCAGGTTGGCCAACTCGCTCTCGTCATCGAGCTTGATGCGGAACAGCCAGCCAGCGCTGTAGGGGTCGGAGTTGACCAGCTCGGGGCTCCCTTCCAGCTCTTCGTTGACGGCGATGATCTCGCCGCTCACCGGGCTGTAGATGTCGGAGGCCGCCTTGACCGACTCGGCCACGGCGCAGTCGTCACCGGCACTGACCTGCTTGCCCACTTCCGGCAGCTCGACAAACACCATGTCACCCAGCAGCTCCTGGGCGTGCTCGGTGATACCGACCACGGCCTCGCCGTTGGCTTCAACACGGATCCACTCGTGGGAAGTGGCATATTTCAGTTCGCTCGGGATATGGCTCATTTGTGCTTCCTTTGATCTTTGAGTCGCGTTTAAAAACGAATATGAAAAGGGATGGGGGAGGCACAGCCCTCCCCCAAGACGGTATTAAACCAGCTTCTGGCCGTTACGGACGAAAGCGGGCTTGGTGACCTTCACGGTGACCAGCTTCTTGCGGATCTCCACCTCGGCCAGCTCACCGATATCACGGGGCACCCGCGCCAGGGCAATACTGTAGCCCAGGGTGGGGGAGAAAGAGCCGGAGGTGATCACACCTTCCCGCTTCTCACCGTTTGCCGCGGTGAAGGTGACCGGCATACCGGCACGCAGCACCCCTTTCTCTTCCATCACCAGACCCACCAGCTTGGGCTGGTTGCCCGCCGCTTTCTGCGCTTCCAGCACGTCGCGGCCGATGAAGTTGCGATCGCTCGGCTCCCAGGCGATGGTCCAGGCCATGTTGGCGGCGAGTGGAGAGACTGACTCGTCCATATCCTGACCATAGAGGTTCATCCCCGCCTCGAGGCGCAGGGTATCGCGGGCACCGAGGCCGCACGGGGCCACGCCGTTATCCAGCAGCGCTTGCCACAGCTCGCAGGCTTTCTCTTGCGGCACCACGATTTCATAACCATCTTCGCCGGTGTAGCCGGTAGTGGCGATAAAGAGATCGCCAGCCTGCACGCCGAAGAAGGGTTTCATCCCCACCACGGCGGTACGCTGAGCGGCGCTCAGCACAGCAGCAGCCTTGACCTTGGCGTTGGGGCCCTGCACCGCGATCATCGCAAGCTCGGGACGCTCGGTCACTGTGATATCGAAATCGATGGCGTGATGGCGGATCCAGGCCAGATCCTTCTCGCGGGTAGCGGAGTTGACCACCAGCCGGTAGAAGGTATCGGTGAGGTAATAGGTGATGAGGTCATCGATCACGCCGCCTTCCGGATTGAGCATGCCGCTGTAGAGGGCCTTGCCGGGGGCAGTGAGTTTGGCCACGTCGTTGGCCAGCAGGTGTTGCAGAAAGGCTTTGACCCGTTCGCCGGTCAAATCGACGATGGTCATGTGGGATACATCGAACATACCGGCATCGCTGCGCACCGCGTGGTGCTCTTCCAGCTGGGAGCCGTAGTTGATGGGCATTTCCCAACCGTGGAAGTCCACCATCTTGGCGCCGGCTTCCAGGTGTTTGGGATGCAGTACAGTAGTCTGGATCATCGCATTCTTTCCTTAGCAAAAAGCCTTTTCGCTTTGGCGACCACCCTTGCGACCCACGCCACCGCTCTGACTGCACTACGTACAGCAAAAAGCGACCGGATCCAAAAGTGTGTGCTCGCTCCTGCCCTTGCCAGGCAAGAGGGATTCCTTGAACGGAGCGGATTATATGACAAGCAGGCGAGCGTGCCGCTCAAAAAAAACTAATCCCCTCCCGTAAAACTGACTCCAGACACTAAGATAAATGCAGTGATAAAAACAGCCATAAGCCGACTCAGGCGAGATTAAATTTCGATTTTTACCGTTTCGTCACAATTTGCAGAAAAACGTTTCGCTCCAGAGCAAAATTAAAGGCTGACACCCAAAACGGGTCATCAGCCTTGTCGGATTACTTTTGTTGTCAAAAACGGCGAGTAATATTAGTTTTTTTCAGCCTTGGCCTGCATGGCACTGCCCTTGGTCGCAGCAACAGCCCAGTCAGGACGGGCCAATGCGGGCAACTCTCCCTCCAATCCCATGGCGGCGCGGATCACCCCCTCCTTGAAGGGCGTCAGCAGATTGGCCGCGCGCAATCCCACGCCCCGCACCAGCTTCTTGAGCGGGTTGGCCCCGCTGAACAACCGCTTGAGCCCTTCCATCGCCGCCAGCATGCGAGCCGCCTCGCTCTTGCGCCAGCGCTCGTAACTGCGCAGGTTGGCGAGCAGGCCGATATCCTCGCCCGCGGCATGATTTTGCAAGATCTGCTCCGCCAGCGCGGCAGCATCCAGCAGGCCAAGGTTGACCCCCTGCCCCGCCAGCGGGTGGATGGTGTGGGCAGCATCTCCCACCAGCACCAGCCGCTCGCGAGCAAAGTCGCGGGCATAGCGGGCGGTAAGAGGAATCGCGCTACGCGCCCCCTCCACCTTGCACAGACCAAGGCGGGCATCGAAGGCGGCGGTAAGCTGGCGATTGAACTGCTCGTCATTGCAGGCGCAGAGCGCCTCGGCGCGGGCCGCAGGCAGCGACCAGACGATGGAGCAGAGGTTCTCCTGCCACAGCGGCAAAAAGGCGAGCGGGCCATCCGGGGTGAAGATCTGGCGAGCAACAGCTTCATGGGGTTCGGCGCAGCGCACCGTCGCCACCAGGGCGTGGTGACCGTAATCCCAGCTGGTGAGCGGGATATCGGCCTGACGGCGCACCCAGGAGTGAGCGCCATCGGCAGCCACCACCAGTTTGGCCGAGATGGCCTGACCATCTTCAAGGAGCAGCAGGGCGCCCGCCGGGCCGCTCTGCAGGCTCTTGGCTCTGGCGGGGGTCAGCAACTGGATATTGCTGGCACCTTCAATCGCCTCAAGCAGCGCCAGCTGGATCACCCGATTCTCGACGATGTGGCCGAGGTTGGCCTGACGCAGGCTGGCGGCATCGAAATCGATATGGCCGAAACTGTCCTGCTCCCACACCGCCATCTTGTCGTAGGCCTGCAGGCGGCGCGCTTCAATGCCGTCCCAGGCGCCGACATGGCGCAGGATCTGCTGGCTGGCCAGACTCAGGGCGCTGACCCGGTTATCGGCCACCTCCCCCAGCTGCGGGTCGGGCAGTTGTCCCTCCACCACCAGCACCTTGAGGGCGCTATGTTTCAGGGCCGCAGCGAGCCCCAGCCCCACCATGCCGCCACCGACAATCACCACATCCACATTTTGCATCTGCATCATCTCATCCTTTCAGGGCTGACCGGCTGGCCAGCGAGGGGACGCCCGCAGGCATCACCTCTTTATTCAATAGGTTTTGATCAACGAATGGCGGTCACCATCTTCCGGTCAACAGGTTCCACTCAACAAGTGCTGGCTAGTTGCCGCACACATCGGCGACAAAGCCCAGGGTGCGCGAGGCAAGCGGCGCCTTGAGGCACGGGAATCGCCCCATCAGGGTGAGCGCCAGATTGCGCCCCGCCACCAGCGGATCGTGACCATTGGAGAAGAGCTGGGCCAGCGAAGAGGTGAGCCAGACGGTCTGCGCCTGATCGCGCTGACGCTGCTGCCAGTAACCGTTCAGCACCTTGAAGCTGCCGATATCCTCCCCCTCTGCCAACGCCTTGGCTACGGCGCCGGTAAGCAGGTCCAGATCCCGCATCCCGAGGTTGAAGCCCTGCCCGGCAATCGGGTGCAGGGCGTGGGCGGCATTACCGACCAGCACGGTGCGCTGGGCCAGCGGGTAGTCGCAGGCGGTCAGAATGAGCGGATAAACATTACGCACGCCACATCGCTCGAAGCGGCCGAGCCGCCAGCCAAAGGCCTGCTGCAGACGGGCAAGAAACGCCACCTCATCGAGGGCCATCAGCTCATCCACCTCATGCTGCCCGACGCTCCATACCAGCGAGGAGAGCCCATCCTGCATCGGCAGCAGGGCCAGCGGCCCCCCTTCGGTAAAACGCTCGAAGGCGCGTCCCTCAGGGTCTTGCGCCGTTTTGACCGTGGCGATGATGGCGTGCTGCTCAAAGTCGTGGCGGGTCACCGGCAACTTGAAGTGCTGACGCACAAAGGAGTTGCCGCCGTCTGCCGCCACCAGCAGGCGGGTCTCAATCTGTTCACCGCTCTCGAGGGTGAGGGTCACCTTCTCCTCATCGGGCGCAATCTCGCTCACCCGAGCCGGACAGCAGACCCGGATATTGGGAGAGGCCGCCATCGCCCGTTGCAGCTCATGACCGGCAGCTGCCAGCTCGATCACTTGGCCCAGCGCGGGCAGACCGTATTCGGCAGCCGACAGGCGAGCCTGACCGAAGTGGCCCCGATCCGAGACATGAATCTGGGTAATGGGGGCGCAATGGGGGGCAAACAGCGGCCAGAGTCCGCGTCGCAACAGCGCATCGCAGGTACCGGCCGAGAGCGCAATGGCGCGTGCGTCGAACCCTGAATGGGTGTGCTGTTCGGGGACGCTTGCCTCCAGCAGCAGGATCTCGAGGGGGGAGCCATCGGATCGAAGCAGGGCTGCCAGCGAGAGGGCCAGCACGGCGCCGCTCATTCCACCGCCGACCAGGGTGACATCGACCTGTCGCACATCAGATTGAGACATAAGCAGAGAGGAAGAAGTGAAAAAGGTGGCCTCATGCTATCACAAAGCCGCTGGCCGAATGCGAGGTCACCGGCAAAAAACCGGTTGCGCCTCACAGGGTTAGCCACCACAAGGGAATAAAAAAGAGCGCCATCAGGCGCTCTTGCAGATTCAGTAAGGGTCGCGTTGACCCGCACCTCAATGCAGGGTCGGCGGTGCGCTCGGGGTATCGGGGCGCTTGCCAAACTCTTCGAATGCCATCATGACACCCAGTTTGACGTGTTCGTAGAGCACCAGGAAGGAGGCTTCGTTCTCGTCATCTTCCTGATCGAACTCGGCAGAGACCTGAGTGATGCTGGCGATATCCTGGATCATCTCCTGCAGCTCTTCCGACGCGCGGGAGAGCTCCTGCTGCACCACGCCGAAACCGGCCAGAAATGCCTGTGACCAATCCACCAGCGAATCGATGCGCTCATCAAGGGGGGCATCATCACTTGGCAGCAGCAGCTCGACGCCCTTCTGGGCCATCAGGCTCTCGACCACATTGTGATAAAGATCGGTCATCACCTGGCGCACCGGGGCCGGCAGGCCGAAACCGTCGTTCACCAGATCGTTGAAATGGGGGACCCAGCTCTTCTCATCCAGTGCCACACCACCACACACCAGACCGCAGATCACACCATGGGCCTCGACTGCACTGGCCATCAGCTCATGCTGCTCCATGATGTCGGCCACAGCCGCATATTTAAGGGGGTTTGTTTTGCTCATAGAGGATCCGCTCAAAGTTCAGGCAAATTTGCAGAATTAATGGTCAGGATCCTAGCATTCTCCCTCTTGCAGAGCCAGCAAGGCCTTGAAACTTATGCATCTGCGCTATATAGTCCCGCCCAGTTGTCCACGTGGATAAAGGCGGAAATCAGCTCCGCCGTATTGAGGAAGGCATGAGCACAGAGGCCGTAGAAATCGTCATTTTGGGACGTCCCTACAAGGTATCCTGTCCCTTGGGACAGCAGGATGCCCTGCGCCAGGCCGCCGAGCAGCTGACCGACAAGTTGATCGACCTGCGTCAACGTTCCAAAGTCTCCAGCAACGAGCAATTGGCTATCATGGCGGCGCTCAATTTCTGTCATGAGCTCTGCCTTGAAAAAGAGAAGAACCACCAATACTCTGAGACCATGGACAAGCGGATCAAGATGCTGCAGCGCACCATCGAAGCGGCCCTGATCGAGCACGGACAATATGGTGATTCCAGCGAAGAGGGGCAACAGCCCTAATCGCAAACCGTTTTAAAATTCCCTGGGATGTTTGTCAGCCGGTTCAAGTCCCCGAGCCGATATTCATACCAAACAGGGGATCTGCCTTCTGGCTATTGCGCATGCTCGGCACGACCGAGAAGCCTGCGGTCAGATCCGATCCCCGCCTTGAACCGACGGTTCAAGGGCCCAAACCGGCAACGGCATCTCGGGGTACCAACAGCAAAAGCCCGTCACCAGCGTGACGGGCTTTTTCTTTGCCTGATGATCAACGAACTGTCCCGTCCTGAACATGGTTTACACCTTTCCCCCCCAATAAATGGAGAACCCGATGGGACAAGGTGTGAAACGGACACAGCCATAACGACAAAGCCCGCCAAAAGGCGGGCTTTGTTTTGCAACTGGCAAGCAAATTTAGATGGCCATCTGCTCGTGAGGAGAACCGTGGTGGCGTAACCAGACAAAGCTCAGCGCCACGATCAGCACCATCAGGGTCATGATGGCCCCCAGGGTCACCTGTCCAGTCATCGGGAAACCGGCGGCCAGCAGGGTCACCACACCCGCCCCCAGATTCTGCATCCCGCCGAGAATGGCCCCCGCGGTGCCGGCCTGACCCGGGAAGGGCTCGATGGCACAGGAAGTTGCGGTCGGGTAGAGAATACCGCTACCGATGAAGTAGACAGCCGCACCACCAACCAGCGAGGCGGCACTCACCACCCCGAACAGCCCCGGCACCAGAATGATGAGTGAGCCGAGCGCCAGAAAGGCGATCCCCAGACGCATCAGCTTGCCCTGAGTCAAACGGAAGCTCAGCTTGGCAGAGAGCCAGGCCCCGAACAGATAGCCGGGCAGCGGCAGCACGAACAGCACGCTCACTGTGCGGGCGCTCAGTTTCAGCACATCGCCGAGCAGCACACCGGCCGCAGCCTCGAACACAGCCAAACCGGCAAAGGTCGCCATCAGGCAGAGCAGGTTGCCCTGAAACTTGGGGTTGCCCAGCACATGGCGATAGGCAGCACCGACGCGCAGTGGCTGACGGGCAGCAGCAGGCAGGGTCTCGCCAAACCAGGCCATGATCGCCAGGGTGGCTACGGCACCAAAACCGAACAGGAACCAGTAACCGGCGCGCCAGTTGAACAGCTCGGTCAGCCATCCCCCCAGCACCGGTGCCAGCAGCGGGGAGAAGATCACCCCCATGCTCACCAGACTGTTGGCGCGGTTGAGCTCGGCGCCGTTGTAGCGATCGCGCATCACGGTACGGCTCATGGCGCCACCGGCACCGGTACCCAGCCCCTGAATAAAGCTACCCACCAGCAGGGCGGCAAAATGGGGGATGACCTGAATGGTCAGGGTGCCCACCAGAAACACCATCATGCCGACAATCAGCACCGGACGACGACCGATGCGATCCGAAAGCGGCCCGTAGACAAACTGGGAGAGGCCATAGGGGATCAGGTAACAGGCCATCACCGCCTGCAACTGGCCCGAGGCCACATTGAAGTCCCCCGCCATCATGGGAATGGAGGGAACATAAAGGGTCTGGGTCATCTGGCCCACAGCGACCATCAGAATGGTCAGTAAAAACAACGGATAAAAACTGTGCCGATCCATATCAGTCCCAAAAAATCGAAAAAATGCTGCCGCCCCTCTGGCACAAAATGGCCCAGAGGAATCTGATCACAGAGGCTGTGATGCAATCAAAAACAGTGTTGGAAACAGTAGGCGGGGAGCCCGCCAAGCCACCGCACAGGACGCTTGGTGGTATGGGGGCATCATAGTGATTCAGCTCACAAAAAACGAACGAATCTTTATAATCGGCTTGCCTTAGTTTTTCTAATATTACGGGGCATTTCGCCCCGTCAGCAGTTAAAAATCAACGCGTTACCATCTGTTGCGCCTGCTTGATCAGCTCATCGGGCTGCTCCTTGCGCGGCGGTATGGTGATCCCCTTCTGGCAGGCTGGCTTCTCTGCCATGCGATCCATCCAGGCTTGCAGATGGGGCAATCCCTCGATGGAGATACCGCTCCAGTCATAAATACGCACCCAGGGCCAGGTGGCGATATCGGCGATGCTGTACTCGTCCGCCAGATATTCGTGATGGGCCAGATGGCTGTCGAGCACCTCGAACAGACGGCGCCCCTCCTTCTGGTAACGTTCGATGGCGGCGGGGATCTTCTCGGGGAAATAGCGGTAGAAGACGTTAGCCTGCCCCATCATGGGCCCTACCCCGCCCATCTGGAACATCAGCCACTGGATGGCTTGAGAGCGGCGTTTGGGATCAGCGGGCAGCAACTTGCCTGCTTTCTCCGCCAGATAGATGAGGATGGCCCCCGACTCGAATACGGCGAAATCGTCGTTATCCCGATCGACGATAGCCGGAATACGGCCATTTGGGTTGATGGCGAGAAACTCGGGCTTCTTCTGATCCAGCGCCGAAAGATCGAGAGGAATGACCCGATAGGGCAAACCCAGCTCTTCGAGGGCGATCGCCACTTTGAAACCATTGGGGGTCGCGGCGGTGTAAAAGTCGATCATGATTCACTCCTTGTTGGTCATAGCCAGATTGCACGGTTGGAACAGGGTGCAACACCATAGCCGCCTCATCTTGCAACAAGTGACCGGCTCCAGACCATTAAAAAGCGGCGCACCGTAGGCCAAACAAGGCCACGGTGCGCCGCTGGTGCTCTCTGGCAATAGTAGATATTAGTTAATCACGGCGACCGGCTTGCGCTGGCGCAGCATGATCAGGCGGGAAAGCAGCGGGAAGTAGGACTCCAGCTTGCGCAACAGCACCCGGCTGCAGGCAGGCTCGGCCAGCTCCGACTCATCCAGCACGATGCCGTTTGAGACAAAATAGAAACGGGGGTCACGCACATCCGGCCCGCAGACCGTCAGCTCCTTGTCCCCCTTGCGGATCAGCAGCGGCAAGACCGGCAAACCGATCGTCTCATCCTCTCCCCGGGCAAATCCGGCATCCTGCCAGGGCGCATCGCCGTCGATCAGCAGGATCGCCGCCTCCGTCTTGGCCGGTTGCCACTGGGCCAGGGGGGTCACGGTGATGTGGGCAAAGTGATCACCATACTCAGGTGATGACCGCAAGATGGCCAACAGTCCCTCGCTGGCCGCTGACACGTTCTGACTCACTAATGACAAATTCATGGTTCACATCCCTATGCTCATGACAGCCTGTATCCGGCTGCTGGGATAAGACTAGCGCAGATCTGGTCTATATTGGAGCCGTCAAATCTGGCAGTGGTAATCAATTGGTCGTAGGGGGATAACAGTTGCCATCGCACAAAATACTGGTATTATACCGCGTCCTTTTATCCCCCGTTCTTTAACATCCAGTGGTGAACCTATGCATCCGATGCTGAATATCGCCGTGCGCGCTGCGCGCAACGCCGGTCAAGTTGTAGTAAAAGCCTTCTCCCAGCCTGAGAACATTGAGGCTATCCAAAAAGGCAGCAATGACTTCGTGACCAACGTTGACCGTGAAGCCGAAGCGGCCATCATTCACACCATCAAAAAATCTTACCCGGAGCACAGCATTGTTGCTGAAGAGTCTGGTGAGATTGCCGGTACCAATCCGGACTACCAATGGATCATTGACCCACTGGATGGCACGACCAACCTTGTCAAAGGCATTCCGCACTTTGCCGTTTCCATCGCCCTGCGCGTAAAAGGCAAGACTGAACAAGCCGTTGTTTACGATCCCATCCGTGACGAGCTGTTTACTGCTACCCGTGGTAGCGGCGCCCAGCTGAACGGCTACCGTATCCGTGTCGGCAAAGCCAAAGAGCTGGCTGGCACCGTACTGGCTACCGGTTTCCCCTACAAACAAAAGCACCACATCGAGTCCTACCTGAAGATGTTCCAGAGCATGTTCATCGAATGTGCCGACATCCGTCGCTCCGGCTCTGCCGCACTGGATCTGGCCTACGTGGCTGCCGGTCGCGTCGACGGTTTCTGGGAAATCGGCCTGAAACCCTGGGACACCGCTGCCGGTGAACTGCTGGCCAAAGAAGCTGGCGCCATCGTCACCGACTTCGTAGGCGGTCACAACTACGAAAACTCCGGCAACATCGTGGTTGCCAACCCGCGAGTCCTGAAAGAGATGCTCGGCAAGATCCGTGAAGAGCTGCCGGAGTCTCTGGCCAAATAAGCCAGCTCCCCAGACTTCACCAATATAAAAAAACCGGCGCAAGCCGGTTTTTTTATTGCTGCGATATGCCCTGTCAGGGCATTCCAACCAACTGCTTATGCTCTTCTTCCCCGTAGCTCGCGCCCCAACAGCTCACCCCGTTCCCCATCCCCAAAACAGTTCGTCGCCCTTCTCTCGTTAGCAAATACGCCTTAACCAACCATCTTGAATATCACCACACAGGCAGAGATAAGCATCTGATCTCCCTCCCAGTTTGCCCTGATCTTCATCCTCTGTATGAAGAGCCCCAACCATCAGGCCTCGTACCCATCGCCAGATAAAAAACACCCGGCACATGGCCGGGTGTCGTGAGGGCAGGCAAAGCGCCCCGACTTTTATGAATGAAGAGGTCGGCGTACGCCAGCCCCTTTATCAGGCAAGGCGGAAGCGACCGATGGTCTGCTTCAGACCCACCGCCAGCTGGCTCAGCTCCAGACAGGCGCGGGCAGTATGATCCGCCCCCTGCGCCACCTCATTGGCGGATTCGTTGATCCGCTCAACATTGCGACCCAGCTCATCAGACACCGCATCCTGCTCACCACAGGCGCTGGCAATCTGGATCGCCATATCGGCAATCTGGGCGACAGCCTCTTCGATCTGCTGGATACCGGTGCCGGTCTGCTCGCTTTGGGTGACGCACTGACGGATCATGTCACAGCTCAGCCCGGTCACCTCTTTCGCCTGATTGGCGCGAGACTGCAGGGTTTCGATGATGGCGACGATCTCGCCGGTAGAGGCCTGGGTGCGGCCCGCCAGGGTGCGCACCTCATCGGCAACCACCGCAAAGCCACGGCCCTGTTCACCGGCACGGGCTGCCTCAATGGCGGCATTGAGAGCCAGCAGATTGGTCTGATCGGCAATGCTGCGAATGACATCGACCACTACGTTGATCTGGGCGGATTCACGCTCCAGTTCGGCCACCAGCGTGCCAGCCTGCTCAATCTCTTCCGCCACACGGGTGATCGCCACCAGCGAACGCTGCACATCCTGATTACCTTTGCGGGCTAAGGTATTAGCCGCACTGGCAGACTCAGAAGTGTGCTCTGTATTGCCCGCCACATCAGCAACGGTCGCTTTCATCTGGGTCATGGCCGTCGCCACTAGCGAAATCTCTTGCTGCTGGCTCTGAATACCCTTGGCAGACTGTTCGGAAACCGCACTCACTTCGTCAATCGCCGCCCCCAACTGGGTAACCGCAGCCACCACCTCTTCAATCAGACCACGCAGGTTGTCCTGCATCTTGAGGGAAGCTTTGGCCAGCATGCCAAGCTCGTCGCGGCCGATATGCTGACGCTCCAGCTGATGAGTCAGATCGCCGGCGGCAATGGCGTTGGCCTGAGCCACTACCGCTTGCAGCGGCAGGCAGATCTGGCGGGTCAGGAACCAGGTCATCACCACCATGAACACCAGCAGAGCACCAATGCTCACCATGGCGAAAGTGGTCACCATGCTGACGCTGCCAAGCAAGCTGCTGCGGTTTTCCTTCACAAAACCGAGGTTCACATCGATCAGAGCATTAACTGCCCGCTCCAGAGAACCAAAAGCAGCATTCGAGGCAAATAACTGTGCCTTGGCTTGCTCTTGTTGTCCTTGTACCAGCAGTTGATCAAACTCGTTCACTGCACGTTGGTAACTGAGCCACTGTTGTTTGGCCTGATTAAACACCTGACGCTCATGATCAGCACCGACGGTCGCCTCATAGGCGTGAAATGCGTTGTCTACTTTCTGGATATTCTGCTGGATCCGGCTGCGGCGAGCCTGCAGATCAGCGGCATCGTTCACCATCAGCAAGGCGAACTGGGCACGACGGACATAGGAGACGTCATAGAGCAGGGTTTCAACCGACAGGACACTCGGCAGCGTAGAGTCGGTAAAGTTCAGCACCCGATCACGCACACCGCGCAATTCGCTGGAGAGAAAAACACCGAAGAGAACGTTGACTGCGGCAATGACCGCAAAAACCACGGCAATCTTTTTGCCGATGGAGAGATTCTTGTAAAACATAGTGGCGGGTGATCCTCTACTGCTGACAGGCGAATGGAGTGTGGCGATCACGTCCCTATGAGCAAATCCCCGGACCTTCCTGACGGGAAAAAATGCAGAACACCGGGAAGGTAGAGTTCCGCAAAGGCGCGCACTCTAGCACAAAGCGACCACGCCCTCACTTTTCTTTAAAAATTAAAAGCAACTTAACAAAACCAACAATCAGAGCCGGATCACAAAAAACTTCATATTCACCTGACGCCATTTTTCGATAGCGGCAATCGCCTTGCAGACATAGACAAGGGGCGGCCAAGTGGATGTAATGCCACCATCCACTTTGCACACCTTGAGGTCATGCCATGGACCATCTCTCAGCTCTTCCTCCGTTATCCTGGTCACAGCAACTGCGCAGCCAGATGCAAAGCCGCCCGCTCACTGCTCTCGGCCTCTTTATCGCGCTGGCTGCCGTCTTGTTGCTGCTGTTGCAGAGTCTCATCATGCTCGCTACCGGCGAGGTGACCAGCGGCGTGCGCTATGGCCTTGTCGGTGGTGCCGCCGGGTTTGCCGCCACCGCCATCGGCGCCCTGCCCGCCCTGTTTCTGCGCTCGGTGCCGCAAAAGGTAGAGGACACCATGCTGGGCTTTGCCGCCGGCATGATGCTGGCGGCCAGTGCCTTCTCCCTGCTGCTGCCGGGGCTGGAGGCCGCCGAGGGGATCACTGGCAACGGCTTCAGTGCCGCCGCCGTGGTGGTGGTCGGCATGACCCTCGGGGTGCTGTTGATGCTGGGACTGGATCAGTTCACCCCCCACGAGCATGACAAGACCGGCCCCTGCGGCCCCGGCCATGAGAGCTGCTCCCGGGTCTGGCTGTTCGTCTTTGCCATCGCCCTGCACAACCTGCCGGAAGGGATGGCCATCGGGGTCAGCTTCTCGCAGGGGGATATGTCGGTGGGGCTGCCGCTTACCACTGCCATCGCACTGCAGGATATTCCGGAAGGATTGGCGGTGGCGCTGGCCATGTGCGCCGCCGGTTTTCGCCCTTCGGTGGCTGTGCTGGTCGCCATCGCCAGCGGCCTGCTCGAACCGATTGGCGCCCTGCTCGGGGTGGGGCTCTCCAGCGGCCTTGCCATCGCCTACCCCATCGGACTTGGGCTCGCCGCCGGCGCCATGCTGTTTGTGGTCTCGCACGAGGTGATCCCGGAGACTCACCGCAACGGTCACCAGACCTATGCCACCCTCGGCCTGATGGCAGGCTTTGCCCTGATGATGACGCTAGACACCGCGCTCGGCTAAAGGCCCCCTCTGATCTCTAACCAATGAATGCTGTTGTGGTCACCTGCGGCGCCTCCATATGGGGCGCCGCACTTCATCTCTCCTTTCGCGTGTGCCTCTCGGCGCCGACGCCATCTTTTGTTATGATCTACAGCAACTTAAATTCAGCCACACGGCTAGCAAGACGAGGTCAGCAATGAAAGTAGGTATTATCGGCGCCATGGAGCAAGAAGTAGCCCTGCTGCGCAGCCAGATGAGCAACCCCACCACTCTGCAACTGGGCGGCTGCGAGTTCTATCAAGGGATGCTGGCGGGCAAAGAGGTGATCCTGACCCGCTCCGGTATCGGTAAGGTCGCCGCCAGCGTGGCCACCAGCCTGCTGCTGGAAAAATTCGCCCCCGACTGCGTCATCAATACCGGCTCTGCGGGCGGCTTTGCCCAGGATCTGCACATCGGTGATGTGGTGATCGCCAGCGAGATGCGTTTCCACGATGTGGACGTGACCGCTTTTGGTTACGAGATGGGCCAGATGGCGCAGCAACCCGCCGCCTTCCCCTGCGACGAGAAGCTCATCGCGGTCGCTCAGGATTGCATCGCCGAACAAGGCAAACACCAGACCAAGGTCGGCCTTATCTGCACCGGCGATCAGTTCATGTGCAAACCGGACGCCATCGCCAAGGCTCGCGCCGACTTCCCGCAGATGCTGGCGGTCGAGATGGAAGGTGCCGCGATCGGTCAGGTGTGCCACATGTTCAAAGTGCCCTATCTGGTGGTGCGTGCCATGTCCGATATCGCCGGCAAGGAACAGGTTGAATCCTTCGATGCCTTTATCGAAGTGGCCGGCAAGCACTCCGCCGAAGTGATTATCAAGATGCTCGGCAAACTGTGATCGAAACCGGCTCGCTTGATTTGATGGCCGACGCCCTCCTCTCGACGACGGCGGCCATTCTGGTGGGGGCTGCTTTGCTGGAGGCGGTGATCCCGTGGCCATCCCATCTGCGTCTTTCGGCCGTAACGCCCTTGCTGACCCGGCTGGGGCACAAGGTGCACAGGACTGATGGCACGCCACACCAGCAGCTGCAAGCAGGTATGCTGGCGATACTGGTGGTCTGGACACCCTGCGCTGCCGGGCTCTGGTCGCTACGCAATCTGGCCCTGAGCGAGCCGCTCTTCGACCTGCTGTTTCTGCTGTTGATGATCGAATCTCGTCCACTACGCGAACTCGCCCATGCCACTCACTCACTCGCCACGCAGGAGACCCTGCCGCTGGCGAGATTGCAGGCGGCTCCTTGGCTCAAGCGAGAGACTGGCAAGCTCTCGGCCATGGGGCTCGCCAAAGCAGTGACGGAGAGCTGCGCCCTGCGCCTGATCGGCCAATGGGCTGGCCCGCTGCTGGGGTATGCCCTCGCGGGGGTACAAGGCGCCCTGCTCTGGCGGCTGGTACAGCTGATGAGCCAGGGCTGGAGCATGAAGGATCCCGCGTTTGGCTATTTTGGCCGCGCCGCCAGCGCCCTCTATCAGGGGCTCAATGCTCCCACCATCCTGCTACTGGGGCTACCGCTCCTGCTACCGCGGCTCAAACAGGCCGCACAGCTGCTGCGAAGTGGCGCGATCTGGCCCTATCCCGCCATCGGGATGCTGCTCACTCTGCTGGTAGACAAGTGCCGGATCCGTCTTGGTGGCCCTCGCTACTATCAGGGAACCTTGCAACGCTGGCCGATACTTGGCAGCGGTGATGACCCCGACGGTGAGTCACCGCGCAAGGTGCTCAATATTCTGCAAGGAATTGGCTGGGGCTGGTTGATGCTGGCGCTGCTTGTCACTGTGGCGGGGTTATTTCATGGTTAGATGGTTGCGATTGCCTATCTGGCTGCCCTGCGTGTTGCTTGCCTGGTTGCCCGCTGCGCTGCAGGCAGCCACTCCGAGCCGGGTGGTGAGCGTGGTACCCCATCTTACCGAACTGCTTTACGACATAGGTGCCGGTGACAAGCTGGTGGCCATCGACGATGCCTCCGACTATCCCGCCGAGGTGAAAAACAAACCCAAGGTGGCCAATTATCGCAGCATCAATGTCGAGGCGCTGCTGGCGCAAAAACCGGACCTGATCCTGGGCTGGCGCTCGGCCCAGTCTCGCATGCTGGCCCCGCTGGAGCGGCTGGGAATCCCGGTTTTCTACTCTGAGCCCACCGATTTTGCCTCGCTGGCCACCGAAATGCGGGCGCTGGGCAAATTGCTTGGAGTGGAGAAGAGTGCCAACGAAGCCGCCGATCGCTATCTGACGCGCCTGCATTCCCTGCAACAGCGCTATGGCCAACCAACCGGTGTCAAGGTGTTCTACCAGCTCTGGTACCCGCCGCTCACCAGCGTCAGTGGCAATGCCTGGCCGGCTCAGGCCATCGAGCTTTGCGGCGGGATCAACATCATGGCGAATGCCAAGACCCCTTACCCTCAAGTGGACATGGAACAGGTGATCAGAGCCAACCCATCGCTGATCCTGGCAGGAAGTCAAGATCCTGACGCCCTGCTTCACTGGCGAAAGTGGCCAAATCTCGACGCGGTGCAGCATCAGCGACTCGATTTGATCAACTCGGATGAGCTGCACCGCTTCACCCCGAGAGCCCTCAATGCGGTGGAGCAGGTTTGCCGAGCCATTGCCCAACGCAGCAACAAATAGCCAAAAAACAGCCATTCAGATCACGCCTTCCAATTTACGTCTGCAAATGGCATAAAAAGTGCTTTAGAATTCCATAGATACCAATCTTCATCATGGGACACCGTCATGTTTAATGGAAAAACAATCCTGGTTACCGGTGGCACAGGGTCATTTGGCAAAAAATTCATCGCAACCGTGCTATCCCGCTACCAACCGGCACGACTGATCGTCTACTCCCGTGATGAGCTCAAGCAGTTTGAAATGCAGCAGCGTTTCAACCATCCCTGCATGCGCTATTTTATCGGCGATGTTCGCGATGCCGAGCGCCTCGACATGGCGATGCGCGACGTCGACTTTGTGGTGCATGCCGCTGCACTCAAGCAAGTGCCAGCTGCCGAATACAACCCAATGGAGTGCATCAAGACCAACGTTGGAGGAGCCGAAAACGTCATCAAGGCCGCTCTCAACAATGGCGTGCAGAAGGTCATTGCACTCTCAACCGACAAGGCTGCCAACCCGATCAACCTTTACGGGGCAACCAAGCTCTGTTCTGACAAGCTCTTTGTCGCCGCCAACAATATGGCGGGCAAGAACCCGACCATCTTCTCGGTGGTACGTTATGGCAACGTGGTCGGCTCAAGGGGCTCAGTAGTTCCCTTCTTCGACAATCTGATCAAGAGCGGCGCCAGTACGCTGCCTATCACCCACCCCGAGATGACCCGCTTCTGGCTGACCTTGCAGCAAGGCGTAGATTTTGTTCTTAGCAACTTCCAGCGTATGCGCGGTGGCGAACTGTTCGTGCCGAAAATCCCGTCGGTCAAGATCACCGATCTGGCGGCAGCCATGGCTCCGACCCTTAAGCAGGAGATCATCGGCATCCGTGCGGGGGAGAAGCTGCACGAGGTGATGTGTCCGGCTGACGACTCTTTCCACACTTATGAGTTCAACGATTACTACGTGATTGCCCCCAGCATCAGTTTCACCAGCCGCAACAATGATTTCAGCGTTAATGCTCTGGGTGAAACAGCCACACTGGTTGCACCGGGCTTTGAATACAATTCCCTAAATAATCAGCACTTTCTGTCGATAGCCGAACTACAGAGCATGAACCAGCAGGTATTGTCCGAATGATCCCTTATGGCCGCCAATCGATCAGCGATGCCGATATAGAAGCCGTCGTTGCCGTACTGAAATCTGATTATCTGACCCAAGGCCAAGCCGTTCCCGCTTTCGAACAAGGACTGGCCGATTACTGCCAAGTGCCGCATGTGGTTGCTTGCAGTAACGGCACCACTGCGCTTCATCTGGCCTGTGCAGTACTGGATATTGGCGCCCAAGATACAGTTTGGGTTTCTGCGGTCAGTTTTGTTGCGTCGGCGAACTGCGTTCGCTACTACAATGCCAACGTTGATTTTGTCGACGTTGACCCTGCTACCGGTAACCTCGATGTAGTGGCACTGGATAAGAAACTGCAGCAAGCTATGCGCACCCACTCCCTTCCAAAAGCGCTGATTGCTGTACATCTGGCCGGACAGCCCTGCGATCTCGAAGAGATCGGTGCGCTCTGTCGCCAGTACGGAATCATTCTGATCGAGGATGCCTGCCATGCACTGGGTGCCCACTATCAGGGGTCACCTATCGGTAGTTGCCGTCACAGCGATATGACGGTCTTCAGCTTTCATCCGGTCAAACCGATTACGACCGCAGAAGGAGGCGCTGTCACCACCCGGGATCAGGTGCTGGCCGACAAATTGCGACTCTATCGCAGCCATGGAATCACTCGAGATCCGCAAGCGCTGCTCATGCCCTCTCCCGGAGAGTGGTATTACGAGCAACAACTTCTGGGCTTCAACTATCGCTTGACCGACATTCAGGCGGCACTAGGGCTTAGTCAGTTGAGCCGTCTTGACCAGTTCATTACCCAGCGTCGTGAACTTGCCAGGCGATATGACACGCTGTTATCCCCCTTGCCAGTCCAGCCGTTGCAGCAGAGTAATAATCGCCAGAGCGGTTATCACCTCTATGTCATTCAGGTGGCTGAACGCGATCAGGTGTTTGCCCGCCTGCGTGCTGCCGGCATTGGCGTCAACGTTCACTATATTCCTATCCCAGCCCAGCCCTACTACCGTGGGCTGGGACATGACCCAGCAGCCTATCCGGGCGCACAAGCCTACTATCAGGGAGCAATCTCTCTTCCACTGTTCCCGGCTCTGACTCTCTCAGAGCAGCAACAGGTCGTAGATGCGCTGGAGCAGGCACTATGCGGCTAGCTCTGGGCACAGTGCAATTCGGTCTGGATTACGGGATCAGCAATCACGACGGACAAGTCAGCGATGAGGAACTCGACGCGATCATTGCGTTAGCTCGTCAAGCAGGTATCGATACCCTGGATACGGCGCAAGCCTATGGCAATGCCGAGCAGAGGCTGGGGCAAAGAGATATCACCGACTTCACTCTCATCGACAAGCTGGCACCAGGGCTACCGCTGTCCGATGTTAAGGCTGCGCTCAACAACAGCTTGCATTGGCTGGGGCGAAAACGGCTCGATGGTTTGCTGCTGCACCGTAGCCAAGATGCCTCACCTGCCTTGTTCGAGTTACTCACCGATTTGCAGCAACAGGGCGCGATCGGAAAACTCGGGATCTCCGTCTACTCCCCGGACGAGCTCGATACCTGGAGCGCAGCTGGCTATCCTCTGGAACTGGTGCAATTACCTGCCAATTTGCTCGATCAACGCTTTTTACGCACTGGATGGCTCGACAAACTGGTAGATATGGGGTGTGAAATCCATGTTCGCTCGCTCTTTTTACAGGGCCTGTTATTGATGCAACCAGCGCAGCGACCTGACTATTTTCAGCGTTTCGCTACCGCACTTGAACGGTTTGACCACTGGCATCCCTCGGTGGCCCCGCTTGGCAGAGCCCTCTCCATCATGACAGCCCTACCACAGGTGAGCCGCTTTGTTGTCGGTGTTTGTCATGCCCAAGAGCTGGCCGCCATCGTTGCGGCCAGTCAAGTACAGCACGAGTGCTACGAGGCCGATATCGCACACCTGGCGTCTATGGAACAGGAACTTATCAACCCCGGACTCTGGAGAACACGATGATCTTGGGTATTCTGCAGGCCAGAACCAGTTCTTCCCGCCTGCCCAACAAGGTACTAAAGGAACTGCTGGGCGAACCCATGCTGGCAAGGCAGATTGAACGGTTGCAACAGAGCAAGCTACTGGACAAGCTGCTGGTTGCCACCAGCGATCAGTCGGAAGATCGCGCCATTGCCGAGCTGTGCGAGAGGTTGAATATCCCCTGTTTCTGCGGTCCTCTTGACGATGTGTTGCTGCGTTTCTATCTGGCGGCCCAACCCTACAGTCCGACCCATGTTGTGCGTCTCACTGGTGACTGCCCACTGGCTGACCCTATGGTAATAGACGAGCTGATAGCCCTCCATCTCTCGGGCAAGTTCGACTACAGCAGCAACTGCGGCAACCCCAGTTATCCGGATGGGCTGGATGCCGAGATCATGAGTGGAGCGACTCTGGCAACCTTGCAGGAAAAGGCCGCCACGCAGACCGAGCGGGAACATGTCACCTATTACGTTCGCTGTCATTCCGAACAGTTTTCTATCGGCGAACTACAGCGCTCGCCTTCGCTGGCCCACCTGCGCTGGACTGTCGATGAGCCTGCCGACTTTGAACTGGTAGAGCGAATTTATCAGGCTCTCTATCCTGCCAACCCAACCTTTACGACCGACGATATCCTCGCCCTGCTGGCGCAGCAGCCGGAGCTGACAACACTTAATACCCGGCACAAGCGCAACGAAGGATTGGCTAATTCGCTGGCCAAGGAGAATCATATATGACCTCACGTTATCAACATTCACTCGCTCTCTCGGCACGTGCGGAACAGAGCATTCCACTCGGCTCCCAAACCTTCTCCAAAAGTCGCCTCTGTTTCCCCTATGGCGCCGCCCCACTCTTTATCGAGCGCGGCAATGGGGCGCATGTTTGGGATGTAGATGGCAACGAGTATCTTGATTTTGCCAGCGGCCTACTGGCCATCAGTCTTGGATATTGCGATCCGGATGTGAATGAAGCGGTAATGGAGCAACTCAGTCTTGGCTCGATCTTCTCCCTTCCCCACCGGCTGGAGACTGAAGTCGCAGAACAGCTCATTGAGCTCATCCCCTGCGCCGAAATGGTTCGCTTTGGCAAAAACGGGACTGATGCCACCTCAGCCTGTATCAGGCTCTCCAGAGCAGTCACAGGCCGCGAGCGAGTAGCCGTCTGTGGCTATCATGGCTGGCAAGACTGGTACATCGGCTCAACCACCCGCCATTTGGGGGTCCCCGAATGCGTGAGAGAGCTGACCCACAGATTTGACTACAACGATCTTGCCTCGCTACAGTGCCTACTGGAAGCTCACCCGGGCGAGTTTGCAGCCGTCATTCTGGAACCGATGAATGTAACCTGGCCAACCCCGGATTTTCTGCCTGGTCTGCGCCAACTCTGCGATGCTCATGGCGCACTACTCATCTTTGATGAAACCATTACCGGTTTTCGCTACCACTTGGGCGGGGCACAGAGCCTCTTTGGTGTGACGCCGGATCTTGCTGCGTTCGGCAAAGGCATGGCCAATGGTTTCCCGATTTCCGCCGTTGTTGGCCGCCGCCAATATATGAAACGGATGGAAGATATCTTCTTCTCCGGCACCTTCGGCGGGGATGTAATTGCCCTCGCTGCGGCCAACGCCGTCATCAAAAAGATGCGGCGACTGGATGTACCAAAGAGGCTTGCAGAGCGGGGACAACAGGTACTGGATGGGCTCGATAGCTTGCTAAAAGAGATCGATGCCCCGGACTGGCTGCATACCGCCGGACATCCGAGCTGGAGCTTTCTGCTGGTTGCGGATTCAGTAAACCACTCTACCTGGCTTCTCAAGAGCTATCTGATCCAGGAGTTGTGCAAGCGAGGGATCCTCACCCTTGGCAGTCACAATATGAATCTGGCCCACAGCGAACAGGATGTGGCCGCTTTGCTGGCCGCCTATCGCGACATACTGCCAGTGCTCATTCGTCACGATAGAGATCTGACACTGGCCAGTGCGCTTGATGGAGAACCTATTCAACCTGTATTCAAGGTGAGATAATTGCTACCACTATGGATATTTACCGAAGGAGATCTACAGCGCGGCATGGGACATATAAGCCGCTGTAGTGCCTATGCATGCGCATGGAAGCAAAGAGGCGGTGACGTCTATTGGATAATAGATGGGGATTCATGTGCGCAGAATTTTATTCCAGATGAAAATATCTCCTGGATATGCTGGCAAGATAATCCGGGGGTAGTTAATAGCATCACTGGCTTTGCACTTATTGATAGTTACTATGCATCACCACCTGTTTTAAAAAAGATTTCTGATTGTTTTTTACAAACTGTGTATCTTGATGATACTTTCCGATTGAATTATCCAAATGGATTAGTAGTTCACTGTATACCAGAGCAAAAACCTGATCATCTTGTTGATGCAAAATGGCTTATGGGTATTGAGTGGCAACCATTGAGGCCAGCTTTTTGGAATACTGCTGTGAGGGAAAAATCGACCAGCGATATTATTGATATTTTAATCATTATGGGTGCAACAGATATCAGAAATCTGACTGAGCGTATATTCAACCTAGTTATTGCCATGTATCCAAACGCACATGTAAATATTATTTCAAACAATCAAGATGTTGCGTTTAATAAAGAGTGCACCATCTACAAAAATATTAATGACATTGAGATGTTGCAATTGATGTCTCAATGTGACCTTGCCATTAGCTCGGCGGGACAAACCATGTTTGAACTTGCTAAATGTGGCTTACCTAGCATTTTGGTTTGTGTTGTTGACAATCAAGAAAAACAATTTAAATGGAGTCAGGAAAATAGCTTATTCCCAGATGGGATATATTGGGATGATCCATTCTTTGATGAAAAAATAGCCACTCAGTTAACGAAAATGTCATCCCCCATATATAGAGATTCAATTGCCAAACATGCACAATCACTCATCGATGGGCAGGGCGTTAACAAATTAATTAATGTGCTGATAGGTTCTTAAATGAAGATATCAATAATTTGTTCAGAGAGTAACCACCCTGTAAATAGTTGGATTCACACTTGGGCGAACAATATAAGTGAACGACACGAGATCAACATAGTAACTAAATCAAACCAGTTAACCACTGGCAACATTCTCTTTTTAGTTTCTTGCCATGAAATAATAGATAAAGAAACAAGAGACAATTTCGATTACACACTAGTCCTCCACGCAAGTAATCTGCCTTATGGTAGGGGCATGTCTCCTCATATTTGGCAAATAGTTGAAGGGAAAAACCGTATTCTCCTAACACTTTTAAATGCAGAAGACAAACTAGATTCTGGGAAAATATGGAAACAAAAAGAAATATTCTTTGATGGTAGTGAGCTTTTCGATGAAATAAATAATAAAATTTTTTCATCCGAAATAGAGTTGATGTCATGGGCAATAAAAAATATTTACACATCATCTCCATTTGAACAAGTTGGTGAACCAACTTTCTACAGAAAGCGAACTCCTGAAGATAGCAGAATTGATATCAAAAAGACCATTGATGAGCAATTTAACTTGCTACGCGTGGCAGATCCAGAACGCTATCCCGCTTTCTTTGAAAGAAATGGTCACACGTATAAAATAAAAATTGAAAAAATCATAAAATAATTTACTTCGAGTAAGTAATACATAGCAAAAAGCAATGTAGTCAATTTTTATGATGGTAACTGTTTATTTGACAGATTGCCTGCAAAAATGAATACTTCAACTATGATCACATGTTAAGCAAGTAGGACACCATGTCATATTTTTCTATTGATGGAAGAGAGATTGGGCATCACAAAAAACCCTTCATTATTGCGGAGCTATCAGGTAATCATAATGGGAGATTAGAAAATGCACTAGCGCTCATCGATGCAGCTGCGGATGCTGGTGCTGATGCCATAAAATTACAAACCTATACTGCTGATACAATGACATTGGATATCGATTTGCCAGAGTTTCATATTCAAGGTGGATTATGGGATGGGTATAAACTGTATGATTTATATAAACAAGCCCATACGCCGTGGGAATGGCATCAAGCACTTTTCGAGCGAGCAAAAACTAGAGGACTAATTATTTTCTCGACACCATTTGATGAGAGTGCTGTCGATTTTTTAGAGAGTCTAGGCACACCTGCATACAAGATTGCCTCATTCGAAATCACAGATCACCCTTTGATAAGGTATGTGGCCAAACAAGGAAAACCAGTCATTATTTCTTCAGGAATGTCTAGTGAAACCGAAATAGCCCAAGCTCTGACCATTTTACGTGAGAACGGATGTACACAGATTCTATTGCTTCATTGTGTAAGCGGCTACCCGACACCACTTGCCGATATCAACCTCAAACGAATCACTCGTTTGGCCGAGACCTTTTCAGTACCCGTTGGTCTGTCTGATCATACATTGGGCAATACCGCCGCTCAGTTGGCTGTCGCCTTGGGCGCTGTAGCCATCGAGAAGCATGTGACTCTGGCTCGTGAAGATGGCGGACCTGATGCTGAATTTTCTTTAGAGCCAGATGAATTGAAAGCACTATGTGACCAGACCAACCTCTGTTGGCAAACATTGGGAACCGGTGAAAGTGGTAACAACCAAGCTGAAGAATCCAGCTTAATATTTCGTCGCTCTCTTTATTTTGTCTCTGATATACAGGCTGGAGAAATCATCAAACCGGAGCATATTCGAAGGATAAGGCCTGGCTATGGATTGCCACCCGAAGCTTTACCAAAGATACTGGGAAGAAAAGCTCGTTATGATATTCATCGAGGTAAATCTGTCCATTTTGATGACGTTTTATAATACCTTAAATGACATTTTCTGATAACTTGCAATAAAGGGGAATTTACATGATACAGAAAAGCATCTTCATGCAAGAAGAGGCTGATGCATGGTATGAGAGAAATAAGTTCTGCATCAATCAAAAATCTCTGAGTAATGACCCCATATTCACAGCACTACAAAATATCGGCTACCAACCGAAACGAATCCTTGAAATTGGCTGTGCCAATGGTTGGCGATTAGCACAACTGGCTAACCATTATGGTGCCACCTGCTATGGTATAGATCCCTCACAAGCAGCTATTGAGGATGGAGCTAAGAGCTATCCCGCATTAAATCTAAGTGTTGGAACTGCAGATGGTTTACCTGACTTTGAACCTGTCGACCTGATTATTTTCGGTTTTTGTTTATATCTATGCGATCCACAGGATTTATTCACAATTGCGGCTAATAGTGACAGATTGCTCGCAGACAAGGGGGTAATGGCTATTTACGATTTTTGTCCTCCGACAGGACACTATCGAAATGACTACCAGCATCATGCCAACCTTTTTAGCCATAAAATGAATTACAGTAGTATGTTCAGTTGGCACCCAAGTTATTGTCGAGTATTTGAGCACGTCATGCATCATGATGGTACTCACGAGCTGGAACCAGATGCATTGGTTTCTGTTCAACTATTGAAAAAAGACTCGCAGCTTCTTGATGCAAAAAATCCATATCCCCACCCAAATTAATAATAAAAAAGGGAGGCATTAGCCTCCCACAAAAAGAATAATGCATTGTTCACTACATCAGAAACATCATTATTTTCTAAAAAATGACATAATTTCATTATCAACCATATCAACACTATCGAAAGCTCTTGGATACATCTCTTTTACTTTCGCCAAAAAGTCTAACCATAAGCTGATTGCTGGCCTCATCAGCTCCATCGTTTTTTCCTCTCCATCAAAAGAATAGAGAATTGAACTCAATATGGTAAACACATAGTTCATTGAGCCAATCATAATTTGAGATATATGTTTTTGCCGAGTTGCTGCAATCTGTGCGAGATAACCAAAATTACGCAACATTAATTGATTAATTTCATTTCTAGATGAGAACTTCTGTTGCCACTCACCCATCATTTTATCGATTAAAACATCGAAAAACTCAACATCAAGATATGGTTTGAAGTCTTCTTTTGACAGAGGGATCGGGGTTGATAGCTGTGTAATTTGGTGAATCAGCTCAGCTTTATCTATGACTCCTGAAAAACTGATCTCACTATCAGGCAATGGCCTTGCTTTTGCAATTTTAGCCCCGTCGCTGCAGTTAAAACACTGAACATGTTCATTCGCAGCTAATACTTGCTCAATAACTTTTCGAGATGTATTAAACATGGCGTTACTTATTACAACACCACCAAAATTACCTTCATGCTGCCACTGGCTGTCTCCATACATCAACTCACCTAGTACCTCAGCACCTTTATCACTGTTATAATAAGCACTAAATTTCGAGTGATGATGCCCTTTGTTTTTATAACCATTATCGAGGCCAAATAAATATATATTTTTAAAACCAAGATGAATAGGTGCACTCACCCCGATATTCCCGACTAAAGGGTTTACCCCTCCCAATGCAGCATATTTGGGAAGAAGAGGGAAGTTTACATGATAGAGGATAACTCCAGGCTCACTAAGTTTAAACATTAATGCTGATTTGTCGAACAGCGTTGAGCAATAGGGGTGAATAACATCCGTGCTTAGGAAAAGTATATCTCTAAGATAATCTGGGTCATTCATATTAACCAAGAAATCATAAACAACCTTAGTTCGTTCAGTCTCAACATGAATATCTGGTTTAATACCTACTTTATGCAATGCAGAAATAGCACTACCACATGAAATTAAAATTGCTTTTTCTTTATTCCTTTCAATAACAGGAAGAGATGCATCCAAAGATGGACCATTAGCAATCACAAAAACTGGGGTTCTATTATATTCCGATGGAATTTTCTTCCCCTGCACCAGGAACGGAACAGTTCGTTCAAGATTATCAACCGTATGAGAAAGAGCTATCAGATTATCATCAAAAAAACCCCACCCCATCACCAGAAGATAATACTCCCGCTGGATTCTCTCAATTAAATATTTAATTTTATCATTTTGGTAACCCCACATGATAAAGGCATTAGCGATAAGAAAAGAACCACGGCTATGAATAGCAGATGCAAAATCATTAAAAATAGTATCTTCATCCTGGCCTAACAGGATATGGAGACCAAGGTTCTCTTTATATAAATAATCAAGCAGAGGTGCCCAATCAAAACAAAAAAGAGATGCATAAAAAAGATCTAGATCTGGTTCAAAAAGAAATAAGGTGCCAATTTTGCATTGTTCATAAAGATAACCAAGGTGGTAACCCAACCCAACCCCAAACACCAGTGCGGTCGGAACTTCAGTTGGTACTTTTTTTAATGGTTCTTCTCGAGCAGCAAGATCATCAAGATAAGCATTGAGTTTATTAAGATACTCAACGTGCATAAATCCGAGTGGGTTGGCTTCTTGACTAAATGAGAACTTGGATAATCCCCCTTTATCCATGAACTCTTTAACTAATGTCTCACAGATAAGATACGGCTCATCACCATATACCGCGACATCATCATCGATCCAAGCCATATTTGGCTGGCCATTTTCATTACAAAAAAAACGAAATGGTCGGCTTGGTTGATATGACTCATACATATCTGCAATATGGGGGATATATTTACGAAATGCAGCAATATTCTGTGAGAATCGAAGCGGCAAGGCCACCGACATGGCAGCCTCTTGCTCTGCACGTTCTTTTAGTCGTAAAGCAACACCTTCAGCTTTTTCCAAAATATCATCAATATTTTCCGACATCAGAACTCCTTGCTATTCACACTATAAATTTGCTTTGCTTTACTCGCCAACCCAATCACAGACAACTCATTGAAAATGATTTTACGGTGATCAGATGCCACTTTTTTCATGCTTTCTTCTTGTTGAAAAAGTAATGTAGCCAATAAAGTGGCATCTTGTTTTAGTGAAGGCTCACTTTCAACGAGATACAACAAACGGTCAATCAAAGAAATCCGATAATCCATACAGATCAGAGCATCATCATAGCTTTTTCTGGCTAATAGATATTGAAGTTGCTCGTAATTTTCTGTGAGAGCTTGTTGCAAAGAGGCTAAAGTGGTCATTACAACTCACCCAGTTGCTGTCTCATTTGATAGCCCTGTTGTTTAGCAGAATCTGGTAACTGATCCCAACCAGATTTTATAGTAACCATCAAAGCCATGACCTCTTCAATCGGGGCTACATCCAATGCAAGGCTTGCATCCCAAATTCGCTCATCCATATAGGAATAGAGGCTATATAAATCTTCAGCAATAGCCCCTTGACTCATATCAAGTGCATCCTGCAAACCATGTAATAACCCCTGAGCTTTCGATACAGCGGTAGATTTTGCTTCCATATCACGACGTTCAATTGCACCTTTGGCTTGAGCCAAACGTTCAAGTACACCTTGCATCATGAGCTGAATAACACGATGAGGATCGGCAACAGCCAAGTCAGCAGCGACACTGGTTGCCTTATATGCTTTAAGATTACGCTGGTACATAGCCTGCTCCTCGTAATATAAATTTATTTCTTGTTATTAATCTGTAATGATTGCAGTGCTGCCGCTGAGTGATTCATTTTCACTAACAAGGCGTCTAGGCTACCATATTGAGCACGTAGTGAAGCTTCGTATTTAACCAATTGAGCGTTTGATGTGGCCTGCTTCTGGTTCAAGCTACGCAGATCGGCATTCAAAACATCTGTACGTTGATCCAGCATACCGCCAGACTTGGAATACTCTTTTAAACCTGTATTCAAGGTTGCAGCAATACCCTTTTCTCCACCGAAAAGCCCAACGACTTGGTCAAAGTTTTTATCAACAGCATCATCAAATTTTGTTTTGTCCAGAGACAACTTGCCTTTATTATCCATCTTAATGCCTACTTCAAAGATGGTTGAGTAAGTCGTACTGGTACCTGCTTTATTTGTTACAGTATTAGCCATAAAACTGCTAATGGTACGAGTGCTCGCATCACCAGCGAGCGCGCCACCATCATCTTGTCTAACTCCACCAACGATACTATTACGCTTGCCCAACGCGTCCATTTTATCTTGCAGCGCGTTATAACCATCAATAAACTGCTTGACCATATCCTGAATCGCAGTTTTATCAGTTGTTATGGCAACTTTATTGGATTTCAGAGTTGTGCCATCATTCTCTTTATCGGATACACGTAAAACCGTTAATTTTAAGTCCTGAATAGAGTCGTCAAACACATTGGTATCACTTTTAAGTGTATTACCATCAACAGTAATTTCAGCACTACTAGCGGCTTGCTTTTGGCTCATCGCAGAACCAGTAGCACCAGTTGCAAAGATATCCAGCTCAGAATTATTACCAGTGATCAGCAAATCTTTGCCATCTCCAGATATCCCAGAGTCAATAACAAATTTTGCCTTACCATCGGCAGTATTGACAATATTTGCACTAAGACCGAAGTTATCTCCGTTGCTATTAATACTTTTACGAATGTCTTGCAGAGTATCCCCGGCCTTGACATCAACCTTGAATTCCTTGTCACCGGCTTTGAAGGTCAACTGACCATCCTGAGTCACAAGTGGAGTTGTCGAACTGGCAAATTCACCTTCAACACGGCTAGTGGTTGCCAATTTATTGACGGTAATATTGTACTGACCATTGGAGCCACCACTTTTACTCTCCACCTTCATCACCGGGTTATCTTTATCTTGGGTGATGGTGACGGCTCGCTTGTTGAAGGCCCCTGGTTTGCTCAAGGTATCGAGAATATCGGTGAATGCGGTGAGGGATGACTTCAGCTGGCCTATACCAGATATGCTGATCTGGGTGCTGTTTTGCTTGGTCAAAATCGGTTTCTGTAGCTGGGCCTTCTTGGCCGCTACGCTAGCAGCGATGACGCTCTCAAGATCAAGCCCAGAGCCCGCCCCGGCAGAAGTAATGGCCATGTTATCTTCTCCTCATCAATTCGGTTCAAATCTCGCTATCAAACAACAGTCCGCGTTTAGGGTTCGCCCCTGCTTCACCTTGCTGCAACGCCTGGATCCGCTTGTGGATAGCAATCAACTCTTCTGTAGGGATCTGGCGGATCACCGAGCGGGTATCAGAATCCATTACCTTTATTACCACCTGGCCAGACTCCTGCTCCATGCTGAAATTAACGGTCCACCCTTGCAATTTGCCAAATTCCTGCAAGTTTTGTACCTGTTTTTCAAAATCTGCCTGGCTCTGCACTTGTTGAAGCTCAGTTTCCTTGGCCTGCTCCTGACTTTTTTGCTGTACAGTCCCGGCATCCTCTACCGTGCCAGAAAGCAGTTGAGCGGCCACCTGGCCGCTCTTGTCACTTAGCTGTAAGGAAGCGCCATTGGCAGATGACAGATTGCCTATTTCGGTTGCCATCTTATCTCTCCCATCTTAGTCAGCCTAGTCAACCCATTACCCAAGCAGGGAAAGAGCAGACTGCGGTCTCTGGTTAGCCTGAGCCAAGACACTGGATGCGGCCTGTTGCAGAATATTCTGCTTGGTCATGTTAGCAGTCTCGGTCGCAAAATCCGCATCACGGATACGAGAGCGAGCGGCACTAACGTTTTCCGCGATATTAGCTTGGTTACGAATAGTCGAATCTAATCGGTTTTGTACCGCACCAAGCTCGGCTCGTTTGCTATCAACCACTCCCAACATTGAGTCCACTGCCGCCAATACGTTTTGAGCGTTACTCTGACTACTAATGCTGATACCACCAGCACTTCCACCAACAAAAATGGTCGTGACACCAACAGCAGCTGCCGTTGTAGCAATAGTTGTCGCTGCGGCGGCAGCAATACCGGAGATGCTAAAACCAGCGGATTGATCAAGTGCAAAGCCGATCGTCTGATTGGCGTCAGCACCGACCTGGAAAGTACCTGTATAAGAACCATCAAGTAACTTGGTTCCCGCAAAAGTCGTATCTTTGGAAATGCGATTGATCTCTGACCCCAGCTGGTCAACCTCTTTCTGCAATGCTTCACGATCTTTGGCTGAGTTGGAACCGTTAGCAGATTGCTGTGCCAACGTACGCATGCGCTGCAACATACCGGTCACTTCATCCATCGCGCCTTCAGCCGTTTGAGCCAGAGAGATACCGTCGTTGGCGTTACGGTTACCCTGATCCAAACCGTTGATCTGGGAGGTCAGACGGTTGGAAATCTGCAGACCCGCTGCATCATCTTTCGCGCTGTTGATGCGCAGACCGGATGCCAAACGCGTGTACGAGGTATCCAGAGATTTGGTGGTATTCATCAAATTACGCTGGGCGTTCAATGATGACGTATTGGTATTAATAAACATGGCCATAATAAATTCTCCCGAAGAACATGCGACTGCGGGTTGCGCTGTCAAAGCTGACAACGGCCCACCGTAGAAGAGGAGGTTGAACGAGCCTCTCTCTTCTGGCGGGTATCTGTTTGAACGGACAGGCTACCCGCAGCTATGCAAACGTTGGATTCCGAACACCCCTCGATTGCCTCATCTTGGTTAACGGCGGCCAAGTCGCAATCTTTAGGACATTATTGGCAAAAACAGAACGCTTTCTCTCATCACTTTTTCAACCAGCCTTGCAGACATAACGCAAGCATTACCCGACTTTTCCCAGGTTGTATTCAGAAAGCTCAATAAAACTCAAGCGGCCTTAAGTTGGCCGCTTGAGTTCAAGACTGCTACACAAAAGTGAGGAACTATTAACCAAGCAGAGATAGTGCTGATTGAGGACGTTGATTAGCCTGAGCTAAAACGCTTGAGGCCGCCTGCTGCAGAATATTCTGCTTCGTCATATTGGCTGTCTCAGTCGCAAAGTCGGCATCACGGATGCGCGAACGTGCAGCACTGACGTTTTCAGAGATGTTTGCCTGGTTGCGAATGGTTGAGTCCAAGCGGTTTTGTACGGCACCAAGCTCAGCTCGTTTGCTATCCACAACTCCCAGCATGACGTCTGCAGCAGCGAGGACTTGCTGTGCTCCGCTCTGAGTACTGATGCTGATGGAGCTACCTGCAGCAAAAATAGCAGTAACGTTAATCGCGGTACCAATCACGGTGCCTACGTCAACGGTAGTATTCGCCGCAGCAGCAATTCCAGAGATACTGAAGCCATCAGCTTGAGACAAGCTAAAACCGATGGTCTGGTTGGCGTCAGCACCGACTTGGAAAGTTCCACCGTAAGTGCCGTCCAGTAATTTAGTACCTGCAAACGTAGTGTCTTTAGAGATACGGTTGATCTCGGACCCAAGCTGGTTAACCTCTTTCTGCAGAGCCTCACGGTCCTTTGCTGAGTTTGAGCCGTTGGCAGATTGTTGCGCCAAGGTGCGCATGCGCTGGAGCATGCCGGTCACTTCATCCATTGCGCCTTCAGCCGTTTGTGCCAGAGAGATGCCGTCGTTAGCGTTACGGTTACCCTGATCCAGACCATTGATCTGAGAAGTTAAACGGTTGGAGATCTGCAAACCCGCAGCATCATCTTTTGCGCTGTTGATACGCAAACCGGATGCCAAACGGGTATACGAGGTATCCAGAGATTTGGTGGTATTCATCAAATTACGCTGGGCGTTCAGTGATGACGTATTAGTGTTAATGAACATAGCCATAATAAATTCTCCCGAAGAACATGCGACTGCGGGTTGCGTCACCATAACTGAGTGACGACCCACCGTAGAAGAGGAGGTTGAACTGGCCTCTCTCTTCTGGCGGGTACCTGTTTGAACAGACAGACTACCCGCAGCTATGCAAACGTTGGATTCCGAACACCCCTCGATTGCGTCATCTTTTTAGCGGCAGAATTTAGCCAAGCTTTAGGAAAATTGTTGCCGATAGCGGCAAGTCTTCTCCTGTGAGGGGTAACATACTCAATCACCCCACCCTCTATGGGAGAGCCTTCCAGCCATGCCCATAGATGAGCCTGAGGAAATATAATTTTGGCATGATGTATGCACACACTGGGAGGAGTGACGCCAATTTGGCGACACAATAAAAAATGGCCGGAGAACCGGCCTAAAAATGAGCATATGCTCAGGAGAATATGACCAAGCGTGACAGAACTGAACAGCTGGACAACACTTGGCATTACTAGTAGAGAATTATATCTCTCCCGATAGAACAGAGTGCGAACCCGAACACCCCTTTGTTCCATCTCTTGACCAGGGCGGCCTGAACAACCGCCCTGTTTTCTTTTGTTAGCCTTGCAGCAGCTGAAGTGCTGACTGAGGTCTCTGGTTGGCCTGTGACAGGATACTGGAAGCTGCCTGCTGCAGGATATTCTGTTTGGTCATATTGGCAGTTTCGATCGCGAAGTCAGCATCACGGATACGCGAACGAGCTGCACTAACGTTTTCCGAAATGTTGGCTTGGTTGCGAATAGTCGAATCCATCCGGTTCTGTACTGCACCAAGTTCAGCACGCTTGCTATCAACGACCCCGAGCATCGCATCAGCAGCAGCTAACACTTGCTGTGCACCACTTTGGGTACTGATGCTGATAGAACTACCGGCGACAAATATAGCTGTCACGTTGATAGCTGTACCTATAACAGTACCAACATCCACTGTTGTGTTTGCTGCAGCCGCAATACCGGAGATACTGAAACCATTGGCCTGTGACAAGCTAAAGCTGATTGTCTGGTTAGCATCAGCACCGACTTGGAAAGTCCCCCCGAAAGAACCATCCAACAGTTTGGTCCCCGCAAATGTGGTAGAGGTAGATATACGGTTGATCTCTGCTCCCAGTTGATCCACCTCTTTTTGCAGTGCTTCACGATCCTTGGCAGAGTTGGAACCGTTAGCCGACTGTTGTGCCAAAGTACGCATACGCTGCAGCATGCCGGTCACTTCATCCATGGCCCCTTCCGCAGTTTGTGCCAGAGAGATACCATCATTAGCGTTACGGTTACCTTGATCCAGACCGTTGATCTGAGAGGTCAAGCGGTTGGAAATTTGCAGACCCGCGGCATCATCTTTGGCGCTGTTGATACGCAAACCAGATGCCAGTCGAGTGTAGGAAGTATCCAGTGATTTGGTCGCATTCATCATATTACGCTGAGCGTTGAGTGATGAAACGTTAGTGTTGATAAAAAGGCCCATGACTATTCTCCTAAGCTATTAAATTTACTCTTCTATTTGCTCGAGCTTTATTATTTTCTGTGCCCGATGCGTCTTATTTAACGGCTCGTTTTTGGATGTCTTTAGCATTTTTTTCAACGCTTCATCGCATTAACGCCGCTTATCTTATATATCGGCGGGTCGGGGGGATACTTAAGGAAAAAATCGGGCCTAAACCTGTGATGGAACTCAACCTTCTAAAGCTCGCCAACGGCGGAGAGCTACGGGCACGCACGAGCCTCACCCGGTTCATGCCGCGAGAAAAAATCCGTCCCGACTCTCAATTTTGTCGAGCACTGTTGGCGATTGGGCTCACCAGCCCCTAAAATCGCGGCCCCATCAACAATTTGGCGTGAGTTGTTCTCCATGCAGACACTGGTTGAGCAGATTGTTTACATCAGCGACATGTTTGGTACTGCGGTATTCGCGTTTTCAGGGGTATTGGTGGCTGGCCGACTCAGAATGGACGGGTTTGGCGTCATGGTTTTAGCGGCGGTCACTGCCATCGGCGGCGGCACCATCCGCGACATGATCCTGGGAGCCACCCCTGTATTCTGGGTGCGCGATCCCCTCTATATATGGGTCGTCATCGCAACGGCGCTGATCGGTATGTGGATGGTCAAGCTGCCCCGCAGGATGCCCTGGTATGTGCTGCCGGTGGCGGATGCCTTCGGACTGGCCCTCTTTACCGTTATCGGTGCCCAGAAGGCCCTCAATTTCGGCACCCCGGGGCTGATTGCCGTGATCATGGGCACCATGACCGGGGTAGCCGGTGGCATGATCCGCGATGTACTGGCGCGGGAGGTACCCATGGTGCTGCAAAAAGAGATCTATGCCACCGCCTGTATCCTTGGCGGCATTCTCTATACCCTGGCGCTTGAGGCCAACATGGACAGAGTAACGGCCATGCTCATCTGCATGACGGCCGTGTTTGGCCTGCGGGTCGCGGCTATCTACTGGCATCTGTCGCTGCCCACCTTCTCCCTGCAACGCAATTGAGAGCAGGCCCACAGCGTCATCATGTCGCTGTGGGCCACGCGTTGAACCAAATAAGCTTTTCTGTTGTCATAGAAGCAGTCGTTGTTAGCCGGAACTTCTCATGCGCAAAATCGGTATGCTTACCACCCTTCTCCTGGCGAACGTGACGGCAGCCCACGCCGAAGCACAAGTGGTATTTGGACGACTGGCCTCGGCGCCGGTGCAGCAGTTCAACCAGCAGATACGCCAGGCAAGCCATCAACAGCAAAACTGGGTAAATGACTACCGTGAGGTAGCACTGCGATTCGTCGGCCATGGCGACATACCCAGTCGCATCCATGCCCAGCAACTAGATAATGATCTGGTACTCTCGGTCGCCCTCGATGGCAGCAAGAGCGACATGATCTACATCCTGACCCTCTATCGCAGCGACAACTTGTGGCAGATGCGGGAAGCTGAAATGGGCTGGCGTTGCCAGGGGCAAGACTCCTTCACCCCGGTTCCCTGCCCTTGATAGTCATTACTCAGTGAAATAAAAAATCCGGCACATTGGCCGGATTTTTTATTGAAGGCGAAAGCGCGCTTACGGGCGGTACACCTTGACGTTGTCAAAGCCCTTCTCTTTCAGATAGAGCGCCTGCAGCTTGCTCATCACGCCGCGATCGCAGTAGAGCAGGTAGGTCTTCTCCTTGGGCAGATCGCCAAAGGCGGTGGCCAGCTTGAAGAAGGGGATATGCAGTACTTCACGATCTTCCACCACCAGCGGCTTCTCGTCGTGTTCATCGGCAGAGCGGATATCCAGGATCACCTCGTCAGCGCCCAGCACCTGGGTGGTTTCCACCTCTTGCACTTCAGCGGCAGTCTCTTCACCGATACGGCGGATATCAAGGTAACGGGCCTCGGAGACCACCTTGTCCAGAATGGAGAAGTCAAAATTGGCCTCTTCCTCTTCAATGCGGGAGAGCTCGGCCTTCACGGTCGGCTTTTTGGAGATGACGCCACAGTACTCCGGCATGGTCTCGGCAAACTCCAAAGTGCCGATGCGGCGGGCTTCACTGATGATATCCGGCTTGTCCCAAGTAATGAGCGGGCGCAGGATCACCTTGTCGGTCACCCGGTCGATCACGTTCAGGTTGGTGAGAGTCTGGCTCGATACCTGACCCACGCACTCGCCGGTCACCAGCGCCGGGATCTGGAATTCGTCGGCCACCTTGGCGGCAGCACGCATCATCATCCGCTTGAGCACCACGCCCATCTGACCGTTGTCGATCTTCTCGAGGATCTCGGCAACCACCGGCTCGAAGTCCACAGCGGTGAAGCGTACCCGGTGGGAGGAGCCGAAACGGTTCCACAGGTGATAGGCCACCTGCTTGACGCCGATTTCGTGGGCAGCACCGCCCAGATTGAAGAAGCAGTAGTGCACGCGGCAGCCGCGCTTGATGAACTGGAACGACGCCACGCCGGAGTCAAAACCGCCGGAGAGCAGGCTCAGCACATCTTCCTGGGTCGCGATGGGCATACCGCTCAGGCCCTGATGGATGGCGCTGACGATGAAGAGCTCCTCGCCGTCGATCTCGAGGTTGATCTTCACATCCGGGTTCTTGAGGCGCACACCATTGCTTTCGCAGTGCTGATTCAATCCACCGCCCACGTAACGCTCAACCTCGAGGGAGGAGAACTCATGCTTGCCGTGGCGCTTGGCGCGCACGCAGAAGGTTTTGCCCTTGAGCTGGTCGCCCCATACGGCTTTCACCTGCTCGAAGATGTCGTGCAGATCGGTAAACTTGCTGGCTTGTACCTCGAGGAAGGCCTGAATGCCCGGAATACAGGCCAAAGCTTCGATAGCCTGCTCGCGGAACTGGTCATTGCGGGAGCTCACGATCAGCTTGTCCCAATCCATCCGTACGCGGGCATCGTCGTCGAAGCGGCGCAGGACATTGCGGATATTGCCCTGCAGGATCTTGATAAAGCGCTGGCGAACCGACTTGCTCTTGATGGTGATTTCCGGGAACAGCTTGATAATGAACTTCATGGTAATGACTCGGGTGACCTTGATTTAAGGGCGCGAATTATATCAGAACTTTGTGGCCAGCGCCTACTGGATGAGCGTTTGCTCACATTCCCCCACGCAGTGTTTGCCGCGCGGCCGCAATCTTGCGTATATTCCCGACCCTGCGCCTCGCCAGATTTTTGACAACAGACTGATCCGATGAAGACCTATATCTATTACCCCGGCATGGAGGTACGCGACGAACTCTGGCTCAAATTTGCCCTGCTCTATCTGGAGCGGCTCGCCTTCGTCTTCACCGTCAGCGAAAAGAGCGGCCTCACCGCCCTGCTCGATACCCTTCAACAGCAGACCGATCTGCTGGCCGAGCGACCCGATGCCGCCTTCTTTGCCGCCATTACCCCGCAACTGGAGAACCAGATAAGCGGCCTGGTGGCCCCCGATTTCGTCCGCCACAAGGTGTTTGGCAACAAGGAGCTGATTGGTCGTTGGCGTCAGGAGGCCAACCACGACTGCTTCTGCCCGGATCAGGCGGGACTGGAGCGACTACACGGCTTTTGCCTGACTCACGGCTTTGCGACCCGGGATGAGGGTGGGATCAGAATGGCGCGGCGCTTTGCCAATCTGCTCTCCATGCGTCTCGCCCGTGAGTGGGCACTCGCCAATGACGGGGCGCTCATTACCGATCACGACTATCTCGACCGACTGCTCCATCTGCTCGAATCCCGCTACCACAATCGCGGTGGTCAGGATTGCTTCCACCTCGAGATCCCGTTGCAAGTGCCCACTCACCTGGCCGACATTCCGTTGGCAGAGCTGATTGCCCTGCGCGGGCGCAGCGGCTTTCGCCAACAGCTGGCCGAATTTCATCTGGCCCTCGACAACCTGCTCACCATGCTGGGTAGCGGTTATGCCGACCCGGCGGCCGTGACCCGCTTTGAGCAGGCTCAGCAAGGGCTCAATCAACTGCTCGGGCCCGAGACCCTCAGCATGCCACTCACCACCCTGGTCAGCACCAGCCTGCCCGCCGTAGCCATGCTCCACCAGTTAAAGGCGAGCCATCCCGAAAGCCGCCTCATCTTCCATCCCATCAAGAAGAGCCACTTTCACCAACGCAAGAGCCAGCACTTCTTCACCCGGCTCGGTCATCTGCGCCAACAGGGCTGAATTGGCGGAATGAAAAAGGGGTTGGCATCTGCCAACCCCTCTCGTTTTCTGCTGCCTACCAATCATCACCCCGGTGATTGGCCCGCTCTTGCGCCTGCCTGCGCGCCTCCATCGCCCTGTCACGGCGGATATTGGCAGGGGTACAGGCAAACTGTTTCTGATAGCAACGCGCAAAACTCTCGGAAGCAGGTTCGAAAGGTGAATAGAACCCGGTACGTTCAGGAGAAACATGGTGATCACCATGATTGGTTGTGGCACAACCCGAACTCATCAGCACCAGCAAGGGACACAGAACACGCAGCAAAAGAGAACTCCCGATTGGATTTGAATGAATTCGTAATTATTCACAAATTAATTCATCCAATCAAATATTGATGCATTTCAAATAGTTAATTACATTCACCTCAATGGCTGTCGGCAAAACGATCAACGGGTGATGGTGCTGGCATCACTGTCAGGATGCACCACGCGAAACTCGATACGATCGCTGTTGCCCGCTTCATCCACCACCACCAGCTGATAACGACCCGCCACACTCAGCACCTGATCCCCGTCCCAGCGCAGTCGCTGGCCGTTGAGAAACCAGGCTGGCTTGCCAACACCGCCAAGCACCTTGGGCTGCAACCGGTAGCGCTGGCTGCGGATAAGGTTGCCCTCCCCCAGCGCCATGATGCGAATTGGAGCTTGCTGCTCGGCGCTCTGCCCTTCCCCAGCACAACCACTTGCCAGCAGCGCCTGTCGTCGCTCGCCGGGCGTTCGCCACGGCTCCAGTGACAATGGCCAGAGCGCCCGAAAACCGGATTGCGCCGCATCGGGGCAACGGGTCAGAGTCGGCTTGCCTTCGGTAGTGAGTGCAACTTGGCGCAGCGGCGAGGGCCAGTCCATGGGATCCGGCAAGGTGGGAGGATCGCGCCCTGCCAGCAACCAGGCGCTCTGGCGCTGCAAACAAACCTCAGACAGGGTCGCGCTGGCCTTGCGCCCCAGCGGCCAGCACACTTCGGCCTCGCTCACCGTGTTGGGCTGTGCCGGCAGAGGGCTGTTGTCAGCCAGTCGCGAGTAAACCGAAAGCAGCAGCGGCACCGCCGCGCTCTGGCCGTAAAAACCGGGCATGGGGGTACCGTCGGGGCGCCCCAGCCAGACGCCGATGGTCCAGCGACCGGAGACTCCCATCGCCCAGCTGTCGCGATAGCCGTAGCTGGTGCCGGTCTTCCAGGCCAGTCGGTTGACCCGGCCGGTCGCCTCACTGGCAAAGGGCTGATCCGCGCGCCCCTGGGCACTCAACATCTGCCAGATGATCCAGGCCGCTCCCGGGCTCAGCAAGGGGCGTGACACCGCCTGCTGCCCCGCCAGCCAGACCGGCATCGCCACCTGCCCCTGCCGGGTCAGTGCGCTGTAGAGGGCCACCAGCTGCTCGAGCCTAATGCCCGCAGCCCCCAGCGCGATGGCCGGATTGGGTTTGTCGGAGAGCGCCAGTCTCACCCCGGCGTTGTCGAGGCGGCTGACCAGTTTGTCCGGCCCGAGCGCCTCCAGCACCTGCACCGCCGGCACGTTGAGGGATTGCTGCAGCGCCTGAGCGAGGGTCACCGGCCCCTGAAAGGCGCCGGAAAAGTTGGCGGGGCGATAATCAGATCCCAGCCTTGGCGCATCGGAGAGCAGGGAGGCCGAGTGCACCAGCCCCTCATCCATCGCCAGACCGTAGATGAAGGGCTTCAGCGTAGAGCCGGGAGAGCGAATCGCCTGCACCATGTCCAGATAACCGTGGCGGCGCAAATTGCCATACTCGGCGCTGCCCACATAGGCGCGCACCGCCATGGTTTTGTTATCTACCAAGAGCAACGCCGCTGAGGTCTGCTCGGGGAAGCGGCGAATGTAGCTCGCCACCCGCCCCTCCAACCAGCGCTGCAGATCGCCATCAATGGTGGTGTGCACCAGCGCCCCGGCCTGATGGTCGGCGGCGAGACGGGCAAAGAGCGGCGCCTCCATCGGCGTGAAGTGACCGCGGGCCAGCACCGGCTCGATACGCCCCTCCAGCCACACCTGTTCGGGCCAGACGCCTTGCGCTACCAGCCGCTGCATCACCTTGTCACGGGCGGCGCGGGCCCGCTCGGGATGCCGGTCCGGCCGATTGCGGCTGGGAGCCTGCGGCAGCACCGCCAACAGCGCCGCCTCGGCATAGGTCAGCTTGGCCGCACTCTTGCCAAGGTAGGCAAAACTTGCCGCCTGCACACCCTCCAGGTTGCCGCCAAACGGCGCCCGATTGAGGTAGACGGTGAGCAAGGTGCGCTTGTCGTAGTGCCACTCCAGTTGCAGCGCACGGGCCATCTGACGCAGTTTGCCGGGCACGCTCCTGTGGTAGGGCTCGATAAGGCGCGCCACTTGCATGGTGAGGGTCGAGCCGCCCGACACAGCCCGCCCATAGCGCAGCCACTGCCAGACCCCGCGCACCATGGCCACCGGATTAACCCCGGGATGACGCCAGAAGTAGCGATCCTCGTAACCCAGCAACGCCTCGATATAGCGGGGGGAGACCTGCTCCAGGGTCACGGGGTAGCGCCACACGCCGCTGGTATCGGCAAAGGCGCGCAGCGGCCGCCCCTTCATGTCGAGCACCACCCGTGCATAGGCAGGGTCGAGTGGCGGCGGCGGGAAGAGTCGATCCAGCGCCAGCAATGACAGCAGCAGTGCGACAACCCCCAGCACCGAGACACGCAGCCAGCGTGGTAGACGGCCAAGCCAGCGCCAGCCAGCGCGGCCACTGCGACCCAATTTCAGCCAGCCACGCTGCCAGAAAGTGAGCGGGCGAACCCGCTCAAGGGAGGGTTTGTTACTCAGAAATACGCACCTCGTGGATATCCTCACCGACAGCCCGCAGCTCGGGCCGGTACATATCCTCCACCTGGGTCGGCGGCACCTGATAGCGACCCGGCGTCACCGCCCGCATCAGGTAGACCAGCTGCTGGTTGCTCCCCTCGCTCAGATCCAGCGCTGCCGTGTAGCGGTCATCGCGAAACTCCTGATGCTTGAGATAGTCGTTCCATTCGCTCTGCCACGCTGGTTTCCCCTCGATGGAGAGCTCTTCCAGCTTGATGCTGTTGCCAAGGGCCGGGTTCTCCAGCTCGAAGCCAGCGGGCACCATCTCCACCAGCAGGGCATCGGGCACCGCCGATTCGCTGCTGACATTGAGCCGTACCACCACCAGATCGCCCACCATCACTGTGGCGGGATCGAACGGTTGACCATCGCTGTTGAACCAGCTGCGGGTCACGCTCATCCCTTTGCTAATCCGTGCTGGCGCCTGTTCGGGGTAGCCGACCAGAGTGCGCTGTACATAGAGGGCTCCCTTGCCTTCGTTGGTAACCACACTGGCCGCCAGTGCCTCGGGGGCACCCAGTTGCAACGGGGCCGAACCGCTCAAGGCTTCGATGCCAGAGGATGAGGCGACCTTGGCCTGCCAGTCGACGGCCGGATCGAAGCGGGCGAGTCGCAACAGAGCGAGCCGCTCCTGAGTACTGAGCCACTGACGATGGGCCAGGGTATCGGCTACCTTGGCGCTGAGATCAGGCCAGCGCTCCGCAGCCAGCTTGTGCTGGCGCAGCAAGGAGAACTCAAGGGCCTGATCGCGCAGCGTCGAGCCGTAATCCCCGAGATAGTCGTCACCACGCTCGGTCGCCAGTGCCCGGCTGAGGGCCTTGGCGGCGTTCTGCTCATCCCCCATGGCCGAGAGCGCCAGCGAGAGGTGCAAAAGCGGCAAACCTGAGCGGGCGTGATCGGCCTGCTGCTCCCAGATAAGACGCAGGGTAGCGAGCGGTGCCTTGCCCACCCGGGCCAGCACATAGGCGCTGTAGGCCTGATAGGCCAACCGGCTGTGCTCGGGGGCACTGCTCCAGCGCTCACCATACTGACTGTCGGTGAGATAGCTTTGCAGCCGGTTCAGCGCCTGATTGAGCATGGCCTCCGGCACTGCGTCGCCCGCCTCCTTGCGCGCCAGCAGGTAGTCGGCGGCATAGGCGGTGAGCCACTGCTCCTCGTCGGAGCGACCATCCCAGAGACCAAAACCGCCGCTGGGCAGTTGCAACCGCTGTAGCCGCTGCAGCAGGACGCGTTGCACATCCGCCTCGCTCGCCGCTTTCTTGTCCTCTGCTGGTTTGCTCCAGGCGGCCCGCTCATCCGCCGTTGTCAACAAGTAAGGCCAGGCCCGCGACAGGGTCTGTTCCAGACAGGCGTAGGGGTAGTCGGCCAGAGCCTGCCACTGGGCTGCCGGATCCCAGGGGGGAGTACCGGAGAGGCTGAGCAGCCCCTGCAGGTTGGCACGATCCAGCCCGACCAGCTCAGCTGGCGCAAAGCTCATCTGTTGGCCGGGAGCCAACATCTGATAGCGCTGGCGAGTCTCGGCAGGCCAGGGGGAACGCAGCGGCAAAGTCCAGTCGCGGCTGATGGCAAAATCCTTGCCGCTGGCCGCCAACTGCAGGCTCGCCACACCGCTCGCCCCGGTCACGGTGAGCGGCAGGGTCAACCACTGCTCTTCGCCATTTTTAAGGGAAAGGTTGCCGGGCAGCTCGCCGTTTGCTTTGAGCCCACCGTTGAGGGTCCAGACAAGGGAGAGGGTCTGATCCTCGCCGCTCATGTTGCGCAGCTGCACCAGCGCACGGGTCTCATCCCCTCTCGCGCCAAAGCGCGGCCAGCCGATCTCGGCCACCAAGGGCGCCACCACCTTGACGGCGCGCTCGGCCTCACCGACCTGTTGTTCGTTCCAGGCCAGCGCCATCAGTGCCAGCTCGCCGTTGAAGTTGGGTAGATCGAGCGGGATCACCACCTTGCCGCTCTCATCAAAACTCACCTCGCCACTCCACAGTGCGGCTACTTCGACCCGGCTCTCCAGCGCGCCGCCCTTTTTCAGCGGTGCCCGGTCACCCCCATAATTGAGGCGGGCCAGCTTGCCATCCTGCGGCGGGATCACTTGCCCGTAGTTGTCGAACAAATCTTGGGCGAAGCGCTTGCGACCAAAGAAGATCTCGAACGGGTCGAGAGGCTGGTAGTCGCTGATATTGAGCACGCCCCGATCCACCGCCGCCAGCACCACCCGTCCCTGACTGTTGGGGGTGGAGGTGGCGGTCACTTCCAGCCGGGTAAGCGGCACCGCTTTATCCGGTGCGCTCAGGGTGAGCGGCATACGGCGCGCTTCCCGATCCAGGGTGAGCGGCACCAGCCCAACCGAGCGCAGACTCTGCCCTTGCTGGCTACTGACCGGCTTGGAGGCGCTGTCTGGCGCGGCGAGCTGGGCCGAGATATGCAAGTCATGGCGCTGCCACTCGGGGCTGACCGGGATCTCGAACTCGCCGCGGGCATCCTTGGCATCGTCAGCGGCCCCCTTGAGCTCGATACGCTGCCACCAGCGCAGACCGTCGCCATCTTCCACCAGCAGCAACCCCTTGCCGGGGCGCGGCGCCACCAGCGTCACTTTGGCCTTGTCACCCGCCTGATAGGCGCGCTTGTCGAGGGTGATGGCAATCTTGTCGGGCCTTGCCTGCTCGCCACCGCCGCCCCAGGCGTAACTGCCGATCTCCACCCGCAGGCTCGATTGATGGCCCTGACTGTTCTCCACCTCCAACCGATACCAGCCCGCCGCCAGTTGCAGCGTGAGCGGAGTCGGCCCCTTGCCGTCCAGCTGCAGGGTCTGCTCCTGCTCCAGATAGGGCTGGCTGTTGAACTCGTACTTCCACCCCTCGCCATCGGCGTAGTGCCAGTAGTAGTCGCGGTACTCGTTGATAAGGCGCACTTTCACCGCCCCCGCCACCGGTTGGCCTTGCTCATCGAGATTGAGGATCTGGAAGGGCAGAGGCTTGCCCCCCTCTACCCGATCCGCCACGAAGTCGGCCTTGAGCGCCGGCCACTGGCTGCCCGCAGGCCAGCCATACTGGGTGCGGCTGCGATTGACGGCGCGGCCACCGGGCTCGGAGAGCGACACCCGATAGGCCACCTCCAGCGGCCCGAGGGCGCGCACCCCATCGAGCTCATCAGTAAGCGAAAAAGTCCCCTGCCCCTGCTCATTGAGGGTGAGACTGCGCGCCTCGAGATCCTTGGCCTGCTCGGCGAGCAGCACGTCACCCAGCGTGAACTCCTGCCACTGAGTAAAGGGCATGGTGGCGCGGCTGATCTTCACCTCTGCCTTGGCCTTAGTGGCACTCGCTGGCGCACCGTAGAGATAGTCCCCTTGCAGCGACAGGGCGAGAGCGGCGTCCAGATCCGTCACTTCACCATCCGGCCCCTTGCCAAGCTGCAGTTTCAAGCGCTCTGGCAGAAACTCCTCCACCAAAAAGGGCCACTCGAAACGACTACCAGCGGCGGTCTTGAGGTTAATGGTCCAGCGCCCGAGCGGCGCATCGTCCGGCAGACGCAGGCCGTAATGGGCCGCGCCAAGATTGTCCGGTAGCAGCCGCTTTTGTTCGAGCAGCTGACCATCCGGCTGTTTCACCTCCAGCTCCACCGCCATCCCCGGCAGCAGCTGGCCATCTTGGCCCTTGAGCAGGATCTCGCTGTCGAGCCGCTCGCCGGGGCGATAAAGGTCGCGCCCGCTAAAGAGATACAACTGCTGGGCCTGCCAGGGCTGGGTGCCGAGATCGAAGGTGGAGAGATCGAGCGCAGCCCCATCGAGACGCAGCACCGCCAGATGGTTGCCCTGCTCGGCCAGCAGCAGGCGAGCCCCCTGCACCTGATCGAAGCGACGATGACCCTGTGGATCCGTGGTTTGCACCTGCAACCGGTTGCCCTTCTCATCGAGCAGGGAGAGCTGCACATCCTTGAGCGGGTCGGCGCTGGCCAAGGAGCTCACGAACACCTCCAGCTGATCGCGGTAACGGCGGGCACTGAGCCCCATGTCGCTCACCGCGAAATAAGTGGTCTCCTTGCGCCAGTCATAGTTGCCAAGGGGCGACATCACAGCAAAGTAGACGCCAGCCTCGGCCAACTGCGGCTCTTTCACATTGATGAGACGGGTCTCGCGCCGGTTGGCATCGAGCTCCAGCGCATAGCGGCCACTGAACACCCGCTTGGCCCGCTGGGTAATCTGCTCAAGCTCCCAGTTACCCATGCCGGCACCGGGGCGATATTCCGCCAGAAAACGGGGCAGATATTCCGCATCGACCCGGAAGAAGTCGATATTGACCTCATCCACATTGACCGCGCTGATGGGCAGGCGCAGCTCTTGGCGCAGCGGCAATACCATGCCACTGGCGGTAAAGGAGGCTCCCGCCTCCAGCGGCCGGGTTTTGAGGGTCCAGCTCTGGGGGGATGGGCCCAGCCCCGCCTTGAGGCTCACCTCATAGCTTTTATCAGGCTGGACGTTCGGGAAATAGAGGGTGCGGCCATCTTCGGCGAGGATCCACTCCCCCTGCACCTGCTTGCCCCCCTCACTGACCCCGAGCCAGCTCTGCCAGTTTGCCTTCGGCGCCAGGGGGCCGGAGAAGACCAGCGCCAGCGCTGGCGCATCGCGATATTGGCGGGCATTGGCCTGCACTACAGAAGTTGGCGCCCCGGCCTCCTGCTGGGCTGTAGATTCTGGGGTCAGTACTTGGCTGGCGGGCTTGTCAGGGCCACAACCAGCCAGCAGCAAACCTGTCAGCCCGGATAGCAGCAGGGCCGAGCAGCGGCGGCGCAGAGCGCCGGTTCCGGCGGTAGAGCGGTGAGAAGCAGAGGGAGAGTCGAAGAGGCGCATAGGTTCCATCCCGAGTTGGAGCGCTGCAAACGCAGCGTGGCTGGAAACAGGATAAGGCATCCTGCTCACCCGACACAAAGCTCATTACCCGAATGGGCACAATTCCGCGCCCCTGCAGCACGAGAACCCCCTTGCCCACTGATCCAGTGCGGCAAGGGTTGTCATCTAGTCGTGGCTGGTCTCGTTTTTTGCTCCGCCTTTGAACCAGCGAAACAGGATGGCCATGACGGCCGCCAGAAACAGCACCAGCGAGGTAATCAGCAGGGCCCGGGTCAACAGTTCGCTGTGGTGGAGGAAGAAGGGGGTATTCATCGCCAGCTTGCCCACCAAACTGAGGCAGAGCGCCCACATAAAGGCACTGGCAAAGCTGGCCACGCACATGCGCAGCACGCTCAGGCGGCCAATCCCCATCAGCATGGGGGTCAGCACCCGCACGAACGGGATAAAACGGGAGGAGAACATCGCCAGAAAACCGTACTTTTTCAGCAGCCGGGTCGCCTTGGGCAGGCTGTCGGGAGGCAACATCCGTTCGATATGATCCATAAAGCGGGTGCGCTGCAGGGCCCGTCCCTGCCAGTAGGCGAGCACGGAACCTATGCCAGCAGCCAACGGCAGATAGACAAGAGTCACTTCGGGGCCAAACACCCCCATGCCCACCAACCCACCGGCCAGCAGTACCAGGCTGTCCCCCGGCAGGGGCAGGAAGACGAATGCGGACTCCAGCAGCAGTACCAGCATCAGGCAACTGATCAGCAGGGGTACCGCCTGCATCTGAACCAGGGCGTCAAAATCCTGATGCCAAATGGCCATCAGCATATCCAGCATGTCACTCTCCCTACTACACGGTTCATCATGAACGAGGCAGGGGTTATAGCACCCATCCCCTGAACAAAACGTTAATTTTGTCCGGCACAGGAAATAAAGTGTGTCGAAATATTGCTGCAATTAGGGAATGCAAGGAGGGCGAAAAGCAGAAACAAAAAGCCCCTCATCTTGCACGCACAAGGGAGAGGGGCAAACAGGCACAGAAATAAAACGGTTACTCGGCAGTGGCCATCTGCCAGGTTTTGAAGCCGCCGGAGAGATTCTTCACTTTAAAGCCGTGCTGGCTCAGCAGGCGGCAGGCGACATGGCCGCGCAGCCCGACCTGACAGCTGATCAGCAGCTCTTTCTCTTTGGGCAACCCATGGAGGCGACCACGCAACTCGTCGAGGGGAATATGCAGCGCCCCCGGAATGCGGCCCAGCTTGTCGAGCTCAGGGCCATTGCGCACATCCACCACCAGCTGATGGGGGTTACGAGCCTGCACCTCGGCCACGTGGCAGAGCAGGGTGTCCCCCTTCAGGTGGTTGCTTGCCACGAAGCCGGCCATGTTGATCACATCCTTGGCCGACCCGAACGGCGGCGCATAGGTGAGTTCCAGATCCTGCAGGTCAAACACGGTGAGACCGGCGCGCTGGGCCACTGCCAGCACGTCGATGCGCTTGTCGATGCCATCCTTGCCGATGGCCTGGGCACCGTAAATCTTGCCATCCGGGGCAAACAGCAGCTTGAGGCTGACCGGATGGGCGCCCGGGTAGTAACCGGCGTGGCTGCCCGGATGGACATAAACCTTCTCGAACGGCAATCCCAGTTGCACCAGTCGCTTCTCGTTGAGGCCGGTGCTGGCCACCGCCAGATCGAACAGCTTGCAGATGGCGGTGCCTTGGGTCTTCTTGTAGGTTTCGCTTCGGCCCAGCATATTGTCGGCGGCGATGCGCCCCTGCCGGTTGGCGGGGCCCGCCAGCGGGATCAACACAGATTCGCCGGTGACGAAGTCAATCTCTTCCACCGCATCCCCCACCGCGTAGATGAAGGGATCCGAGGTACGCATCCCGGCATCCACCTTGATGCCGCCCCGTGGGCCCAGCTCCAGCCCCGCCTTGGCGGCGAGCAGGGTTTCCGGCTTGACGCCGATGGCGAGGATCAAAAGACCGGTATCAAGATGGGAGCCGTCATTGAGGGTCAGGCGCAGGCCACCGCTTTTGGCGGTCGGCACGGCGGAGGTCTTCTCGGCAGGCAGATCCAGACTCTCGATGGCGGTGAGGCCGGTGCGCAGGCGCAGGTCGATCCCCTCTTCCCGGATGCGGGCATGGAGCATGTTGGCCATCTCCTTGTCCACCGGTGCCATCACCTGATCGGCCAGCTCCAGCAGGGTGACATCCAGCTTGCGCTGGTGCAGTGCCTCCATCATCTCCAACCCGATAAAGCCGCCGCCCACCACAGTGACGTGGCGCGGCTGATCGTGGTGCAGGGCCGCCAGAATGCGATCCATGTCCGGGATGTTGCGCAGGGTATAGACATGGGGGCTGTCGATACCGGGGAAGGGAGGACGGATCGGCGCCGCCCCCGGGCTCAGCAGCAGCACATCGTAATGCTCGCGCTGCTCTTCACCGGTTTGCAGGTTGCGCACCAGCAAGGTCTTGCCCGCCTTGTCGATCTCAATCACATCGTGGAAGACCCGCACATCGACGTTGAAACGGCGCTTGAAACTCTGGGGAGTCTGCAGCAGCAAGGCATCCCGGTCGGGGATATCGCCCCCGATGTGATAGGGCAGACCGCAGTTGGCGAAGCTGACAAACTCGCCCCGCTCGAACATCACGATCTCTGCCTCTTCACTCAAACGACGAGCACGAGCCGCCGCCGATGCGCCCCCCGCGACACCACCGATAATCAGGATCCGTTTCATCTGCAAGACTCCTCATACATGATAATGGGCAATAAATTAGACTTTTCTAATTTAGAATTCAATGAAATTTTGTTTCGCACCATTTTGCAGTATTCTTGCAACCCCGACGGTTGCTTAACAGGATGTTGTTTGTTCATGTCGTCTACCGCACTCAGTCATCTTCCTCCTGCCCTCCAGACGCCGCTCTTTTTCCGTCTGGATCTGCGCAGTCAACGGCTGGTCGCCCTGACCGACGTGATGCAAACCCCGCTCTACTGGCTCGACGAACCGCGCGCCCCCTGGCCTGCCCAGCTGCCCGATGCCCTGCGCCTGCCCATCGAACAACTGTTGGCCAACGGCCATGGCGGCAAGATCACCGTGCGCTTTGCCAGCCAGTTGTGGCATATCGCCCTCGCCCACGAGCAGGATGGCTTCTGGCTCATCTGTCTGCAGAACCTTCGTCAGGAGCCCATCGCCGATCTGGCATTACAACTGCCGCGCCTCAGCCAGATGGCGAGCCAGCAGCAGTATGCGCCCCTGCTCGAGGCCCTTAAAGAGAGTTTGGGGGCCGATCGGCTCATCCTCTGGCACTATCAGGCCAACGGCGATCTCGGCAGCGAGCAACTCACCCCGGTGTTCACCCTGGGGGTCGAAGCGCTCTACCCCATTCGTGGTGACAGCCGCTATATCCGCGCCCTGCGTACCCGCAAATCGTTGAGTTTCTCGGAGGCCGCCCACCAGCCGATGCTGAGCAATCACCTCTATCTGACCAGTGCCGGTGTGCGCTCACGCCTCGATGGTGCCCTGCTGGAGCAGGACAAGCTGTTCGGGGTGCTGAGTCTGGAGTATCTCGATCCCACCCCGCTTAGCGAGGAGATGTTGCAACTAGTGCGCAGCAGCGCCCAGCTGCTCGGCCACTGGCAACCGCAACCAGAAGAGCACCGCGCCGAGCTGGCCCTCCCGCCCGAGCTGCACCAGCAGACCGGCATCGACTACTGCAAGACGTTGGTAAGCTGGGCCATGAGCGCCAGCGGTGCCCGGGTGGGCTGGATCGGCGAGTTCCAGCCCCGCGGTCAGGATCTCTGGATCATCCCCCGCTGCGTCATCAACGAGGAGATCTGCTCCACCCTCAAGCCCATCCAGCTCGACCCCGGCCCCGCTCAGGAGCTGTTCCAGCATGGTCAGGCCATCTATGTGGAAGATCTGCCAGTGCGCTATCCCAAGGCGACCCGGCTGCTGGCCCTCAATGCCAGCGCCTACATCGGCATTCCGCTCCATGGCCAGAGCGGCGCCCCCATTGGCCAGATCACCCTGCTGCTCGATACCCCCCTTGAGGAGCCCGAACAGCTGCTGGATCTATTGAGCAGCCAGCACGAGCGGGCCGCCATCGAACTCAAGCGCCTCGCCACCGACGATGCCCTGCGGCTGGCCGAGGTAGCCTTTAATACCCACGATGGGCTGATTGTGATGGATCACAACGGCATCATCCTCAAGGTCAACCACTCCTTCAGCCGGATCACCGGATTTGGCGAGGTAGAGGTGATCGGTCACTCCATTCGCAAGCTGCGCCCCACCTACTACGGGGATCATCTCAAAGAAGATGTCAGCCGCACCGTCAACGAGCAGGAGTTCTGGCTCGGGGAAGAGCGCTGCCTGCACAAGGATGGTCATCTCTTTCCGGTGCGCTTGATGGTGAACGGCGTCAAGGATGAGCAGGGGGAGCTCAGCCACTTCATCTGCAGCTTCTACGACATCACCCAGGAAAAAGAGGCGGCCAGACATATCGAGCAGCTCGCCTACTACGACGATCTCTGCGGTCTGCACAACCGCCGCAGCCTCAACCATATTTTGCAGCAGACCCTGAGCGCCACCAACGGCCAGTGGGGCGCCCTGCTGCTGGTGGATCTCGACAACTTCAAGTCGATCAACGACTCCCTCGGTCACGCCTGCGGCGATCTGTTGCTGCAGGCCGTGGTGCAGCGTTTCAGGGAGCTGCCCCAGGACAATCTGGTGCAGGCGCGCATCTCGGGGGATGAGTTTGCCCTGCTCTTTACCCAGCTGGGACAAGGGGAAGTCACCGCCAAAATTCTGGCAGAGCACTTCGCCCGCGAGCTGATGGGGCTGTTTCGCACCCCGTTCGACATCGGCGATCACAAACTGCACTGCAGCGCCTCGGTGGGGATCAGCCTCTTCTCCGGCAACGAGACGGATCATCTGGTCCTGATGCAACAGGCCGACACCGCGACCCACATGGCCAAGCGCGCCGGTCAGGGCCACTACGTCTTCTTTTCCGAGGCGATGGCCCAGCATGAGAAGAACCGGCTGACCCTCACCAATGAGCTGCGCGATGCCCTGCGTCACCACGAGCTGCAACTCCACTACCAACCGCAATATCGGGTCGACAATGGCTCGCTGTCGGGTATCGAGGCGCTGCTGCGCTGGCAGCGCAGCGACGGCACCATGGTGCCACCCGGGGAGTTTATCCCCATCGCCGAAGAGACCAGCCTGATCCTCGAGATCGGCTACTGGGTGATGAAGACCGCCTGCGCCCAATACAGCTTCTGGCTCAACCGTGGCCTGCAGATCCCCCATCTATCGGTCAACGTCAGTGCCCGCCAGTTCCACACCCAGGGCTTCGTACAACAGGTGGAGTACATCTTGCGCGACACCGGTGTGCCCCCTTCCCGCCTGCTGCTGGAGGTGACCGAATCGGTAGTCTTGGAGAATCGGCAGGAGAGTATTGCCAGAATGCGCCAGCTCAAGGAGCTCGGCATCCTCATCTCCATCGATGACTTCGGCACCGGCTACTCGTCGCTGGCCTATCTGCGGGATCTGCCCGCCGATGAGGTGAAGCTGGACAGAAGCTTCATTCAGACCCTTGTACACAGCGAACAGGACAGAGCCATCGTCAAGGCGATACTCGATCTGGCCCAGGTCTTCCGTTTTACCGTCACCGCCGAAGGGGTGGAAGAGGAGGCGCAGCTGGCCATCCTCAAAGCGCTGGGATGCCAGCATTATCAAGGGTTTCTCACCAGTCGGCCGCTCACCGTCAAGGGGCTGGAGCAGCTGCTTGGCAGCCGGGCACCGGACTAAAGGTGTAGGATCAATAGGGGTTTATGTAATAAAATAACGGCCTGCTCGAATCGTTGGAGTTGTTTATGTCTGTCATTAATCGGATCCCTGCCGTTGAAATCAGCCAGCCAGCCGGAGCTCACGGCACCGTTGGCCGGATCCATTCCGTCGAAACCTGCGGCACTGTCGATGGCCCGGGAATACGCTTTATCGTATTCATGCAGGGCTGCCTGATGCGCTGCAAGTACTGCCACAACCGCGATACCTGGGATACCGAAGGTGGCCGCGAAGTGACCGTACCGGAGTTGATGAGTGACATCACCAGCTATCGCCACTTCATGAATGCTTCCGGCGGTGGCGTGACAGCGTCCGGCGGTGAAGCCATGCTGCAACCGGCTTTCATTACCGAACTCTTTACTGCCTGCAAAGAGAAAGGGATCCACACCTGTCTCGACACCAACGGCTTCGTCCGTCATCTCGACGAACAGGTGGACAAGCTGCTCGACCAGACCGATCTGGTGCTGCTCGACATCAAACAGATCAATGACGAGAAACACATTCCGCTGACCCACGTCAGCAACAGATACACCCTGGAGTTTGCCCGCTATCTGGCAGCCAAAGGCAAGACCATGTGGATCCGCTACGTGGTGGTACCGACCTGGAGCGACGACGACGAGAGCGCCGAAGGGCTGGGCCAGTTTATCGCCGAGCTGGGCGATAGCGTGGAGAAGGTGGAGCTGCTCCCCTACCATGAGCTCGGCAAACACAAGTGGGACGTACTGGGCGACCCGTACGAGCTGAGCGGGATCAAGCCCCCCAGCAAGGAGACCATGGAACGGGTCAAGGGCATCCTCGGCAAGTACCACAACAACGTCAAATATTGATGGTAAAAGCAGGCTGACTCGTCAGCCTGCTCTGCTATGGGGCGGTCGGGAAGGCCGCCCGGACTCTACTGCATGAATGGATGACAAGATGAGTGAAGGACAACTCGCCGCCCTCCTGATCTGGCTGGTACTGCTGGCCTTCAGCCTGCGCCGCTCCCTGTGGCAAACCCTCTATGACAACCCCCTCTATCAGCACCTGTTGCTGGGCAGTGCCATCGCGCTGGTGCCGCTCTGGTATCTAAGGGCCGGTCTGCACGAGGGGCTGGAGGTCCATTTTCTCGGGCTCACCTCCCTCACCCTGCTGCTGGGCTGGCGGCTGGCACTGCTCGCCCCCTGCCTGACCCTGCTGGTGCTCGGTTACTTCGGTGTCACCAATCTGGCCGATTTTGGCTGGCAAGCGCTGGTGGGCATCGCCCTGCCGGTAGCCACCAGCTGGCTGCTGTTTCTGGCCAGCTGGGCCTGGCTTCCGCGCCATCTCTTTGTCTATATCTTCGTGGCCGCCTTTCTCGGTGGCGCCATCACCATCTCGGTCAAGGTGGCCGCCAGCGCATTGCTGATGGGGTTAAGTGACAGCTACCCCTGGCACACTATCACGGCGGATTACCTCTCCATCTGGCCACTGCTGCTGTTCCCCGAAGCTCTGCTCAACGGCATGGCGATGACGGTGCTGGCCATCTACCGCCCTCACTGGGTCAATACCTTCTTCGACCGTGCCTATCTGGGCAAGTAACGCTCTCTTTCCTGATCTGCGCCCATAAAAAAGGAGAGGCCATCGCCTCTCCTTTTGGTATTCAACATGGTGCCAAATCCCGGCTTAGTGCAGCTTCAGGGTCGGGCGCAGAACCCGGTTGATGCGGCCCACCAGCATGATGAGACCGGTCTTGACGTAGCCGTGCAGGGCGATCTGGTGCATCCGGTAGAGGGAGATGTAGACCAGACGGGCAATGTAACCCTCGACCATCATGGAACCGCGCATCAGGTTGCCCATCAGGCTGCCCACGGTGGAGAAGCGGCTGAGGGAGACCAGCGAACCGTGGTCGTGGTAGAGGTAGGGCTTCATCTCGCCGCCGTTCATCTTGGCCAGAATGTTCTTGAACGCCTGGCTGGCCATCTGGTGGGCAGACTGGGCGCGCGGCGGCACGAACTTGCCATCCGGCTGCGGGCAGGCTGCGCAGTCACCGATAACGAAGATGTTCTCGTCACGGGTAGTCTGCAGGGTCTCTTTCACCACCAGCTGGTTGATGCGGTTGGTCTCAAGACCAGCGATATCCTTCATGAAATCCGGAGCCTTGATACCGGCCGCCCACACCATCAGGTCAGCTTCAATCAGCTCGCCATCCTTGGTGTGCAGACCGTCGCTGGTCGCTTCGGTGATCATGGTGGCGGTACGCACGTCCACACCCAGCTTGACCAGCTCCTGATGGGCGGCGCCGCTGATGCGCTCCGGCAGAGCCGGTAGAATGCGTGGGCCCGCTTCCACCAGGGTCACCTTCAGGCTGTCGGTGGTGAGGTTCTTGAAGCCGTAGGCGTAGAGCTGCTCGACCGCGTTGTAGAGCTCGGCAGAGAGCTCGACGCCGGTGGCGCCGCCGCCAACGATGGCAATCTTCACCTTGTCGCCCGGCTGGTATTCGGTGGCGAACTGCAGGAAGCGGTTCATCATGCTGTTGTGGAAACGGTGCGCCTGGGAGGGGCTATCGAGGAAAATACAGTTATCCTTGATGCCCTTGGTGTTGAAGTCGTTGGAGACAGAACCGATGGCCATCACCAGATAGTCGTAGGGCAGCTCGCGCTCGTTGACCACGATGTCGCCATTGTCGTCGTGGATCGGGGCCAGCACGATGCGTTTATCGTCACGCTTGATGTCGGTCAGGGTGCCGAGCTGGAAGTCGAAACCGTGGTTCTTGGCGTGAGATTGGTAGCTCAGGGCATCGATGCCCGCATCCATGGAGCCGGTGGCTACTTCGTGCAGCAGGGGTTTCCACAGGTGGGTGCGGTTGCGATCGACCAGAGTGATCTTGGCCTTGTTCTTCTTGCCAAGCTTGCGACCCAGACTGGTGGCCAGCTCCAGGCCACCGGCGCCGCCGCCTACAACGACAATATTCATCATGATGATTTTCCTCGGTTCCTCAAAACGAAAGGGAGCCATTGGCTCCCTAAAACGAAATCGGTCGACGTGATGGATCAGGCTTCTTTGAAGGCCTTCATCCGCTGCAGATGATGCGAGATATTTTTGAACTTATGAGTCTCGCGCTCATCCCACACGATGTCGTAATAGTTCTTCAATTCACGTTCAGTGTCCCGATTATCGCGCACTTCATCCTGAACGGAAAGGATACACAGGCAGTTTCCTGAATTTTTCTTACGAAATTCAGTTACACACTTGGTACCGATATCGTCATATTCTTCCGGCCGGTCGATCTTGCCCTGCATGTTCTCTTCCGGATGGAGGTTGGGGTTGAAGATCACCTGGCGAATACCGCACAGAAAGCCGATCCGCTCGCTCCAGTAGCCACCAAGACCCACGCCGCAGATCAGCGGTTTGGGATCGGTACTCATATCGAGCTGTTTTTTCACTTCCTTGAGCAGATGGCTCATATCATGACGGGGGTGAACCGTGCTGTAGTGCACGAAACGCACATCATCATCAATAAACTGCAACTGCAGCACTTTCTCGTGATTGCCTGGGCTGGTGGCATCAAAGCCATGCAGATAGATGATCATGGATAAGACCTCAGGATCTGTGTCGGTTTTATCGAAACTACCCCAGCGGCGGCCCCGTGCGCCACCAAAACATCCAACTTTCTTGCTTTGGATCACGCCCCCGCCCCCGATTGCGCCCTGTGGCCCGCGAGCGCCGTCACATGCAGAGGGGGGCATTGCGAGCAACATTATGGTGCCCGGCTATCAAAGTGAGATCGCCAGACCAATAATGATAAACCCCTTACCAATCTGAGATGCCCTCACCTCCTTCCCCTGCCAGCAACCGGACACTTATCTGGCCGGTATGTGACTCATCCCGCAAAAACAAGGCGTTATCGCCAAACGCTTTCTATCGTGAGCGGTGTTGTGCATGTTTTGTGCACTGACCCGTGCTGCACCGGATCCCTCTCACTACTGCCGAGGGATCTGGCTCCTCTGTCAATACACGAGATCAATGACCGGGAAAGCTGCGGCTTTCACTATCTTGCCTGTAGCAGTTGCGCGGGCTTCAAGGAGTGATCTGTTCATGAACGAGACCAATCCCCCCTCCCCCCGACCGGGTGCGCGCAAGCGCCCGGTGGATGAAGTGGAGCGCATGCTCCCCATGGGCCAACTCTTTACCCTGGGCCTGCAACATGTGCTGGTGATGTACGCCGGCGCCGTGGCGGTGCCACTGGTGATTGGCGGCAGTCTGGGGCTGCCCAAGGATCAAATCTCCTACCTTATCAGTTCGGATCTCTTCTGCTGCGGCATCGTCACCCTGCTGCAATGTGTCGGGATTGGCCGCTTTGCCGGGATCCGGCTGCCGGTCATCATGTCGGTCACCTTTGCCGCCGTGATGCCGATGCTGGCCATCGGAGCCAACCCGGATCTGGGGCTGACGGGCATCTTCGGTGCCACCATCGCCGCCGGTATCATCTCGACCCTGCTGGTGCCGCTGATAGGTCGGCTGATGCCACTCTTCCCCACCGTCGTCACCGGGGTGGTTATCACCTCCATCGGGATCAGCATCATGCAGGTGGGGATCGACTGGATGGCGGGGGGCAAGGGTAATCCGGAATATGGCAGCCTGCGCTATATCGGCACCAGCTTTCTGGTGCTCGTCTTTATCCTGCTGGTGACCCGCTTCACCAAGGGCTTTTTCAGCAATATCTCGGTGCTGCTCGGGATCATCTTCGGTTTCGCGGTGGCCATCGCCATGGGCGAAGTAAGCCTCGATGGCCTCGGCGAGGCAGCCTGGTTTGCCCCCATAGTGCCCTTCGCCTTCGGCTGGCCCACCTTCGATCCCATCTCCATCGCCACTCTGACGGTGATCATGCTCATCACCTTTATCGAATCCATGGGGATGTTTCTGGCCCTTGGCGACATCGTCGGCCATCCGGCCAGGCGCGGTGATATCGTACGCGGGCTGCGGGTGGATGGCATCGGCACCATTATTGGTGGGGTATTCAACAGCTTCCCCCACACCTCCTTCTCCCAGAATATCGGTCTGGTGAGCGTGACCGGGGTATCGAGTCGCTGGGTCTGCGTGATGTCGGGGGGGATCCTGCTCGCCTTTGGCCTCATCCCCAAGATGTCGGTGCTGGTCGCCTCCATCCCGCCCTTCGTGCTGGGGGGCGCCGGTATCGTGATGTTCGGCATGGTGCTGGCCACCGGCATTCGCATCCTGGCGCGCACCGATTACAACAGCAACCGTCACAACCTCTATATCGTCGCCATCAGTCTCGGAATTGGCATGATCCCGACGGTCTCCGGGAATTTTTTCCAACAACTTCCGGCGCAGCTACAACCGCTTTTTCATAGCGGTATTCTGTTGGCCACCATCAGCTCGGTGCTGCTCAACCTCTTCTTCAACGGCTATCAGCCGGATCTGACTCACCAGACCCGCCCCCTGTTCGTTGGTCCCATCAAACCGCAACAAAAGCAGGCATAACAAACAGGCCCCCGGACAGCGAGACTGTCCGGGGGCCTGTTGTTCATATCACCGCTGACCCAATCAGGCAGGCAACTGTGCGAAGCGTTCTATCGCCTGCGCTACTTGTGCCAGACTCCCCTGCCAGAAGGCGGCCTCACGGATATCCTGCCCCAGATGCTTGGCTACCAGATCTTCGGCGCTCATCCGGCCGGTATCGCGCAACAAGGCACGATACGCCTCGGCAATGCCCTCTTTCCCCGCCGGCTTGCGGCTCATCAACTGCTGATAGACCCCGAGGCTGAACAGATAACCGAACAGATAGGGATAGTTGTAAAAGCCCAGCCCCGCGATGGAGAAGTGCGCCTTGGCCGCCCAGAACATGGGGTGATAGCGGGTCAGGCTCCCCTCATACCAGCGTCCCCACGCCTCGTCGGTCAACGCCTTGAGCCGCTCTGCCGACACATAACCCTGCGCCCGCTCGGCCACCAAGGCCTGCTCGAAATCGAAGCGAGCCGGGATATTGACCAGGAAGGTGGCCGCGCCGTCGGCCTCGGCCCAGGTGATGGCCAGCTGCTCTTCCGGGCTTTGCGCCTGCTCGAACAGGGCGCTGCGCACCAGGGTTTCGGCGAAGATGGAGGCGGTCTCCGCCAGCGTCATGGGGTAGCTGCGCTGACTCATCGGCAGATCGCGGATCACCCAGTTGTGCCAGGCGTGGCCCAGCTCATGGGCTAGCGTAATGACGTTGTCCATGGTACCGGCATAGGTAACGAAGACCCGCGGTTCGACCGGTTCGGCAAACTTGGTGCAGTAGGCGCCGGTGCGGCGATTTGGCGTGGGCGCCGCATCAATCCACCCCTTCTCGGCCATCATGCGGGCAAATGCCCCCATCTCGGGATCGAATCGGCTAAAGGCATCGGCAATCAACTCGATCGCCTCATCAAAAGGAATGTCGCGGCTGCTGGAAGCTGGCGGCGGTGCAAAGAGATCCTCCGGCCCCAGATCGTCGAGACCAAGGCGCTCGGCCATCAGCTCCAGGGCGCGCTGGCCCAACCCACGGGCTCGCCAGGTTTCGCTCATCAGGGCATCGAGGGTGGCTCGCTCGATATGACTCTGGTGGCAGGAGAGATCCAGCGCATCGAGCACACGGGTTTTACCGCGCTGACGGGCCAGCTCCAGCCGCCAGCCGTTGAGGGCATTGAGGATGGCGGCCACCGTCTCCTGCTCTCCCTCCCAGCCAGCACTGATGGCATCAAAGGCTTCTAAACGCAGCGCACGTATCGGGCTGGAGAGCAGATTGCTCGCCTCGGCCAGCCCCATCTCGCGGCCATCAATGGTCAAGCGGATCTTGCCCACCAGATCGTTATAGAGGTTGCCCCAGGCGTGCAGACCATCGGTGCCCAGACCAATCACCAGCTGCTCCGCCGCCACCGGCAAGCGCTGATCCTGCAAACGACGCTCATGGCCCAAGCGGTACGCCTCCTCGCCGAGCAGCGGATCACTCATCAGCGCGGCAAATTCAACTTCCGGCAGCGCCAGCATCAGATCTTCCACCGGCGCCAGGATCTTGAACAGATCGGCGTTAAGGGCGCGGGCACGGGACGCCAGCTGTTTGGCCTGCGGATCCCGCGCATCCTGACTGCCGCGGCACGCGGCCAGAATGGCGACGTTCCAGCCGATATGGCGAATATCGCGGGCGCGCAGCCGCACTTCCCGCAAGAAATCCTGCAGCGCAGCGTCATCGCCGCGCACCCCGTCCAGGCCTGCCATATAGCTGGCCAGCTCTTCCAGCGCGTGGCGGGCGGCGCGCATGTCCGCTTCCAGCTCGGGGCTGTCGAGGCCCGGGTAGATATGGTCGTTATTCCACTGTTGTTGATACATAACTTCTCGCAAAGACCTTTATCGGGAGGTGCAGCAGACCTGCGGGCAGCAAGTCAGAGACCGGGCAACCCGAAGGCCAAAAAATGAAGAGAGGAAAAAAGAGACAATGGCCCGCAAGCTCGCTTATCCCTTGGCCGGGGCAAGACGGCTCACCAGCGTCATCACGGCAACCAGCAGCAGACCCGCCACCACACCGGCCACGGCGTTGAGCAGAGTCGGCGTCACCGCCGCCAGTACGGCCCCTACTGTGGGCAGGGTGGCAACGACAGCGGCTGCGCCTTCAATCAGGTGATGGGCAAAGGGCCAGCCATGCACCAGAATGCCACCGCCCACCATAAACATGGCGATGGTGCCGACCAGTGCCAGCAGGTGCATCAGACGAGGAGCCGTCACCAACAGTCCCTGCCCCACCCCGCGACGCAGGGCGCTGCCATCGGGCTTTTGCAGCAGATGCAGACCGATGTCATCGAGCTTGACGATCAGCCCCACCAACCCGTAGACCCCGATGGTCATCAGCAGGGCGATGCCCGCCACTACCGAGAGCTGCAGCGCGAGGCTTGCTCCCTGTACCGTGCCAAGGGCGATGACGATGATCTCGGCAGAGAGAATAAAATCGGTGCGGATCGCTCCCTTCACCTTCTGCTGCTCAAACGCCAGCAGATCATCGGGAATAGGAGCAGTGTGTGCCTCCCCCTCACTCGCCTCATGGGGCAGGAACTTGTGGGCCAGCTTCTCGGCCCCCTCAAAGCAGAGGTAGGCGCCTCCCAGCATCAATAGAGGCGTGATAAGCCAGGGCACCAGCGCACTTATGGCGATGGCGGCGGGCACCAGAATCAGCTTGTTGCGAAATGACCCCTTGGCCACCGCCCACACCACCGGCAGCTCCCGCTCGGCACGCACCCCGGAAACCTGCTCCGCGTTGAGGGCCAGATCATCCCCCAACACCCCGGCGGTCTTCTTCGCCGCCATCTTGGTCATCAGCGCCACGTCATCAAGCACGCTGGCGATATCGTCGAGCAGGGCCAACAAACTGGTTCCAGCCATATCAAAGATCCCTTATATCAGTGAGAAACGTCTTCCCGAAAAATGTCTCGCGCTTGTTCACCACGAACTTGGTCATCAGCGCCACGTCATCAAGCACGCTGGCGATATCGTCGAGCAGGGCCAACAAACTGGTTCCGGCCATATCAAAGATTCCTTATATCAGTGAGAACAACCCCGGGAGAGAGGTGTACGTCCCGATAACCACCAAGGTCAACAGGACCACCTCATGGCGATTGCAGGCCATCATCGGCCGAGCCAAGAATTCGGCGCTCGCCATCGGGGGGTTACGTCTTTCGGGCAAAAGATGGCACAGTGTAACGAGAAGCCGCCGTTTCGGCAGCACCCCTGAGCCATTTGTTCCTGGTTCCCTCTGAATCACCTCAAGGAGTTCCCATGCAACCCTGGCAACCTCTGCTCGATCTCTGGTTTGGCGACGAGGCCGATGATGTCCTGCGGGCCACACGGCAAGCCCCCCTCTGGTGGGGAAAAAGCAGCGAAACGGATGCCCTGCTGGCCAGCCGCTTTGGCGAGCTGGCAGAGGCGGCAGCCAAGGGCAGCCTCGCCCACTGGGCCGATGCTCCTAGCGGTCGGCTGGCGCAGATCCTGCTGCTTGACCAGCTGTCCCGCAATATCCATCGCGGCACGCCTGCGGCCTTTGCACAAGATCCGCTGGCAAGGGATCTCTGCCTGAAAGGGCTGTCCATCGGGGCGGACAAATCCCTCTCACCACTGGAGCGGGTCTTTTTCTATCTGCCGCTGGAGCATGCCGAATCCCGCGAACAACAAGCCAGAAGTGTGGCCCTGTTCGAGGCACTCGCTGCCGAGCAGGCTGGCACACCGGCGCAGGCGACCTTTGCCGGATTTGCCGACTTTGCTCGTCGCCATCAGGTGATCATCGAACGCTTTGGCCGCTTCCCCCACCGCAACGACATTCTGGGTCGCACCAGCACACCGGAAGAGGCGGCATTTTTGCAGCAACCGGGCTCAGGCTTCTAAGCAAGCCATATAAAAAATCCCCGCCAGCTGGCGGGGATAGCAGATGGATAACAACCGTCAGTATTACTGAATGCGGTAACGGGATATCTGCTGGTGGATGCTCTCGGTGGTGACATTGAGCTCCTCGGCTGCGGCAGAGGTCTCCTCTGCTGTGCTGCTGGTTTGCTGCACGACCTGAGCTATCTGCTCCACCTGATGAGCAATCGACTCGGCTGCCGAGCTCTGCTCGCGGATGGCATTGGTGATCTCGCCCACCTGCTCCATCACCCGGTGCGACGCACTGCGGATCTCGGCAATAATGGCGCCACTCTCGGTCGCCATGGTGACCCCCTGACTCACCTTCTCCTCCACCAGATGCATGCGGGAGACCGTATTGTTCGACTCCTGCTGGATCGCCTCTACAGTGGCAGATATCTCCTGAGTGGATTGGGCTGTGCGCTCAGCCAGTTTGCGCACTTCATCTGCCACCACCGCAAAGCCACGGCCGGACTCCCCGGCCCTCGCCGCCTCAATGGCCGCGTTCAAGGCCAGCAAGTTGGTCTGCCCCGCCACATCACGGATCACGTTGACCACACCGCCAATGCGCGAAATGCCCTCACCCAGCGCAATGACCTCGACCGAGGCCTGCCGAATGGAGTCGGCGATCTCGTTGATGGCATGGACTGTGCGCTCGATGGTCCGGCCCCCCTCGGTCGCCAGCTGCCCCGACTCGTTGGTGATACGGCTCGTCTCCTGGGTACGCTGGGAGATATCGGTGATGCTGACCGTCATCTCTTCCACACCAGCGGCTATCAGACTGGTGGCATCATTGGCCTGATTAGCCGAGCTGGCCAGGTGCTGCGCTGCCTGAGAGAGGGATTCGGCGGTGCTCTTGATCTGCAAGCTGCCGACGGAAAATTCGGTAAATGTCTGTTGCAGCGTATCGAGCAGCCGGTTGACCGCATTGAGGGTCAGGCCAATCTCATCCTGCTGTTTCACATCTGCTCTCAGGGTAAAGTTGAGGTCGCGCTGGATCCGGGTCAGGGTATCCATGGCGGTGCGAAGGGGATTGGCCACCTGATTGAACAACCAGACAAACAGCCCCATCGTCAGTACGGTGGCACCACCGGCGATAAACAACAGGGTTTGCAGGCTGTTGTCATAATTCTCCTGGCCCTGCTTCTTGAGCGCCAGTCCCAAATCCATATTGAAGTTGACGTGGAGCTCGATTGCCTTGGCAAACTGCTGGAACACTCTGGTGGCCTCTCCTGCCAACATGTCTCGCGCTTCATCGTTTTTGTTTTGTCTGGAGAGCTGCAGAACCTTGTCTATCTCCTGATAATATTGCGCAATAATGCGTTGATCATCGTCGGTCAGGCGCCGGTCTTCGTCATTGGAGAGCATCTCTGCTTTATATTTCTCCAGTTGCGAATTGATCTGTTTGCGATGCTCGGCAATATCCGCTTCTATCTGCTGCATCTTGTCATTGTCGGTGTTGAGGATATGGCTTTGAACCCGGGAGTGCAGCTCATAGAACGCAGCCTGCACCTCCTTGATCAGCGCAATACTGGGCACCGTATTGTCCGTCACATAGCTCAAGTCTCGATTGCCAGCCCCAAGGCGGTTGATACTGAACCAGCTGAGGAAAACAAGCGCCAGCATAACCAGCAGCGCTATCAGTTGAAGCCGACGAGCAATGTTCATAACCGTACACTCCAGATGAAAACTATCTAGCAGTGTAGACGAGCCATAAACAACAACGGCCCGCATTGGCGGGCCGTTGTTGTTTATTTTTCATGGCGTTGTGATCAGGCTTTGGCTGGCTCACTCTCGCCCAGCGCGACGGTTTCACCCAGACTGTCTTCGGTCTTGGCGACCACGCTGGCGGCGATGGCGTTGCCCAACACGTTGGTGGCAGAGCGGCCCATGTCGAGGAAGTGGTCGATCCCCAGCAGCAGCAGAATGCCCGCTTCCGGAATATGGAACTGGTTCAGGGTGGCGGCAATCACCACCAGAGAGGCGCGCGGTACCCCGGCCATCCCCTTGGAGGTGACCATCAACAGCAGCAGCATGGTGATCTGCTGGGCCATGGAGAGCTCGATACCATACGCTTGGGCGATGAACATTACCGCGAAGGTGCAGTACATCATGGAGCCGTCGAGGTTGAAGGAGTACCCCATCGGCAGCACGAAGCTGGCAATGCGCTTGTCACAACCGAACTTCTCGAGACGATCCAGGGTCTTCGGATAGGCCGCTTCGGAGCTGGCGGTCGAGAAGGCCAGCAGGATGGGCTCGCGGATCATCGCCAGCAGCTTGATGACGCGACCACGCAGGAAGACGCTGCCCATGGCGATCAGCAGCAACCAGAGGCAGGCCAGCGCGATATAGAACTGGGCCATAAAGCTGCCGTAAGTGACCAGAATACCCAGCCCCTCTTTGGCCACCATGGCGGCGATGGCGCCAAATACCGCGAACGGTGCAAAGTTCATCACATAACCGGTCACTTTCAGCATGATCTCGGCAGCGCTGGCCATCAGCACCACCACCGGCTTGGCCAGATCGCCGAGCGCGGCGGCAGCCAGACCGAAGAAGAGGGAGAAGACCACGATCTGCAGGATCTCGTTGGTGGCCATCGCCTCGACCACGCTCTTGGGGATGGCGTGGGTCACAAAATCTTTCAGGGTAATGGCACCGGCAGCAATGCCCGAGCTGGCGGTGTCATTGGGCAGGGAGAGCGAGAGACCCACACCCGGCTGCATCAGGGTCACCATCACCAGACCCAGGCTCAGGGACATCAGGGAGGCCAGCATGAACCAGCCGAGGGTCTTGGCACCGATACGCCCCACGGTGCGGGTGTCGCCCATCTTGGCGATACCGACCACCAGGGTAGTGAAGACCAGGGGAGCGATGATCATCTTGATCAGGCGCAGGAAGATATCGGTCAGGATCGTGATGTTATTGGCGAAATCCGCAGCCTGATCTGCGGCAAACATCCGATAGCCCTGGCCGGTGAGGATGCCAAACATCATGGAGATGAGGATGGCGACCGTCAGTTTATTCATTTTCATGGGGGAGTCCCGGTTTTGATTGGTGCAAGCCGTAAACAGTGGCGTGGGAGCCACTACAGTCCGTTTTTGTGATCCGAGCCGTTGATTCCTGGCGGCTGGTATGCTGGGAGAATGCCTAAAAGCAGGGGGTAAATCTAGAGGCTTTATCCAGAATTTTATCCTGCCATTAGGTGTATGTGATATAGATCTTGCAAACCACCAATATTAATCACTGTTTATTTTGATTTCGGCGAGATATTTCGCATTCAGAGTTCGCTCATCGAGTGCCCGTGGCAACAGGCGAAAAGTGAGCAGCGCCGAGATGGTATGCTGCACCTGCATCTGGGCCATAAAGAGATCAGGTTCATCTTCGTCAAAGCCGAAGATCGGCCGTGATGGGGTCACCCTGACGGCATCGCGGTTAATGGTCAGCTCATCGACCTTGAGCCAGGAGTAACCCTCTGCCAGTGCCAGCTCCCCTGCCCGCTTGAGCACATATTTGCGGGCGGTCTCCCTGTCCACCAGATCGTTGCCGACAAACTCCAGTTGCCACTTGTCCGGGCCAAGCCGAGTCTGGGAGAAGCCGGTCTGGCCGTTCCAGAATGACTTTTCACTCTCGTAAGGGGTGGCGCAGCCCACCAGCAGCAGGGTGAGCATCAGCAGACAACAGGGTTTAGATACGGATGCAGACACGAGAAACCTCGCCAGGCAAATGAGCAACAGAGTCGTTACTACAACATAAAGCGCAGTGGCTGCACAATCCGCTCGCGCCAGCAGCGACCAGCATGCATCACCACTGGCTTCACGCCTGTGCGGCAAATCGCAGGCAAAAGAAAAGGCCTTGTCGTTTGACAAGGCCTTTACCGGGGAATTTGGTCGGTGTGAGAGGATTCGAACCTCCGACCCTCTACACCCCATGCAGATGCGCTACCTGGCTGCGCTACACACCGACGGAGTCAGCTCGGCTGACGGGGGCAGAGTTTATGGAGATGACCCTGCCCTGTCAACAGGGAAACGCCGCCAATTCCTCGGCCACGGTGCGTTCGCCTGCTTTGCGAACAATCAGCGGTTAAAGGTCAGCCGCTTGCCCAGGATCTGGTCAGTCACCTGCCCGTTTTGCCAGGCGATCTGGCCATTCACCAACGTCATCTCCACCGTGCTGTGGAAGCGGTAGCCGTTGAAGGGCGACCAGCCACAGTGGTAGAGGATGTTGTCATCGTTGACCACATAGGGCTTGCCCAGATCCAGCAGCACCAAATCGGCGAAATACCCCTCGCGGATATAACCGCGATCCTGCACCTGGAAGCGCTCGGCCACCGCATGGGAGGTCTTCTTGACGATAGTCTCCAGGGTAAACACGCCGTTGTGGTAGAGCTCCAGCAGCGCCTGCAAAGAGTGCTGCACCAGCGGCACACCGGACGGCGCCTTGAAGTAGCTGTTCTGCTTCTCTTCCCAGGTGTGGGGAGCGTGGTCGGTGGCGATGATGTCGAGCACGTCGTTACGTACCGCATCCAGCAGTGCCTGCTGGTCGGCGGCACTCTTCACCGCAGGGTTGCACTTGATCAGGCTGCCCTGGGTCTCGTAATCGGCTTCATTGAAGAAGAGGTGGTGCACACACACCTCGGCGGTGATGTTCTTGTCCTTCAGCTCGCTCAGGTCGTGGCTGGCGGTAAACAGCGACAGCTCCTTGGCCGAGGTCAGATGCAGCACATGCAGCTTGGCACCGTATTTTTTCGCCAGCGCCACCGCCATGCTGGAGGATTTGTAGCACGCTTCGTCGCTGCGAATGCGGCCGTGCTCGCCCATCGGCACATTCTCGCCCCACTTGGCCCGCGCCGCCTCTTCGGCCTTGGCGATGGTCGGAGTGTCTTCGCAGTGGGTGACGATCATCACCGGACTTTCGCGGAAGATGGCCGCCAGGGTCTCCTGATTGTCCACCAGCATGTTGCCGGTCGAAGAGCCCATAAACACTTTGACCCCGCAGGACTGCTTGGGGTCGAGACGCTTGATCTCTTCCAGGTTGTCGTTGGTGGCACCGAGATAGAAGCTGTAGTTGGCGACGGAGGTGTTGGCAGCGATCTGGTATTTGGCTTCGAGGGCGTCGAGGGTGGTGGTCTGGGGATTGACGTTGGGCATTTCCATGAAACTGGTGGTACCACCGGCGACGGCGGCGCGGGATTCGCTGGCGATAGTCCCCTTGTGGGTCAATCCCGGCTCCCGGAAGTGGACCTGATCATCGATCATTCCGGGGATGAGATGGCGACCTGCGGCATCGATCACCAGCGCATCGGGCGCCTCGATATCCGGGGCGATGCGGGCAATCCGTTCCCCCTCGATCAACACATCGGAGGCATAGATGCGGCCTTCGTTGACCAAGGTGGCATTCTTGATAAGCAGTTTGTTCATGGGGGGTTCCAGTTCCTTTGCCGATAATCGCGGGTCATAATAGCGCAAAACTGCCCTTTCTCTGTAGCAAGGCCTGACTGATGAAGTTATTTGTAAGAGATTTGACCGTGATCGACTCCAGCTACCTGTGCGAACGCCGCGGCATGGTGGGCGAGAGCTGGCTGGTAGATATCGAAATGAGCGGTGAGCTCAACGAAATGAGCATGCTGCTGGACTTTGGCCGGGTAAAGAAGCTGATCAAGTCGATCATCGATGAAGAGGTGGACCACAAGCTGCTGGTGCCGACCGAGTGCCCGCTGATCCACGTCGAGACACTGGATGGTGACGAAAGCACAGTGGATCTGCTGCGCCCGGGTCGCTCCATCCATCTGCGCTGCCCATCCCAGGGCTTTGCCTTTATCCCGGCCCCGCAAGTTGATAAAGAGTCGGTGACCCGCTACCTGCTGGCGGTGCTGGCCAAACGGCTGCCGGGCAATATCAAGGATCTCTCCCTGACTCTGCGTCAGGAGGCGATCACCGGTGCCTTCTACCACTACAGCCACGGCCTGAAAAAGCACGATGGCAACTGCCAGCGCATCGCCCACGGCCACCGCTCTCCCATCGAGATCCACGTCGATGGCGAGCGCGACCATGAGCTTGAGCTCAACTGGGCCGAGCGCTGGGGCGATATCTATCTCGGCACCGAGGAGGACAAGGTGGCGCTGACCGAGCTCGCTTTGAGCCCCCGTGCCAATGCCCAGCTTGGTGCGCATCACTGCGGCTTCAAATATGTGGCGCCGCAAGGGCTGTTCCAGCTGGCCATCCCCAGCGCCGAGGTGGAGATGATCGACACTGACACCACGGTTGAGCTGCTGGCCTGCTATATCGCCCGCGAAGTGAAGAAGATGGTGGGCGACAAGTTCGTCAAGATTGTCGCTTATGAAGGGGTCGGCAAGGGCGCCATTGCCTACGCCTGATCCTCTTATCACTTACCCAAATAAGCAGGCCCCGCGACTGCGGGGCCTGCTGTTGTCAGCTCGTTGCCATCAGGCACTGAGGCGGAAACGCTTGACCAGGCTCTCTTGCTGCTCGGCAAGGGAGTCCAGCTGCTGGCTGGTCTCGGCTACCCGCTCAATCCCCTGATAGTTGAGATCCGAGATATCGGAGATGCGGTTGAGGTTGGTGGCGATATCGGCGCTGGTGGCCTGTTGCTGCTCGGCGGCAGAGGCGATCTGGCTCGACATGTCGCTGATCAGCACCACAATCCCCTGCACCTCCTCCATGGCGTTGTTGGCGTGAGAGCTCTGATCCACGCAGCTGTCCATCTCGCGAGAGCACTCCTGCATCACGGTCACCGCCTTGGCTACCCCCTGCTGCAGGTTCTCGATCATGGTCTGGATCTCGCTGGTGGACTGGGCGGTGCGGCCCGCCAGACTGCGCACCTCATCGGCCACCACCGCAAAACCGCGCCCCTGCTCGCCGGCCCGCGCCGCTTCGATGGCAGCGTTGAGGGCCAGCAGATTGGTCTGCTCGGCGATGCCGCGAATGACATCGAGGATATTGCCGATCTGGCTGCTCATGGCGCTCACATCGCCAATCACCTTGCCGGTCTGTTGCAGCTTGCCCGCCAGTTGATGAGTGGTGGTGATATTGCCTGCCATCACCTTGCGTCCCATCTCGGAGGCCTTCTCCACATCCTGCACCCGCTCCAGGGTCTGGTTGGCAGCCTGCGCCACCTCGCGCACCGAGGCCTCCATCTGGGTCATGGCGGCGGCGACCGAGGCGGTCTCCTGCCGCTGTTTCTCCAGATCTGCCCGCACTGATTCGGTGGTGTGGCGATTGCCGTGGGCGGCATCGTTAAGCTGGGCCGACGCTTGTGAAAGCTGCGCCAGCACCTCCCCCATCTGGGCAATCAGCAGGTTGATCTGGCTGCCCAGCTGACCAAATTCATTCTTGCTGCGAAAACCGATGCGCTGGGTCATGTCGCCCTGAGTCACTTCGGTCAGCACCCGCAGCAACTCCCTGAGCGGACGGCGAATGGCCTTGCCCAGGGTATAAGCCACCAGCATGGCGATCAGGATGGCGACGACGATGCTGGTTCCCTGTGTCAGGGTGCTCTGGCTCTGTGTGGCTTTGGCGTGCTGAATGCTTTGACTCATCAGCTGCTGACTCTGGCCGGTGATCCGCTCAAGCCGGTTCTGGATCTCGACGATCAGGGCACTCGCCTGCTTGCTCTTCTCCCGCATCTGTTCCTGCTGCTTCATCAGCGCCAGATACTGTGAGAGCACGCCTTCGCTTGCGGTGGTGTCGCGCACGAAGCCGTGAACATAGTGGCCCATGTCGTTCTCGAAGTTCTTCAGCTCCCCCTGCAGATCCTTGATGGTGCTGTTGAACCCCTCGATCTGCATCTTGTTGCGCTTGAGCGCCCCTTCGATGGGAGCCGGAATAGTCTGATTGAGGGCGTCCATGGTGGAGAGTTCAATGGCGGAGAGCTTGGTGGTCAGGGTCTCGGAGAGCATCTTGATAAAGCTGTCGTCGATGGTAACCATCATGTCACCCAGACTCTTCTTGAACTGGGGCAGACTGACCTGAAACTGCCCCTTGGCCAGATTGACCTTGTGCAGTCGGGTGAGCAGCGCCTCGTGTTCGCCGGGCAGGGTATCGGTCAGTTGCAGGTAGCTGTCGACCTGCTGGCTGAGGTTGCTCATCTCCCCTTGCAGTTCGGGGTGGTGGGCGACCTGCTGGCGCAAGACATCAAGGCTCTGGCCCACCGCGGCCTTGGCTTGTTTCAGTTCGGCCACTTCGGCCGGCAGCTGTTTGGGGTCCTGCTCGGTGAGCACATCCCCCAGCCACTTGTTGGCGCTGAGCAGGGTGATCTGGGTCTGGCTGCTGGCAATCACCAGCGGCATAGACTGCTGGGTCACCTGCTCCAGTGCGTTCCCCAGGGTCTCCTGACTACGAAATGTGAGCAGTGAACTGGCCACCATCACGGCCACCAGGATCGCGAAGCCAAGGTAGACTCGCTGCAAGATGGAGAGATCCGACATTGTTTGTTTCATTATTGTCCCGCTGTATATGCAAAAGTCCCTTGCCTGAGTACCCCGTCCTTTTGATACCCTGCAGACCACCCTGAACAGGCGCTGCAGATGACGTCCCTCTGGCTATCGGTATTTTTAACAATAACTGAAGGGAATGGGACATCAGCTGTGTCAAATGTCGGCTTGTGTCACACTTGGCGTGCTGCTCGCCCCCCTTTCGGGAGCCGCTTGGGGTTCTAGTTCAATTTTCTGTTTCATATAAGGGAGTTAGCCATGGCGCAAGAAACCATTTTCAGCAAAATCATCCGTAAAGAGATCCCCGCCGACATCCTTTATCAAGACGATCTGGTCACCGCATTCCGGGATATCCAGCCCAAGGCCAAGACCCATATTCTGATCATCCCCAATGTGCTGATCCCCACCGTCAATGACGTGAAAGCCGAACATGAACTGGCCCTTGGCCGGATGTTCACCGTGGCCCGCAAACTGGCAAGCGAGGCGGGCATCGCCGAAGATGGCTACCGCCTCATCATGAACTGCAACCGCCACGGCGGGCAGGAGGTCTACCACATCCACATGCATCTGGTCGGTGGCCAGCCGCTGGGACCGCTGCTCAGCCTGTAATGAATCGCCACGCCTCAACCTGCCGCAGCGCCCTGTTGCTCTGCGGTGCCCTGCTGTTGCTGGGAGGCTGCGCCTCCCGCTGGCAGGATATGTTCGTCTCCTACTCCGATCAGATGGTGCCCCTGCGCAACCAGCTGCTGCTGGGTCATGCCGCCGAGGCGCTGCCCGAGGTGCGTGACTCCACTCTTGGGGATGACACCTTTGTGCTGGATCGGCTCGAACAGGGGCGCATTGCCTGGCTGGCGGGTCAGGATGCGGGCAGCAAGCAGGCGTTTACCGCCGCCGACAGCCGCCTTCAGTGGGAAGACAATCAGGCCGAATACCGGCTGAGCCATGGTCTGGATCAGGTGGGCAGTCTGCTCACCAACGACCAGTCGATGGCCTATCTCACCCCCGATTACGAACGCACCATGCTGCACCACTATCTGGCCCTCAACTACCTGCAACGGGGAGATGCCGATGGCGCCTTGGTGGAGGTACGCCGGGCCAATCAGGTGCAGGAGCAGGCCCTGAAACGGCGAGCCGATGAGGTACGCAAAGCGAAGGATGAGAGCGAAGAGGCCGAAGCAGAAGGCGAGATGCGCCAGCTGATGTCGCGCGGCGCACCGGATCTCGACCGGTTGATCGGCAAGGTCAAGAACGGTTTTCAGAACGCCTACACCTTCTATTTTTCCGCCGTGCTCTATGAGGCGGCCGGGGATCTCAACGATGCCTGGGTCGACTATCAGCGCGGCTACCAGATAGCGCCGGACAACCGCAGCCTGCAAGATGCCTTGCTGCGTCTGGCGCGGCTGCGTGGCTCACCGGACGAGATCCGCGAGACCGAGAAAAAGATAGGCCGCAAAGCGCCGCCGCTTGCAAAAGATCAAGGCCAACTGGTGGTGCTGTTTGAAGATGGTTTGATCCCGGCGCGGCGCGAACTGTTCCTGCCGCTGCCCATCTCCACCTCCCGCGGCGATTTTCGCACCTTTACCGTCGCCATCCCCTATTACGATAATCGGGCCAGCGACACCGGCCCGCTGACGGTGGAAGTCGGCAAGCGGGCCTGGCAGACCAGCGAACTGGTGCGGCTGGAAGCGCTGGCCGCCAAAGATCTGCAGGAGCGGCTGCCCGGCATGCTGACCCGCCAGGCGCTGCGGCTGGTGGCCAAGGAGCAGATGCGCCGCACTGCCGCCAAAGAGGGGGGCGATGTGGGCAATATTCTGGTGGGGATCTTCAACACCCTCTCGGAGCGGGCCGATACCCGCAGTTGGCTGACGCTGCCAGCTCAGGCATCGAGCTGGCAGGGAATGGTGCCGGCCGGTGACATCAATCTCACCCTGGGCGCGGGGGCAGCGCAGCGGCAATTGCCGCTCACCATCCACAAGGGACGCACCACCCTGGTCTGGGTACAGCGCCTCGGCGCCGGTCTGACCACCCGGGTGATGCCGCTCTGAGCAGATGGCGAAGAGATATGAGCAAGACAATTAACCGGGCAGGCTCACACGCGGCCCCACTCACCCCGATTAAGGAGAGCAAGATGAAAGCATACGGGTTGGCCCTCGGGCTCGCGCTGCTGCTGACCGGCTGCGCCACCAACACCTCCGGCGTGGCGCTCTATGGCCCGGCGGGCGGTGCACCCACGCTGGAGCAGCATCAAAACGTCAACGTCACCCTGACCGAGCTGAGCCGCCGCCAGCAAAATGGCCTGCTGCAGGTCAATGTAGCCGCCGCCAGCACCCAGCGCGGCGATAACAAGCTGCAATATATCTTCTATTGGTATGATGAGGCCGGTCAGGAGGTCGCCAGCGATGGCTGCGGCTGGACCCCCATCAAGCTGCATGGCTATCAGACCCGCACCCTCTCGGCCCTGGCGCCCAGCCCGGCGGCGCAGGGTTACCGGATTTACGTACGCGAAGTGATTGAGGAATCCTACTGATGAAAATGAATCATGCCCTGCTGATATTGACCTCTGCATTGCTCTTGGGCGGCTGCTCCAGCACCACGGTCAGCTATGGCGATCCCACTGAAACCGAAACCGTCACCGTCGATTACGGCTCAAGCGATCTGCAGGCCATCGCCGACAAGATGGCAGACTCCATGCTCGCCTCCCCTGCCACCAGCGAGATCACCGCAGGCGGCCGTCCGGTGATGTTTATGGACTCTATCCGCAACAAGACCTCCGAGCACATCGATACCGAAGCCATCACCGACACCATCCGCACCAAGTTGCTGCGGGCCGGCAAGTTCCGCTTCGTCGACATGAGCAAAGTCGCCGCCGTCAAGCAGCAGCTCGAATATCAGCAGAGCAGCGGCATGGTGGATCCTGCCTCCATGGTACGTCTGGGCAAGCAGACCGGTGCCCGCTACATGGTCTATGGCAACCTCGCCAGCATCGTCAAAGACAATGGCAAGGTGAAGGATGTCTACTACCAGATGACCATGAACCTGATGGATCTGCAAAACGGCGAACTGCTGTGGGCCGATCAGAAAGAGATCCGCAAACAGGCGAAGAAATCCACCTTTGGCTGGTAACAGGCTCCCGCAGACAGGCAACTGTGATCCGCTACTGGCCAGCCTGCCCGCCCCCTGGCGGGAGGGGCAGCTGGAACCACTCGGGTTAGGCCTGACCAACTGCAACTATCGACTGCGCCTCCCCTCGGGGCGCAGTTACTTTTTGCGTCAGGGGCACCCCGACCCGGTGCGCCTTGGTATCGACCGTCCCACCGAGTGGCAGCTTTATCAGGGGGCGATGGCCGAAGGGTTGGCGCTGCCTTGCCACTATGGCGATCCCGCCAGCGGTCTGATGCTGCTCGAATGGTGCGATGAGCCAAACTGGGTACACGCGGCGCCACCGGCAGTCGATCAGCCCCGTCTGCTGGCTGAGGTGCTGCGCAAGCTCCATCGCTTGCCGCTGCCTGCGGTGGTGATGGCGGTGCGAGCCCACGCCGCGGGCTATCGCGCCCGACTGGCCCACATTCCCTCCTGGCTGCCCGCCCTGGAGCGGGGCTTGCTCGCCAGCAGTGAGCCAAATGATTGCTGGCGCCCTTGCCACCATGATCTCAATCCGGCTAACTTGTTGGGAAGCAAACCCTGGGTCATCGACTGGGAGTATGGCGCGGCAGGTCACCCCGGCTTTGAGCTCGCCAGCATCCAGCGCACCCATGAGTGGCCCGCCGAGCGGCGCGACGAGCTGGAAGCGCACTATCTGCAGGCCGTGCCGCGCCACCAGTGGCCCGATTTTCAGAGCGAGGCATTTTTACCCTGGGTCGACTATATCGGCCTGCTCTGGGCCCTGCTGATGGCAGAGCAACAGCCCTCACTCGACTATGACACCCTGATCGCCATCAACCGGCAACGACTGGAGTAACAGATGATAAACAAGGTGCGCTGGCACAAGCCGAAAACCTGGGGTCTGCTGCTGATCGGCCTGCTGCTGACCGGCTGCTCCACCCGGGTGATCTACTACTGGCTCGATACCGCCATCATCTGGCAGCTTGATGACTACTTTGCCCTCTCCTATTCGCAGAAGGATCTGCTCAGCCGCGAAGTGAAGGGGCTGATGGCCTGGCATCGCCAACACGAGCTGCCGCGCTACGCCAGGGATCTCGATGCACTGGCCAAGGCGGTGGCCAGCCCCATGACGCCGGAGCAGATCTCGACCAATCTCGATGCGGTGCAGCAGAGCCTGACCCGCACGCTGGAAAACACCATCCCCCGTGCGGTCAGGCTGGCGCGCACCCTGACCGACGAGCAGGTGGCCCGCTTTATGACCGATCGGGTCAAGCGGCAACAGGAGCGGCAAAAGGACTTTGCCACTGAGCCCAAAGAGCAGATGCTGGCGGAGTTTCGCGACAAGATGAACAAGCGGCTCGAGTTCTGGATTGGTGAGGTGAAACCGGCACAGGCGCCACTGGTGGCCCAGTGGGCCGAATGGCAATACGAGCTGATGCCCCCCTGGCTCGAGTTTCAGGAGTCCTGGACCCAGGAGCTGGACAGGTTGATGAAGCAGCGCCAGAGTCCCGACTTTACCCGCGAGTTGACCAACCTGCTGGCCGAGGGGGATGGACTGATGGATGGCCGCTTTACCGGCTATACCGAGCAGTCACGCCAGCGTACCGTCAATTGGCTGAGCGCCATGAGCCAGTCGCTGGATATCTCCCAGCGAGCCCATCTCTACTCCCTGCTCAAGGGCTACGCCCGCGACTTCAAGCAGATGAGCGGCAGCTGACGAGCGGCACCGAATGGTGCCATGCGCCCGGGCAACCTTGTTCAAACCGGGCGCTTATGGTAGTTTGCCCTTCCTATTTATCGGGAATTAACTTTTGCGCCTTATCGACAAAGTAAAACTGGTGCTGGTAACTCTGGTTATCGCCCTCACCCTGCTTTGTTCCATCGCCCGAATGGAAGGCCCGCTGCTACCCGCATCTCCCCAGAGTGAACAGCAGCAGACTCAGGTGTTCAATCAGCTTAGCGACAGCGATGATGGCATCATCAAGTTTGTCGGCAGCCATCAGAATCACCTGCTGCGTCTCGAACAATCCCTGCGCAGTGACAACCAGCCCAAGAGTGTGGTCTACGAGCTGATCCAGAGCTGGTCGGCCCAGGCCATCCTGCTGTTGCTGCTCGGCTGGCTGATGCTGGCACCCGAGCTCTATCACAAACAGAGTTTTCGCGAGCGCTTTGGCGCGATCCACCGGCGCCATCTACAGCGCCAACATCTGCAATATCGCTTCACCCAGAGCTATCTGAGCGCCTGACCCCGGAGGGGCTGGCACATCCACTGTTTGCTCATCTCCTCTTCCTGACGGATCCGGCAACTGCCTGATCCGCATCTGATGCATCCCATTTTTTGCGCCTTGCCGAGCCTTGTTGCTATCGGCCCGGGCACCATTCTCCTGACAGAGGCTTGTTTGCCATGAGAAAGAGCAATCGAACAGTTCTCAACCGCATGAGCAAGTGGCAGTACGCACTGCTGCTGTTGATGCTGTTGACCTTTACCTTTTACTCCCTGCCCACCTTTTTCGGTGAGCAGCCCTCCCTCGGCCTGCACGGACAGCCGCGCCTGACCACCCAGCAGCAGATGCTGCTGAGCGACAAACACCTGACCCCGCTCAAGGTGATCGAGCAACCCGAGCGAGTCGAGCTGGTCTTTGCCAACCAGGGCGAACAGCAGCGCGCCAAGCAGTTGCTGGAGCAGCAAGGGGTCGACAGTGCCGCCCTGACCCTGGAGTTTCACTCCAACGCACCGGCCTGGATCACCCGCCTCGGCGCCGATCCCATCAAGCTGGGACTCGACCTGCGTGGCGGCTCCCAGCTGCTGATCGGGGTAGACGTGGACTTTGTCATCGACAATCAGACCAAGAATCTGGTGGATACCCTGCGCACCCGCTTCCGTGAAGCCAATCTGCGCGGCGCCAGCGTCACGCGCAGCGCACAGGGCGCCGTAGCCGTCACCCTGCCGGAGGTTGCCGAACAGGAGAGCTGGCTCGCCATCATCAAAGAGAGTGCCGGTACCCGTCAGGATCAGTGGAAGCTGACCCGCTCCGGCAATGATCTGAAACTGGTGCTGAGCGATGCTGAGCGTACCCTGCTGGTCAACAACGCCGTGACCCAGAACCTGTCGATCCTGAAAAAACGGATCAACGAGCTCGGCATCGTCGAGGCATCGGTGGTGCGTCAGGGCCAAGATGGCATCCGTATCGAACTGCCCGGGGTACACAACCCCAAGCAGGCGAAAGAGGTGATCGGCGCCACCGCCTCGCTGGCCTTCTACGAGGCCAAAGCCGACAGCCACTTCTATATCGCCGATCGCAACGGCCAGGCCGTCGGCATGGCGCGCAAGCCGGTACTCACCGGCGAGCACATCGTCGATGCCCGCGCCAACATGGGCGAGATGGGTCAACCCCAGGTCAATATCGTGCTCGACACCCTGGGCGGCAGCAAGATGAACCAGTTCAGCCGCCAGCATGTGGGCAAGCCGATGGCGACCGTCTTCACCGAGTACAAAACCAACGCCCAAGGCAAACTGCGCGCCCAGAGCGAGGTGATCAACGTCGCCACCATCCAGACTGCCCTTGGCAACCAGTTCCGCATCACCGGCATTGGCAGTCTGCCGGAAGCTCAGGAGCTGGCCATGCTGCTGCGTGCCGGCGCCCTCACCGCCCCTCTCAAGATCCTGGAAGAACGCAGTATTGGCCCGACGCTGGGGATGCAGAATATCGAGGCGGGCTTCACCGCGCTGGCCTTCGGCATGGCAGGCATGATGCTGTTCATGATGGCCTGGTACCGCAAGTTCGGCTGGGTTGCCATCACGGCGCTGGTCGCCAACCTGTTGATGCAAGTCGGTATGCTGGCAGTGCTGCCGGGCGCCGTGCTGACCCTGCCGGGGATCGCCGGTCTGGTGCTGACGGTGGGCATGGCTGTGGATACCCATGTGCTGATCTTCGAGCGGATCAGGGACCGTCTGCGAGAAGGGGGCTCACTGGCCAACGCCATCGACTTTGGCTATCGCTCGGCCTTCCACACCATTTTCGATGCCAACATCACTACGCTCATCTGCGCTGTGGTGCTCTACTCCATCGGCTCCGGGCCGCTGCAGGGCTTCTCCATCACCCTCATTCTGGGTCTGCTCTCCAGCATGATCACCGGGATCTGGGGAACGCGTGCCATCATCAACCCCCTCTGGGGACGCAGCAGCGAGCGCACGCTGAAGGTGTAACGGGACAGTTGTCCCTCTGATGAGCGGCTTTGGCTGCGCCATCGGCCATGGATATGGCCGGAGCGGCCAAAGCAGAACACTATTTTCCCGGCGTGTCGCGACACGTCGTGATGGGCCAACAGCCTGATGCTGGCTGGCCAAGGAGAGAATTATGTTGAGAATGATCGTTGCAATGGGGTTGACCCGTTGGCGTTATATCGGCCTGTGGGCTTCCATCCTGCTGACTGTGGCCAGTGTCGCCATCTTGCTGGTGAACGGCCTGACACTGGGGCTCGATTTTACCGGCGGGATCCTGCTGGAGTTTCATATCCAGACCCTGAAAGAGGCCCATGAGCTCAATGCCATGCTGGTCTCCCCGCTGGCGGGAGCCGTTGAGCTGAGTTCGGCCGGTATTCCCGGCGAGTGGCTGATCAAGCTGCCCCCCCACGAACTTCCCTGGCCCGCGGCGGATCTCGCCACCATGCTGACCCAGCAGTTGGGGATGCCGGTCGAGTTGCTGCGCACCACCATCGTCGGCCCTCAGGTGGGTGCCGAACTGTTCCAGCAGGGTATGCTGGCGGTGCTGGTCGCTTCGCTGGCGATGTCGGCCTATCTGGCGTTTCGCTTCGAGTGGCGTCAGGCCATCGGCATTCTGCTCTCGGTGGTCCATGACGCCATCGTGGCGCTGGGGCTGCTGTCACTCTTTCAGATCGAATTCGATCTGAACATCATCGCCGGTTTGATGGCGGTGATCGGCTACTCCCTCAACGACAGCATCGTCATCTCGGACAGGTTGCGGGATCTGCTGAGCTCGCGTACCCAGATGGGCATCCACGAATGCTCCGATGTGGCCATCAAGGCGACCTTCAGTCGCACCATGATCACCTCGGGCACCACCCTGTTTACCGTGGGTGCGCTGCTGCTGTTTGGCGGTGACGCCCTCTACGGCTTCTCCTTCACCCTGTTTGCCGGGATCCTGGTGGGCACCGTCTCCTCCATTACCGTCGCCTCGACCGTGCAGGAGCTGCTTGGGCTCACCCCGCAGGCCTACCAGAAGAAGACCGAGGAGCCACTGGCCAACGCAGCCTGAACCTTGTTAATCAGACCCGGCTTACCGGGTCTCAACGAACCGGGCCCCTGCCAACCATTGGCAGGGGCTTTTTCCATCCCTCCTCTCGGTCTCTCGCCGCCCCTTTTGTTGCTCGGCTCGCTTCAATTGACAACTGACCATATTGAAAGCAATGACGGATCAACCCGTCATTTTTAATAACAAAAAAGTCATTTTATTACGTCAGAAACCATAAAATGTGACTGAAAGCACTTTCTTGAGGGCTCAAAGGAGGCAACATTGTAGTGATTTATCTACAAAGGGATATGAGATGTTGTTACAACCTGCCAATACAGCAAAATCCAGACAGTTGCTGAACGAGACCATGGCTTTGGTACTCGCAGGAGGGCGGGGTAGTCGCCTCAAACAGTTAACCGACAACCGTGCAAAACCTGCCGTTCATTTCGGCGGCAAATTCCGCATCATCGATTTCGTGCTCTCCAACTGCATCAACTCCGGCATTCGTCGGGTCGGTGTCGTGACCCAGTACAAATCCCACAGCCTGTTGCGCCATCTCCAATCGGGCTGGTCTTTCCTGCGCTACCAGATGAACGAGTTTATCGATCTGCTCCCTGCCCAGCAGCGGGTGGATGAGGTGAACTGGTATCGGGGTACCGCCGATGCGGTCTACCAGAATCTGGATATCATCCGCGATCACGCCCCCAAATATGTGGTGGTGCTGGCAGGCGATCACATCTACAAGATGGATTACGCCGCCATGCTGCTCGACCACGTCAATATGGGCGCCAAGGTGACCGTTGCCTGCATCGAGGTGCCACGCAGTGAAGCAAGCGCCTTCGGGGTAATGGCGGTGGATGATGATCGCAAGATCAATGCCTTCGTCGAAAAGCCTGCCAACCCGCCCGCCATGCCGGGCAAGGCCGACACCGCGCTGGCCTCCATGGGCGTCTATATCTTCGATGCGGAGTATCTCTATCAGCTGCTGGAAGAGGACATTGCCAACGAGCAGTCCCATCACGATTTCGGCATGGACGTGATCCCCCGCGTGGTGAAAGAGGGCACCGCATTCGCTCACCCGTTTGGCATGTCCTGTGTCGGCTGCTGTCCGGATCGCCGCCCCTACTGGCGCGATGTGGGCACCGTGGACTCCTTCTGGGAGGCCAATATGGATCTCGCTTCCGTCACGCCTGAGCTGGATATCTACGATCAGGACTGGCCCATCTGGACCAGTCAGAACATGACTCCTCCCGCCAAGTTCGTGCAGGACCGAAACGGCCAGCACGGCATGACCATCAACTCCATGTTTGCCGGGGGCACCATCGTCAGTGGCTCTTTCATCCTGAGTTCGGTGCTCTTTACCAATGTGCGGGTCGACTCCTTCTGCACTCTGGATCAGGCCGTTATCTTCCCGGGTGTGGAGATTGGTGCCGGTTGCCGACTGCGCCGGGTGGTGATCGACAAGGGGTGCAAACTGCCGGAAGGCACGGTGATAGGTGAAAACGCCGATGAAGATGCACGTCGCTTCCACCGCTCCGAGCAGGGCATAGTGCTGGTCACCCAGGGGATGCTCACTCGCCTGAACAAAGAGCTGCAGGGAAAACAAAAGCGCTGATCCGCAGCCAGACGGGATCCCCCTTCCTACCGCAAAGGGAGCCATTATGGCACCCTCTTTCTATGGCTGACCAGATAGCCACCTCACACCATCATTGCCATCGCGTTGCAGTCTCCCAGAGATACCATTTACTGTGGGTAAACAGCTGGACAACGCAGCCTTCACGCCCTCAAGTCGTAAACATTAGGTTACACAAAAACCATTAAGCCTCCGAAAAACCCTCTGTATTATTCCTGTTCGCGCTATATAGCAGCTCCTTTATCTGACTTTTTAGCGGTAAACCCACTGGTTTCACTTGATTGTTTGTTTTTCCTTGGTAAGGTGATGGCGGTTGCGTAACAAAGCAGGTACCAGTGTAAACATATAGGTACAGCCGCTTTTGGCTTAATACAGTAGAGAGAATGAAATCATGCAAAGAGACCCCCTGAACAACATCCATATCCAGTCCGAACAAGTGATGATCACGCCTGCCCAGCTCAAGGAGAAGTTACCCATCTCCGACAAGGCGCTGGCATTCGTGCAAGGGGCCCGCAATACCATCGCCGACATCATTCACCGCCGCGATCACCGCCTGTTGGTGATCTGTGGTCCCTGCTCCATCCACGACATGGACGCCGCCAAAGAGTACGCAACCAGACTCAAAGCGCTGCATGATGCCTATCAGGACTCTCTCTACATTGTCATGCGGGTCTACTTTGAGAAGCCGCGCACCACGGTCGGCTGGAAAGGCTTTATCAACGACCCCAATCTGGATGGCACCTTCGATGTGGAGCTGGGGCTGCACCGTGCCCGCGAGCTACTCTGCTGGCTGGCGGAGCTGGAGCTGCCGCTGGCCACCGAAGCGCTCGACCCCATCAGCCCGCAATACCTGGCGGAGCTCTTCTCCTGGTCAGCCATCGGCGCCCGCACCACCGAATCCCAGACCCACAGGGAGATGGCGTCAGGTCTCTCCATGCCGGTCGGCTTCAAGAACGGCACCGACGGCAACCTGGGGACAGCCATTAATGCGTTGCAGGCGGCCTCCTCCCCTCACGCCTTTATGGGGATCAACCAGCAGGGTCAGGTTGCGCTGCTGCAGACCCAGGGCAACCCGGATGGCCACGTGATCCTGCGCGGCGGCAAGCACCCGAACTACGACTCGGTCAATGTGTCGCTGGCGGAAGAGGCACTGGAAAAGGCGGGCCTGCTGCCCGGTCTGGTGGTAGATTGCAGCCACGGCAACTCCAGCAAGGATCACCGTTTGCAGCCCAAGGTGGCCGACAACGTCATCCACCAGATCCAGGAGGGCAACCGCTCCATCATCGGGGTGATGCTCGAATCCAACCTGTTCGAGGGAAACCAGTCCAGCGAGCAGCCCAAGGAGCAGATGCGCTACGGGGTCTCCATCACCGATGCCTGCATCGACTGGGACACCACCGCTACCCTGCTGGACCGCTGCCACAACCAGCTGGCTGACCCCCTCAAGGGCAGAACTGCACGGTAAGCCGTGGTATCTTGTCGTAACCTATTGAACAATCGAGGTATCACCGCTGGTGGCATCAAGCCGCTCACGCCGTGATACCTTGTTGCATCTTGATTTTCAGGGCGCCGCCGCTCGCGGCGCCAGCAGGGACTGGATATGGCTGAAGAGTTGAATGTACTCAGGGACAAGATAGATGCGGTGGACAAGCAGCTGATCGATCTGCTGGCCGCCCGTCTGGCCCTGGTGGGAGAAGTGGGTGAGGTAAAGAGCCGCCACGGCCTGCCCATCTATGCACCGGATCGGGAAGCGAGCATGCTGGCCCGCCGCCGCGCCGAGGCTGAGCAGTTGGGGGTGCCCGGCGATCTCATCGAAGACGTGCTGCGCCGGGTGATGCGTGAATCTTATGCCAGCGAGAAAGATACAGGCTTCAAATGCATAAAGCCGGATCTTGGCAAGGTGGTCATCATCGGTGGTCAGGGCCAGCTTGGCCGCTTGTTCGGCCACATGTTCAGCCTCTCAGGCTATCGGGTCGAGACGCTGGAACAAGCCGACTGGCCGCGTGCTGACGAGCTCCTCACCGGAGCCGGTCTGGTGATGGTGGCGGTGCCCATCGATATCACCTGCCAGATCATCGACCGCCTCGGCAACCTGCCCGCCCACTGCCTGCTGGTCGATGTCACCAGCGTGAAAGCGGCACCGCTCGAACATATGCTGGCGGTGCACCAAGGGCCGGTACTGGGACTGCACCCCATGTTCGGGCCGGATGTGGCGAGTCTCGCCAAGCAGGTGATCGTCTGCTGCCAGGGTCGTGACCCCGCCGCCAGCCAATGGCTGCTGGATCAGATGACCATCTGGGGCGCCCGCTTGCAACAGGTGGAAGCCAAGGCCCACGATGATGCCATGACCCTCATTCAGGCACTGCGTCACTTCGCCACCTTTGCCTATGGCTGGCACCTCTCCCAAGAGCAGGCCAATCTGGATCGCCTGCTGAGTTTGAGCTCCCCCATCTACCGGCTGGAGCTCGCCATGGTGGGGCGGCTGTTCGCTCAGGATCCCCACCTCTATGCCGACATCATTTTGTCGTCACCGCAGAATCTGGCGATGATCCGTCGCTACTACCAAAACTTCGGTGAAGCGCTGGGGCTGCTGGAACGGGGGGACAGGGACGGTTTCATCGCGGCCTTCTCGCAAGTCTCCGGTTTCTTCGGCGAACACGCCGACCAGTTCCTGCGTGAAAGCCGCATGCTACTGGCCCAGGCCAACGACCGCCGCCAACACGGCTGATCCTGCAAAAGTAGTAACAACTCATGCCACTCGGAAGGAGCCGCCACCGTTCATGACTGGATGCGAGCCAAAGATCTCCATTGGAAGGGGCGATTAAGCGTGCAGGTTGCCATTAACAATGGCAACCCGCTTTGCAACTAGTCTCGCAGCAAACCCAGTCCTACCGAATCGTCGCCATCTGCCGCACGCAGCGTTGCTCTCTGTCATCCACCCGCTTGGCAAACCAGGCGGTGGTAAGGTTTCGGGTGATTTTCGGGCTCTTTAGCTGAATGCCGGGCAGGATGGCACGGGGCAATCGCTTGCCCGCTTGCTTGTCGGCCAGGGTAAAGATGCGATGGTAGAGATCGGTCTCGGCAAATTCGGCGGTATCCCCTTTACGCAGGCTCTGGTGGATCGCCTGTTTGCTCATATTGACCCGGTTGGCGAGGGTGTAGACGGCCAGCTCGGTATTGCCCGGCAGATCCGAGTCATAGCGGATCAGATCCCCGTCCAGCGCCAGAGTTTTGCCACTCAAACGGCTGACGGCAGCTTGAAAAGCGGCATTGCGACTGGCGTACCAGCCGGCGTTGAAATCGGCAAAGCGGTAGAGGGTATCCGGGTAGTCGGCGGGATAACCGAAGATATGTTTGGTGCCAAACCAGATGCCGCCGCGACGGGTAAAGACCTCGTGGCGGATGGAATCCTTGATTGGATAGGGGTAGCCACGGGCGTTGGCCTCGGCAAAGGCGATGCTCACCTGCATCGGGCCGCCGGTATGCACCGGGTTGAGGTTGCCAAACAGCGTCTTGCCCATCGGCAGCATGCTGATCATGTCTTCGAAGATTTCACTCATCTCCCGCTCGGTACGCAACTTGTCGATCCGCTCGGCGTAGCTCTTGCCGGTGGGCGAGTTGATGGAGAGCGCGGCACGCACCATAAATTCGGGGATCAGCAGCTTGGCTGCCCGTGAGTTGATCTCTTTCCAGGCGATCTTGCCAAGGCCCGGCACCACGGGGTCGGCCTGATAAGTGGCTTCCTGCTCCGCCACCGCCAGCACGCTACAGACATTGTGATCATTGACCGTCACCCCCTGGGTGGTGAGCGCCGTCACCACGTCGTTGGCCCACCCTTGTTTGTCAGGCACCTGGCGGGGCAAGAAGCGCACGATGCGGCTCTTCATATCCGCCGGTTTGCGCGGCTGCATGGCAGGCGGCGTTTTGGGGTTGCTCACGCTCGCCTCTTTGGCAGGCGCGGAGGCGGGATCACTGGCACAACCGGCCAGCAGCAAGGCAGAGCAGAAGGCAAGAAGACGACAGGAAGGCAAAGCGGTCATAAGCATGTCCATTTTTTGTAGGCCCTACAGGCAGCGCCGCTGGCACTGCACTGACAAGCAAAGTGGGGCCATTGTAGAGGATTGCCTGCTGCAGTTGAAACCCGCGCTCGCAGCATCCCCTCCCCTTGCCAGCTTTTGCCACCCCACGCGCCATCCGTTGTCTGCGATACGGAACTCATGACCTTCTTCAAGGATTCACCCGGCCCGAACCGAACGGTGAGCGACAGATAAAAAGAAACCCCCGCCATCGCTGGCGGGGGTTGGTCGTCTGGCAAGTCGGGCTGATGCCCGCTGCAAACTCTTAGCGGTTTTTCACCTTCTGGTGCAGCTCCTGCACCGAGTTGACGTTGGCGGTTGCATCCACGCTGATGGCCATGCAGGTGGCAAACGCCTCATTCATGGTGGTGGTATACGCCACTTTGTTCTGCAAGGCGGCGCGACGCAGCTGCTTGGAGTCCTGGATCGCCACCCGCCCTTCGGCGGTGTTGACGATGTAGGTGTACTCGCCATTCTTGATGCGGTCGAGAATGTGCGGGCGACCTTCGTGCACCTTGTTGACCAGACGCGGGTTGATGCTCGCCTCACCCAGCGCGACGGCTGTGCCGTGAGTGGCATCCAGCTCGTAGCCCAGCTCCAGCAGCTTGGCGGCCAAGTCAACCACCTGCGCCTTGTCGCTGTGACGCACTGACAAGAGGGCACGACCCTCTTTCGGTACGGCGTGGTTGGCACCCAGCTGCGCCTTGGCATAGGCCTCGGCAAAGCTGCTGCCCACTCCCATCACCTCACCGGTAGAGCGCATCTCTGGCCCCAGCAGCGGGTCAACCCCCGGGAACTTGGCAAACGGCAGTACCACCTCTTTCACCGAGTAGTAGGGCGGGATGATCTCTTTGGTGAAGCCCTGCTCTTGCAGCGACTGACCGGCCATCACGCGGGCGGCAATCTTGGCCAGCGGAGCACCGGTCGCCTTGGAGACAAACGGCACGGTACGGGCGGCACGCGGGTTCACCTCGATGAGGTAGATGTCATCGCCCTTGACCGCGAACTGCACGTTCATCAGGCCGATAACACCGAGCTCCAGCGCCAGCTTGCGCACCTGCTCGCGGATCTCGTCCTGAATTTTCTTGGACAAGGTATAGGGAGGCAGGGAGCAACCGGAGTCACCGGAGTGGATACCGGCCTGCTCGATGTGCTCCATGATGCCGCCGATGACCACGTCGGTGCCGTCGCAGATGGCATCCACGTCCAGCTCGGTGGCATCGTCCAGGAAGCGGTCCAGCAGTACCGGCGATTCGTTGGAGACGCTCACCGCCTCGGCGAAGTAGCGACGCAGATCCTGCTCGTCATAGACGATTTCCATGGCGCGGCCACCCAGCACGTAGGAGGGGCGAACCACCAGCGGGTAGGTAATGCGCTCGGCCAGCAGCACGGCCTGCTCCAGCGCGGTGACGGTGCCGTTTTCCGGCTGCTTGAGGCCGAGGCGCTCGACGGCAGACTGGAAGCGCTCGCGGTCTTCGGCGCGGTCGATGGCATCTGGGCTGGTACCGATGATCGGCACGCCGTTGGCTTCCAGTGCACGGGCCAGTTTCAGCGGGGTCTGGCCACCGTACTGAACGATGACGCCCTTGGGTTTTTCGATGCGCACGATTTCCAGCACATCTTCCAGGGTCACCGGCTCGAAGTAGAGACGGTCGGAGGTGTCGTAATCGGTGGAGACGGTCTCCGGGTTGCAGTTGACCATGATGGTCTCGTAACCATCTTCGCGCAGGGCCAGCGCCGCGTGGACGCAGCAGTAGTCGAACTCGATACCCTGACCGATACGGTTCGGGCCGCCGCCGATGATCATGATCTTGTCGCGGTTGCTCGGGGCCGCTTCGCACTCCTCGTCATAGCTGGAGTACATGTAGGCGGTGTTGGTGGCGAACTCGGCAGCGCAGGTATCGACCCGCTTGTAGACCGGGAAGATGTTGTGGCGGGCGCGCAGTTTGCGCACTTCCCCTTCGGCCACGCCGAGGATCTTGGCCAGACGGGCATCGGCAAAGCCTTTGCGCTTGAGGGCACGCAGGAAGTCGGCATCCAGACCCGCCATGCCGCGCTCTTTCACCTCTTCTTCCAGTTTCACCAAGTCTTCAATCTGCACCAGGAACCAGGGGTCAATCTTGGTCAGCTTGAAGATGCCATCCATGGAGAGACCGGCGCGGAATGCATCGGCGATGTAGAAGATACGGTCGCTACCGGCGTCCTGCAGCTCGTGACGGATGCGGGTCAGGGAGTCCGGGGCATTGAGGTCAACCATGGGGTCGAAGCCGGTTTTGCCGGTTTCGAGGCTGCGCAGCGCCTTGTGCAGGGACTCCTGGAAGTTGCGGCCGATGGCCATCACTTCACCGACCGACTTCATCTGGGTCGTCAGACGGTCGTTGGCACCGGCGAATTTCTCGAAGTTGAAGCGCGGCACCTTGGTCACCACGTAGTCGATGGCCGGCTCGAAGGAGGCCGGAGTGCGACCGCCGGTGATGTCGTTCATCAGCTCGTCGAGGGTGTAACCGATGGCGAGTTTGGCGGCGATCTTGGCGATGGGGAAACCCGTTGCCTTGGAAGCCAGCGCGGAGGAACGCGACACCCGCGGGTTCATCTCGATGATGACCATGCGGCCATCTTTCGGGTTGATGCCGAACTGGACGTTGGAGCCGCCGGTCTCGACGCCGATTTCGCGCAGCACCGCCATGGAGGCGTTGCGCATCAGCTGGTACTCCTTGTCGGTCAGCGTCTGGGCTGGCGCGACCGTGATGGAGTCACCGGTGTGGATACCCATGGGGTCGAAGTTTTCGATGGCGCAGACGATGATGCAGTTGTCGTTGCGATCCCGCACCACTTCCATCTCGTACTCTTTCCAGCCGATCAGCGACTCGTCGATGAGCAGTTCTTTGGTCGGGGAGAGATCCAGACCACGCTCGCAGATCTCGACGAACTCTTCGGTGTTGTAGGCGATGCCGCCACCGGAGCCACCCATGGTAAAGGAGGGACGGATGATGCAGGGGAAGCCGACCATCTGCTGCACGCCCCACGCCTCTTCCATATTGTGGGCGATACCGGCACGCGGGCACTCGAGGCCAATGCTGCGCATCGCCTTGTCAAAGCGGGAGCGGTCTTCGGCCTTGTCGATGGCGTCGGCGGTGGCACCGATCATCTCGACACCGAACTCGGCCAGCACGCCATGCTTCTCCAGCGCCAGTGCGCAGTTAAGCGCAGTCTGGCCGCCCATGGTGGGCAGGATGGCGTCCGGGCGCTCTTTCTTGATGATTTCGCGTACCACTTCCCAGGTGATGGGCTCGATGTAGGTGGCGTCTGCCATCTCCGGGTCGGTCATGATGGTGGCCGGGTTGGAGTTGACCAGAATAACGCGGTAGCCCTCCTCGCGCAGGGCTTTGCACGCCTGGGCACCGGAGTAGTCAAATTCGCAGGCTTGGCCGATGACGATGGGGCCGGCGCCGAGGATCAGGATGCTCTGAAGGTCGTTACGTTTTGGCATGAAACTCTTTCCTCTATTTCTTAGGCGCGATACTGCTTAATCAATTCAATAAAGTGGTCAAAAAGACCGGCACAGTCGTGCGGGCCCGGGCTCGCTTCGGGGTGCCCCTGGAAGCTGAAGGCCGGACGGTCGGTGCGATGGATACCTTGCAGGGAACCATCGAACAGGGAGACGTGGGTGGCGCGCAGGCAATCCGGCAGGCTGTTCTCGTCTACCGCAAAGCCGTGGTTCTGGGCGGTGATCATCACTGTGTTGTCATCAAGGCTCTTCACCGGATGGTTGGCGCCGTGGTGGCCAAACTTCATCTTGACGGTCTTGGCACCGGAGGCCAGACCCAGCAGCTGGTGACCCAGACAGATACCGAACACCGGCGTGTTGGTATTAAGGAAAGCCTTGATGGCCTCGATGGCGTAGTCGCACGGCTCGGGGTCGCCGGGGCCGTTGGAGAGGAAGATGCCATCCGGGTTCATCGCCAGTACCTCGGCGGCCGGGGTCTTGGCAGGCACCACGGTCAGGCGGCAGCCGCGGTCAACCAGCATCCGCAGGATGTTGCGCTTGACGCCAAAGTCATAGGCCACTACGTGATATTTCAGCTGGTCGGCATCCGGGGTGACGTGCCCCTTGCCAAGCTGCCAGCTCCCTTCGGTCCAGTTGTACGCCTCACCAACCGTCACCTCTTTGGCCAGATCCATCCCCTTCAGACCAGGGAAGGCGCGGGCCTGTTCGAGAGCATAGGCTTCATCGACCTGTTTCCCGGCCAGAATGCAGCCCGCCTGAGCGCCTTTCTCGCGCAGAATGCGGGTCAGTTTACGGGTGTCGATGTCGGCGATGCCAACGATGTTGTGAGACTTGAGGTATTCGGAGAGGGATTGCTGATTGCGGAAATTGGAGGCAAGTATCGGAAGGTCCCGGATGATCAATCCCTGAGCATGGATCTGACTGGACTCTTCATCTTCGCTGTTGGTGCCGGTGTTGCCTATATGGGGGTAAGTGAGGGTGACTATCTGACGGGAATAAGAGGGATCGGTGAGGATTTCCTGATAGCCCGTCATCGACGTATTGAAAACCACTTCACCAACGGAACATCCCTCGGCGCCTATCGACACGCCTTTGAACACAGTTCCATCTTCCAGCACTAGCAATGCAGTGTGATTCAAGACAACCTCCAGTTATTTAGCTTTAAATTCAGCAATTTACCTGGGTGTTGCGGGCTCGGTTCCGGTCTTGGACAGGACTCGAACCCGGCAGATTTCTGGCAAATTGGGCGCATTCTACTTAAAAAAAGTGGCATTTCAACGTCTTTTCTCAGATGAAATGCATCTAAATTCAATAAAAAAGCAACATTACCCATTATCTATGCACTCAATCGCTTTGCAACCCCCTCCCACGAAAGAAAAGGAAAAACCACCATCAAAAGATGCCGCCAAGCCAGCGATAACGACAAAAACAAACAAAAAAACCAATTAAAACAATGGCATTTATTTTTACACAAAAAACATTAATGACAAATTTAACGCTTTTACGATGACAAGAGTGAACGTGAAAAATGGAAAACGTTTTTCTGTGTTTGAATTTTTAGTCTTTTTCGGTCCGTGTAAAAAAATGGCTTTATCCGCCATAAAGATGCTCAAATCTGTTACCTGGTGATGACATTCAGGAAGGGAAAATCTGGTGGATAACGCAATAGTGTGATTTATAAGGCATTCAGATAAAAATTGCAGGCAGTGTGTCTTTTTATACAAACTCTGGCTGACTGACAGCAAAAACCCCGGCAAGCCGGGGTTTTTCACTGGGGTAGCAGTAGTACGAAAGTGCCGCTCAGAGGCATCACTTGAGATTGAGCACATCCTGCATGTCATAAAGACCGGCACCCTGCTGACCAAGCCACTTGCCCGCCCGCACAGCACCATTGGCGAAGGTCAGACGGCTGGAGGCCTTGTGGCTGATCTCCACCCGCTCGCCTATATCGGCAAACATGACGGTATGCTCCCCCACCAGATCGCCAGCACGAATGGTGGCAAAGCCGATAGTGTTGCGATCCCGCTCGCCAGTGATCCCCTCGCGGCCATAGACGGCGCACTCTTTCAGATCCCGACCCAGGGTTTTGGCGACCACTTCCCCCATGGAGAGCGCAGTACCGGATGGCGCATCCACCTTGTGGCGATGGTGGCCCTCGATGATCTCGATGTCGGTGTAATCCCCCATCACCTTGGCGGCCTGCTCCAGCAGCTTGAACACCAGGTTGACCCCGACCGAGTAGTTGGAGGCGAACACGATACCGATCTGCTTGCCCGCCTCTTTCAGGGCGGCCTTGCCTGCATCGTCAAAACCGGTGGTGCCGATCACCATCTGCTTGTGGTGGGCCAGCGCAAAGGCCAGATTGGCCAGGGTCACCTCGGGGCGGGTGAAGTCGATGATGAGATCAAACTCATCGCGCACCTTGTCAAGACTGTCGCTGATGGCCACACCCAGATGGCCCAGCCCATTGAGCTCACCGGCATCAAGACCGATCACCGCCGAACCCGGCCGCTCCAGCGCGGCACCGACCACTACGCCATCGGTGTTGGTGATGGCCTCCAGCAGCACCTTGCCCATACGACCATTACAGCCCATCACGGCCACACGGATCGGATTGTCCATCTCCACCCTCTCATCTCTTTTAATTATGGAAAGAGACCGTTTTACCAGCCCGCGCCGGGTTTGAAAAGCCATGATGCCACCACTCCTTGCTGCGCTCGCCAACGGCAGCGCACACTGGCTGGCCAAGAACTTCCTTTTGGTCACAGGCCGTTTTTCATCGTCTCACTCCATCATTTGGCAGACCGGGTGCCATCTGATAGGTTCGAACGAGTGAAATGCCAGCATAAGCAAAATCAGGGCAACGCCCGTGTCGATATCAAACGAGGTGCAAGGATGAGCGCAGGATTGCTGTTTGCTGTGGGGTTGATATCACTGACCCTGGTCATACTGGCCGCGGCTCTGCTGTTTGGTGGGCCGAGCTCGGCATCGGCGATGGCCAGCATCAACGACCCTTTCAAGGGGAGTGGCTGGAGCAACATGCCACCCCTCTCAAGATACCCGGCGCGTGACGGCACGCAGCTGGCCTATCGGCACTATGGCGCAGAGGGCAATACGAAGAACAACAAGGTCAAGGGCAGTGTGGTATTGGTTCATGGCTCTTCTGCCAGCAGCCAGAGCATGCACAAGATGGCGGACGCCTTTTCGCAAGCGGGATATGACGCCTACGCCCTCGATATTCGCGGCCATGGCGCATCGGGCAACAAAGGCACCATTGCCTACATCGGCCAGCTTGAGGACGATCTGGAAGATTTCATCAAGTCGGTAGCCCCCGACAAGCCTGCAACACTCGTCGGCTTCTCGTCAGGGGGTGGCTTTGTGCTGCGCGTTGCTGGCAGTGCGCGACAAACCCTGTTCGAGAGCTATCTGCTGCTCTCCCCCTATCTTGGCCCCACCGCCGCCAACTACCGGCCCAACAGCGGTGGCTGGGTGCGTGTCGGCTTGCCTCGCCTCATCGCCCTGAGCATCCTCAACGGTTTCCATATTTCCGCACTCAACCATCTGACCGTGCTGAACTTTGCCCTCAATGATGAGGCGAAATCCCTGCTGACCCCCTCCTACTCCTTCAACCTTGCTTCGAACTTTCAGCCGGAGCGTGACTACCAGCAGAACATACGCAATGTGCAACGCCCCTGCGCCGTGATCGCGGGTGCAAATGACGAAGCCTTCCAAACAGATCAACTTGAACCTGAGTTAAGACGTCTCGGCATCTCCTGGCCTGTCACCCTGCTGCCCGGTATTGGCCACATTCCCCTGACGCTGGAACAGGATGCTCTCGCGACAGCCGTTCAGGCGGTGGAGAAACTGGCACAGTAACCACACAGCCCAGGTCTTGTGTCCACGCGTTCTGGAAATATCCGTACCATGCTCACGTAGAGATAGAGAGAGGTGCGGCTGACGTTTGGCTGCGGGAGAAATCCCCAAGATGGCATGCAGAGATCTTATCGTTTACCTCTTTCCTTATTAAAGGCACGCGATACCCCCAGATACCGGCGGACTGTGTCAGAACAGCAATGAACAATAATCAGCACTAACTTCTTTTTCCGAATATTCTTTGGATATCTCAACAACACCAGAATCATCAAACAAAAACACCTATCCATCTGGACGTCTATCTTGACCAAGCGAGGTTGACTCACTACTGTGGGCACCCCAATGCGGCAGGATGCCCGCCCTGTTTTCCCCCTATCCCTATCCGATACAGGTACAAAGCAGTTTATGACAGGAGGTCATTGTTCAATTTCAGAGGAACACATGATCCAGACTCAACCCAGTGCCAGGGCCTTGTTGCCACTTCTGGTTTTTCTCGCACTCTTTATCGGTACCGGTACCTGGCTGACCCTGCAGGGGGTCGAATTCGCCTTCTATCAGCTGCCCGCTCCGGTTGCTGCCCTGCCTGCGGTGATGCTCGCCCTGCTGCTTGGCAAAGAGAGCTTCAACAGCAATCTGGAGACCTTCTTCAAGGGGGTCGGCCACAGCAATATCATGGCGATGTGCCTTATCTATCTGCTGGCGGGGGCCTTTGCCAGCGTGGCCAAGGCCACCGGCGGCGTTGATGCCACCGTGGCGCTGGGTCTCTCCCTCATTCCCGGCTGGGCGCTGTTGCCCGGACTGTTCCTCATCTCTGCCTTTATTGCTACCGCTATGGGCACCTCCATGGGCACCATAGGTGCCGTGGCGCCGGTCGCGCTGGGCGTGGCGCAGGCGGCTGGTATCGATCCGGTACTGATGGCAGGCACCATTCTCTCCGGCGCCATGTTTGGCGATAACCTCTCCATCATCTCCGACACCACCATAGCAGCAACCCGCAGTCAGGGGTGCGAGATGAAGGACAAGTTCCGCGAAAACTTCAAGATTGCTGCCCCTGCTGCCATCGCGGTGATCCTGCTCTATCTGACCCTGGGCTCAGTGGGTGAATCCCCTGCCAGCGGCAGCGCCATCGAGCTGTTCAAGGTGATGCCTTATCTGCTGATCTTGGGGCTGGCGCTCGCCGGAGTGAATGTGTTTGTGGTGCTGGGGATAGGTATTCTGGCCGCCGGAGTGGTGGGCATGATCAACGGCTACGCCATCGGTCAGTTCAGCAAGGATATCTATCAGGGCTTTACAGGCATGCAGGAGATCTTCCTGCTCTCCATGCTGATCGGCGGCCTCGGCGCCCTGATGGAGCGTCAAGGTGGACTGGCATGGATCAGCGAGCGCATCAGCGCCCTGATTGCCCGTTTCACTCGCGAGCACAATGGTGAACAGAACGAGAAAGCGGCCGAGCTCGGCATCGCCGGGGTGGTGAGCCTAACCAACCTGTGCACCGCCAACAACACGGTGGCTATTATCGTCGCCAGCAAGGTAGCCCGAGATCTGGCCGAACACCACGGTGTCACCCCGCGCCGCGCCGCCTCCATGCTCGATATCTTCTCCTGCGTGGTACAGGGTCTGATCCCCTGGGGCGCACAGGCGCTGCTGCTGGGATCCATCTTCGCCCTGTCGCCGTTGGCGGTGGTGAGCATGAGTTTCTACCCGATGGCGCTGGCTGTAGCGGCACTGATTGCCGTGTTTGTGAAGCACCAGATGCGCGGCAAGGCTGAGAAGTAACTGACCAGAGGCTGACGCGCCGACATGCCATCAACACGGGCCACATCCTGGCCCTTGTTGGCTCACTAACGGATCCACCAGCATTTATCCCACCGTCCCGGGCATCAGCCGTCCGGGGCGGGAGTTCCCCTGCCCCCCTTAACGTCAAGAGTGAATGTGCTAAGGTAGAGCGCGTTCAAGCCATCGATGCGCAGCTATACCAGAGGTTCCCCATGCATGAGTCCCAACCCGAACGTCAATCCCTGCGCCAACTGGTTCGTCAACGCCGCAAAAATCTGAGTCCGGCCGAGCAGCAATTGGCGGCCCAACAGCTGCTGGCCCAGTTCAAGCAACACCCCGAGATCCTCGCCGCCAAACGCATTGCCCTCTATCTGGCCAATGACGGGGAGATCAACCCCTTGCCCACCATCCATTGGCTGTGGGCCCAGCACAAAGAGGTCTACCTGCCGGTGCTCCACCCCTTTACCCCGGGTCACCTGCTCTTTTTGCGCTATACCGCCACCAGCCCCATGGTACGCAACCGCTACGGCATCGAAGAGCCGGAGCTGGATATCCTGCAGGTGGTGCCCCACAGCACGCTCGATCTTATCTGCACCCCGCTGGTCGCCTTCGATGCCCAGGGCAATCGTCTTGGCATGGGGGGCGGCTACTATGATCGCACTCTCGCCATCTGGCATGAGCACAAGCTGGGGCCCAAGCCACTCGGCATTGCCCACGACTGCCAGCAGGTAGATTCCGTCCCGCAAGAGGAGTGGGATGTGCCGCTGCCCCAGATCATCACCCCAAGCCACTGCTGGCGCTTTGAATAGGCTGTTTTTGGCCGGCAGCCCCGGCTTTGTGCGCGCAAACGCAGAATAAACAGGCAAACGATTTACAAAGTTCCTCTTTTTGCCCAGGAACGTGAGCAACAAGGTCGCGACGGGGTACCGGGTTGGATATAATGCGCCCGCTTTTTTCTTAAGGAACGATCATGACTCAAGATGAAATGAAGAAGGCGGCCGGTTGGGCTGCGCTCAAGTATGTGGTTCCCGGCACCATCGTCGGGGTGGGCACCGGCTCTACCGTCAACCACTTTATCGACGCGCTGGCGACCATGAAGGACGAGATCAAGGGGGCGGTATCCAGCTCCGTGGCCTCTACCGAGCGCCTCAAGGGCTTCGGCATCACCGTATATGATCTCAACGAGATCGACGCCCTCTCCGTCTATGTGGATGGCGCCGACGAGATCAACGCAACCCGCGACATGATCAAGGGTGGTGGCGCAGCCCTGACCCGCGAGAAGATCGTTGCCGCCGTCGCTGACAAGTTCATCTGCATCATCGACAACACCAAGACCGTCGACGTGCTGGGCCAGTTCCCGCTGCCGGTCGAAGTGATCCCGATGGCCCGCGAATACGTGGCCCGCGAAATTCGCAAACTGGGTGGCAACCCGGTGTGGCGTGAAGGGGTCGTCACCGACAACGGCAACCACATTCTGGATGTGAAAGGCATGGCCATTACCGACGCCAAGGCGCTGGAAGTACGACTGAACGCCATTGTTGGTGTGGTCACCAACGGCCTGTTCGCCGCCCGCGGCGCCGATGTGGTCCTGATCGGTACGCCGGACGGCGTGATTACCCAGTAATCCCGACACCGGCAGCACAGTGCAGCGGCATCCTCCCTCGCACGCCAGCGCCACTCTGCAACCTCTGACGCAGCAGCGGCGTTGATTGAGCCCCGGGATGGGATATGACCCAAACATTGCACTGTGAATAAATGACGGCGCCTGATGGCGCCGTTTTTATTTATCCCTCAACAAGTTGCATACGGATGTTTACAACATTCGTTGATAACTTCAAAGAATTTGACTTTCGTCACAAATATTCCCTCTCCCAAACGTTTTTGCTACTTTACGGTTTTCTTCGCACACCAAATCTGCACTTACGTTTGCACATACAGAGGGATCGTCATGACTGCCAAGTTTTCGTTGGACAAGGATAAAATCAAGGTTCTGCTGCTGGAGGGGGTTCATCCCAACACCGTAGAGACCTTTCGTGCCGCAGGTTACACCAGTGTGGAGTATCTCAAGACCTCGCTCTCCGAAGAGGAGCTGATCGAGCAGATCCGCGACGTCCATTTCATCGGGCTGCGCTCCCGCACCCAGATCACCGAGAAAGTCCTCGACGCCGCCAACAAGCTGGTTGCCATCGGCTGCTTCTGCATCGGTACCAACCAGGTCGAGCTGGAAGCGGCCCAGATCCGCGGTATTCCGGTCTTCAACGCCCCCTTCTCCAACACCCGTTCGGTCGCCGAGCTGGTTCTGGGCGAGATCCTGCTGCTGCTGCGCGGCATCCCCGAGAAAAACGCCAAGTGCCATCGCGGCGTGTGGGAAAAACTGGCCAACCGCTCGGTGGAAGCGCGCGGCAAGAAGCTCGGCATCATCGGCTACGGCCACATCGGTACCCAGCTTGGCATCATCGCCGAAAGCATCGGCATGAAGGTTTATTACTACGATATCGAGAACAAGCTCTCGCTGGGTAACGCCATTCAGGTGCCGAGCATGGTCGAGCTGCTCAATATGTCTGACGTCATCAGCCTGCACGTGCCGGAGACCGCCTCCACCAAGAACATGATCGGAGCCGAGCAGCTGCGGATGATGAAACCGGGCGCCATCTTCATCAACGCCGCCCGCGGTACCGTGGTGGATATCGATGCGCTGGCTGACGTCATCAAGAGCGGCCATATCGCCGGTGCCGCCATCGACGTCTTCCCGGTCGAGCCCAAGTCCAATGACGAAGAGTTCCAAAGCCCGCTGCGTGGGCTGGAGAACGTCATCCTGACCCCGCACATCGGTGGCACCACCCATGAGGCGCAGGAGAACATCGGGCTGGAAGTAGCCAACAAGCTGGTCAAATACTCCGACAACGGCTCTACCCTCTCCGCCGTCAACTTCCCGGAAGTGTCGCTGCCAGGCCACAAGGGCTCCAGCCGCCTGCTGCACATTCACCGCAACCAGCCGGGCGTGATGAACCAGATCAACCAGATCTTCGCCGAAGAGGGGATCAACATCGCCGGTCAATACCTGCAGACCAGCAGCCATATAGGTTACGTGGTGATCGACGTGGAGACCGAGCACAGCGAGAAGGCGCTCGCCAAGCTCAAGGAGATCAACGGCACCATCCGAGCCCGCATTCTCCACTGATAGACCCTTATCTGCGCAGCAAAAAGCCCGTCGTGATGACGGGCTTTTGTATGAAGCAGAACCTAAAGGCAGCGTGATGGCTTACCACCACCCCAACAGGTTGCGCCCCACCAGCGCCCCCCATACCAGAGCATTGAGGGCCAGCGCGATAAAGACGGCGGCGGAGCCCAGATCCTTGGCGCGGCCGGAGAGCTCATGATGCTCGGAGCCAACCCTGTCTACCACAGCTTCAATGGCGGAGTTGAGGATCTCGACGATCACCACCAGCCAGCTGATGACGATAAGCAGCAGGATCTGGTTGAGAGAATCCCCCAGCCAGAAGGCAAGTGGCATCAGCAACAGGATCAGCATCAGCTCCTGCCGAAAAGCCGCCTCGTTAATCCAGGCTGACTTGAGCCCCTTCATGCTGTAACCGGTTGCGTTGATGATGCGGGTGACCCCTGTTGCCCCTGGCTTTGCCACGCTATCTACCTCATTTGGAATCGATTTTGGCCTCACATCCTATCAGAGCCCCCCAAGGTTTCAATCAGGGGACTTTTGCTTTATTTTATCTCTTTGCTTTTTCGCCCCTTGCGGCTGACACCACCCACTCGAGACTTGAGTTGTATGTCCATTCACACAGATGAATTGCGCACCCGTCGCCTGGAGTCACTGATCACTCCGAGCGAGCTTGCACACGCGTTTCCGATCACCGATACCATTGCCCAGAATCTGCTGGATGCCCGTCGCGAAGTGGAAGCCATTCTGGCCGGAGACGATCAGCGCCTGCTGGTCATTGTCGGCCCCTGCTCTATCCATGATCCCGCTGCTGCTCGCGAGTATGCCCAGCGCCTCAACGCCCTGCGCGAGCAGTATAAAGAGAGCCTCTGCATCGTGATGCGCACCTACTTCGAGAAACCGCGCACCATCGTCGGCTGGAAAGGGCTCATCAACGATCCGCGCCTCGATGGCAGTTTCGACGTCAACGAAGGGCTGAAACTGGCGCGTAAACTGCTGGTCGACATCAACGAGATCGGCATGCCCACCGCCACCGAGTTCCTCGATATGGTGACCGGCCAGTATATTGCCGACCTCATCACCTGGGGCGCCATCGGCGCACGCACCACCGAATCCCAGGTACACCGCGAGATGGCCTCGGCCCTCTCCTGCCCGGTTGGCTTCAAGAACGGCACCGACGGCAATACCCGCATCGCCATCGATGCGGTGCGCGCCGCCCGTCACAGCCACATCTTCTATTCGCCGGACAAGGACGGCAAGATGACCATCTACCGCACCGCCGGTAACCCCTTTGGTCATGTGATCCTGCGTGGCGGCCACCGACCCAACTACGACACCGCCAGTGTCGATGAAGCCTGTGAAGCGTTGGCCGATGTGGGCCTGCCGGAGCGTCTGGTGGTCGATTTCAGCCACGGCAACAGCATGAAGGATCACCGTCGTCAGCTGCTGGTGGCGCAAGATATCTGCGATCAGCTGCGCCGCGGCCGTACCGGCATCGCCGGCATCATGGCAGAAAGCTTCCTGGTGGAAGGGCGTCAGGATGTGGAGAACGGCTGCGCCGCCACCTTCGGCCAGAGCATCACCGATGCCTGCCTGTCATGGAGCGATACCGAAACTCTGCTGGCGATGCTGGCAGAAGCCGCGCAGGTACGCCTGAGCAAACAGGCTTGAACTGCGAATAAAACCAAAGGGGCCGGTATTTTTGATACCGGCCCCTTCTTCTTGCTGTCAGCCGATTAAGCTTCGCTAATCGGCCCTACATGCGCCCTCTTTCCTGTACACCCTACTTACAAACTGGGCATAAACCACACCCGGCCTGCCGCTTCGATGCGGTCGGAGCGGATCTGGAATACCTGCGCCAGCAGCGCCTCATCCACCAGCTCGACACCCCCTTCGCGCACCACCGCGCCCCCTTGCAGGCAGAGAATGCGGTCGGCCCAGTCGATGGCCAGATTGATATCGTGGATGGCGAGCACCACCAGTAATCCCTGCCCGGCCAGGGTTTTCAGCAACCGCAACAGCGCCAACTGATGATGCAGATCGAGCCCCGCCAGCGGTTCATCCAGCAGCAGCACCTTGCCGGTCGGATTGAGGCCCGGCCACACCTGCAGCAGGGTGCGGGCAATCAGCACCCGCTGCTGCTCGCCCCCCGACAACCGGCTAAAGTCACGAGCCAGCAAGGCTTCCAGCTCCAATGCCTCGCACAGTGCGTTTATCGCCTCATTCTGTCTGGCGGGCGCAACCGCCTCATCGAACCCCAGGCTCAACACCTGAAACACCGGAATATGAAACAGCTGGGGCTGACGCTGGGGTAGCATGGCACGCTGCTTGGCAAGCTCGGGCCAACTCAGGTCAGTAAGCACCGCCCCCCCCAGCAGCACTGTGCCATCGGCGGGTAAAATCCCCGCCAGCGCCCCGAGCAGGGTCGACTTGCCACTGCCATTGGGGCCAAGCAGCGCCACCAACTGGCCGCCATGCCAGCGGATATCTAGGGGAGAGAGCCGTCCGGCAATAGCGAGTGCGTGCGCCTCCAGCAGCGGCGCAGCAGCACGAGAAGAAACCGGCATGGGATCAGCGGGTGACATCGGCATCTTGCCTCAACAACGGGTAAATAAGGAGACTGCGCGCCCCGACCAAATCATGCAGATATTCATGCAGCACCATCGGCAGTTTGCCTCAATAGCAGGTAGATAAAGAGCGGCGCCCCCACCGAGGCGGTGATGACCCCTATAGGCAACTCCCCCGCGCTCAGGCTGGATCGAGCAACCAGATCGGCCGCCAGCAGCAGGGCCCCGCCGCCGAGCGCCGAGGCGGGCAGCAGGAAGCGCTGATCGCTGCCACCGCAGAGCCGCAGCAGATGGGGCACCACCAACCCGACAAAACCGATGACACCACACAACGACACCGCCACACCGGTCAGCAGACAGACCGCAAGCACCAGCCGCCCCCGCATCTTGTCGACATCCATCCCCATCAGGCGGGCCTGAGTCTCCCCCAACAACAACTGTTGCAGCGCCTTGCCCTGCCAGCAGAGCCAGCCCAGGGTGAGCGGCAGCACCAGCCACCACCAGGCAAACTGCTGGCTGCCGTAAGAGAGGCTCCCCATCATCCAGAACATGAATTCACGCAAGGAGCCATCGTCGGCAAAGTACATCAGCCAGGTCATGGCCGCATTGGTGAGGATGCCGATGGCCACACCAAACAACAGCAAGCGAGCATGACCGAGACGCGCCCGGCGAGCCAGCCGAATGAGCAGCATGGTCACCAGCAAGGCGCCACCAAAGGCCGCCAGCGACAGCCCCCAGCCGGGCAGATAGAGGCCGAGGGACTTGGCCACCGCCATCGCCACCATGGCAGCCAGTCCTGCTCCGCCTGAAACGCCAAGCAGCCCGGGTTCGGCCACCGGGTTGTGCAGCATCACCTGCAATACGGCGCCGCCACAAGCGAGCGCGGCGCCAGCCAATAGGGCCAGCAGGGCGCGCGGCAGGCGCAGCTCCAGCAGGATGCTCTGTTCGAGATCGCCAAGGGGCTGCCAGGGCAGCAGCACAAACTCGCCCCAGACGAGGGAGAAGAGAAACAGCAGCAGGGTCAGCAGCGTCAGGCCACAGAGCCAGCGCCGCTGCCAGCGCTGCTGGCGGGCGATAAGGGAGAGGTACAAGGATGATCCCCGAATAACAAGGCTTCCCCCCGGCCCTGTCGCAGCGCCGGGGGAGAAGCAGGAAAAGGGCATGATAACAGTGGCTTGCCACCCAAGGTCAAGGCTGGTAACGCTTGGCCATCACGCTTATCTCGCCGCTGGCCACCAGATTTTGCAGAGCCACCAGCAAGGGCTGGCGCAGCGACTGGTGAGGTGAGTGCTTGCTCATCCCCAGATAGAGGGTCACCGGCGTGGCGGGGCGGTAGTCCGCCTTGCCTATCCGGCTGGCATTTTCCTGACTCAAGGCATAGTCCACCTGACAGTCGGTGCCAATCATCAGCGGCAGGTGACCGCGCTGCACCATGCGCAGCAGCTGATCTTCGGTGGGCACTCCGTGCTTGTCGAGGCGGCTGTCACTGTTGAAGGGCTCAAAGTAGGCGGAGTTGAGCACATAGCCCACCTTAACCCCCTGCAGATCGCGGTATTGGTGGATCCGGGCCACATTGACCGGCTGACCATAAAACGCGGGCCAGCACTGGTAGTAGGCAGGCTGCAGATAGTCGATGAACTGCGCCCGCTCGGCGGTATAGGCGAGGCCAATCATCAGATCGACCTGACCGGTCTGCATCTGCTTGAGCGCCCTGCCCCACGGCATCCGCCGTACCTGCAACTCAATGCCGCTCGCCTGCTGCAACCGGCGCAGGATGTCCATGTCGAGCCCCTGCAACCGGCCATCCGCTTGCAGGATGCGAAATGGCGGCCACAGATCGGTGGCCACCGTCAGCGTCGGGGCCGCACGCACCGGCATGGCAAATAACAGTAAAAACACTATCCCGCATAACTTGCCCATCCCGTCGCATACCTCGCACGGCTTATCCTGTTGGTTAAAAATACCCTCCCGCACCACGTATGAAAACCCGTGGTTCAGGGATAAAATGCGCCGGATTTTCAAGGAGAACCCTATGAACCCGATTTTCACCAGTATCGGTCTGCTGCTCTGCAGCAACGTCTTTATGACCTTCGCCTGGTACGCTCACCTCAAGAGCATGAACCATAAACCCTGGATCATTGCCGCCCTGGTGAGCTGGGGTATCGCCCTGTTCGAATACCTGCTGCAAGTGCCCGCCAACCGCATCGGCCATACGGTGATGAGCGTGGGCCAACTTAAAATCCTGCAAGAAGTGATCACACTCACCGTATTCGTCCCCTTCTCTATCTTCTATCTCAAGGAAGATCTGAAATGGGACTATCTCTGGGCAGGGCTCTGCATTCTCGGGGCGGTCTTTTTTGTCTTTCGCGAGAAACTGACCGGCGCCTGAGGCTGTACACTCAATATCATCCCGCTCATGGCATCTCATTGATCGACGAGGCAAAAAAAAATGGAATTGCGAGACATGTTACAGATCCTGGCCAAGCAGGATGGCTCAGACCTCTATCTGTCGACCGGCGCGCCCCCCTGCGCCAAGTTTAACGGCGGCCTGCGCCCCCTCAACGAAACGCCGCTGGAGCCGGGGGAAGTGGCGCGGATCGCCGCCGAGATCATGGATGGCGAGCAGAAGCAGCAGTTCGAGAAGGATCTGGAGATGAACCTCGCCATCTCCCTGCCCCAGATCGGCCGCTTTCGGGTCAACATCTTCAAGCAGCGCAACGAAGTCTCTCTGGTGGCCCGCAACATCAAGACCGAAATCCCCCGCTTTGAAGATCTCAAACTCCCGCCTGTGCTGCTCGACACCATCATGGAGAAACGCGGTCTGGTGCTGTTTGTCGGCGGTACCGGCTCGGGTAAATCCACTTCGCTGGCGGCGCTTATCGACCATCGCAACCGCAACAGCGGCGGCCACATCATCACCATCGAAGATCCGGTGGAGTTCGTTCATCGCCACCGCAAGAGCATCATCAACCAGCGGGAGGTTGGCGTGGATACCCGTAGCTTCCACGCCGCCCTGAAAAACACCCTGCGTCAGGCGCCGGATGTCATTCTTATCGGCGAGATCCGCGATCGCGAGACCATGGAACATGCGCTGGCCTTCTCCGAAACCGGCCACCTTGCCATCTCCACCCTGCACGCCAACAACGCCAACCAGGCGCTGGATCGCATCATCAACTTCTTCCCCGAGGAGCGCCGCCCCCAGCTGCTCAACGATCTGGGCAACAACCTCAAGGCTTTTGTCTCCCAACGGCTGGTGAAAACCACCGATGGCGGCCGCCGGGCCGCAGTGGAGATCATGCTCGGCACCCACACCATCCGCGACATGATCAAGCGCGGCGAATTTGGCGGCCTCAAAGAGGTGATGGAAAAATCCAAGGCCCTCGGTATGGTCACCTTCGACAGTGCCCTGTTTGATCTGGTAGTGGAAGGGGTAATTGAGGAAGAAGAGGCGGTGAAAAACGCCGACTCGGCCAACAACCTGCGCCTCAAGATCAAGTTGTGGAAGGAGAAGGGGCAGATTGCCAGCAGCAGCGATGCCACCGGCTGGAGCCTCGAACCCACCAAGGACGAGAAGGGCGATTTTTTCTAACTAGCCCCTCGAGAACCCCGGGCCCGCCCGGGGTTCTCTTTATCCAGCACGGCTGACCCGACTTATCCGCTCAGCCCACGCAGATCACAGCCAGTCAGCACCAACGGCGAACGCGCTGGCAATACGCCACATACTCGTCGCCGAAACGGGCGCGTAGCAGCCGCTCCTCCGGCATGATCTGAAAGCGGGTCAGCCAGGCCACCAGCACGATTGGCCCAACCCAGACCCAACTTCCACCGAGATAGCAGCCCCAGGCGACCAGCCAGCAGAGCAGTCCCAGATACATGGGATTGCGACTGACACGATAGACGCCACAGGTCACCAGACGACTGGTGTGCTGAGGTTTGGTGGGGCTGACCGTGGTTTGGTGGTGACGAAACCGTTGCAGGGCACCAAAGCCCATGATGGCCCCCGCAACGACCAGCACAGCCATCAGCGCCATTGCCCAGATGCCGGGCTGACTCTCCCCTCTTAGCCACCACATGGCCCCAGCACAGAGCAGGAAGATCAGCGGTGGTGGCAAACGTAACTCAAGATTGACCATTTTCTTCCCCTGACGAGTGTCGGCCGAACCCGTGTTGCGGTAGACTCCCAACCAGTCAGCGCCTGTTGAGAGTGACAAAGATCATAATAATAACAACAAGTTGTGGTTAAACCACCACCAATGTGGCCGACCCCGTCCAAACTATCCAACGCGAATAACAAAAAGGAATCACCATGCACAAGAAAACTCTGCTGGCTACCCTGATCTTCGGCCTGCTCGCGGGCCAAGCCGTTGCGGCTCCCTATCTGCCCCTTGCGACGGACCATCGCAACGGCCAGGAGCAAACCGCCAGCAACGCCTGGTTGGAAGTGGATCTGGGCGCCTTTGAACACAATATCCAGACCCTCAAGGATCGCCTCGGCGACAAGGGCCCGCAGATCTGCGCCATCATGAAGGCCGACGCTTACGGTCATGGCATCGACCTGCTGGTCCCCTCCGTGGTCAAGGCCAATATCCCCTGCATCGGCATCGCCAGCAACGAAGAGGCGCGCGTCGCCCGCGAGAAGGGCTTTACCGGCCGTCTGATGCGGGTGCGTGCTGCCACCCCGGATGAAGTAGAGCAGGCCCTGCCCTACAAGATGGAGGAGCTGATCGGCAGTCTGGTGAGTGCCCAGGGCATCGCCGATATCGCCCAGCGCCACCACACCACCATTCCGGTGCATATTGCACTCAACTCCGCCGGCATGAGCCGCAACGGCATCGACCTGCGTCTGGCCGATGCCAAGCAGGATGCGCTGGCCATGCTCAAGCTCAAGGGGATCACCCCCGTCGGCATCATGACCCATTTCCCGGTGGAGGAGAAAGAGGACGTCAAGATGGGGCTGGCCCAGTTCAAACTGGACTCCCAATGGCTGCTGGAAGCGGGCAAGCTGGATCGCAGCAAGATCACCATCCACGCCGCCAACTCCTTCGCCACCCTGGCCGTGCCGGACGCCTACTTCGACATGGTGCGCCCGGGCGGCCTGCTCTACGGCGACTCCATCCCCTCCCATACCGAATACAAGCGGGTGATGGCATTCAAAACCCAGGTCGCCTCGGTCAACCACTATGCCGCGGGCAACACCGTCGGTTATGACCGCACCTTCACTCTCAAGCGTGACTCCTGGCTCGCCAACCTGCCGCTGGGCTACTCCGATGGCTATCGCCGCGCCCTCAGCAACAAGGCCTATGTGCTGATCCAGGGTCAGAAGGTGCCGGTGGTCGGCAAGACCTCCATGAACACCATCATGGTGGATGTGACTGATCTGAAAGGGGTGAAACCCGGCGACGAGGTGGTGCTGTTTGGCCGTCAGGGTGAAGCCGAAGTGAAACAGGCGGATCTGGAGGAGTACAACGGCGCCCTGCTGGCGGACATGTACACCATCTGGGGCTACACCAACCCCAAGAAGATCAAACGCTGATCACGCGATATGAAAAAGGGCTCCCGCGGGAGCCCTTGTTGTTTGGTATTAAATAATGTTGCGTTTAAGCGGCCTTTTTACGGGTCACAAACAGACTCAGCCCCATGGATGCCAGCAGGATCAACGCGACTACGCCCAGTGCTATGCCGGTCGGGATCTTGAAGATATCCAGCAGCAGCATCTTGACTCCGATAAACATCAGGATCAGCGCCAGACCGTATTTGAGCAGGGCGAAGCGATCAGCCACACCGGCCAGCAGGAAGTACATGGCACGCAGACCCATGATGGCGAAGATGTTGGAGGTCAGCACGATGAAGGGATCCGTGGTCACCGCGAAGATGGCCGGGATACTGTCCACCGCGAAGATGAGGTCGCTCACCTCCACCAGCACCAGAATGAGCAGCAGCGGGGTGGCATAGCGCACACCGTCACGCCAGACGAAGAACTTCTCCCCTTCCAGGGTCTCGGTCACCTTGAAGCGACGGCGCATCCAGCCCAGCAGCGGGTTGTTGGCGAGATCAGGCTCCTTGTCGGCCGCCCACAGCATTTTGGCACCGGTCAGCAGCAGGAAAGCGCCGAACAGATAGAGGATCCAGTGGAACTGCTCGATGAGCCAGCTGCCCGCGAACACCATACCGGCACGCATCACGATGGCCCCCAGCACCCCGTAGAGCAGCACCCGGCGCTGCAGCTCGGCCGGAATGGCAAAGTAGCCGAACAGCATCAGCCAGACGAAGACGTTGTCCACTGCCAGCGCTTTCTCGATGAGGTAGCCGGTGAGGAACTCCAGTCCCTTCTGGTTGGCGATTTCACGGCCCGCGCTGTGATCCAGCCAGAGCCAGATAGCCAGGTTGAAGAGCAGGGCCACGCTGACCCAGATGAGAGACCAGACACCCGCCTCTTTGAGGGACACCTTGTGTGACTTGCCGCCACCGACAAAGCGTATGTCTATCCATAACAGGACCAGCACTATGCTGAAGAAACCGGTCCACATCCACCATTCACCCATGTTCACTTCTCCCAAAAACGACAAAACCCACGACCGAGAGGCGTGGGTTTGCGTTTGGAGCAGATACACCTTGCCTCTCGGCAAGGTCTCACTTACAGCTGATTTGCATCAACTGCCCGGCTGCCGGGTGCACTGCAGGAACTGGGTGCACCGTAATGACGACAAACCGGCGAGAAGTTACTCCCCTTGTTGCGCGGATAGTAGCAGCGGTAAATGATAACGCCAAGAGGCATCTTCACTGCCGTCAAAAATAAATCGGGGCCCCATCAAGGAGCCCCGCAAGCAGGTTCAACACATCCCCATCAGAGCGGGTCGACCTTGAGGCAGGAGACCGCGTGATCGAAGTTCCCCTCCAGCACTGGGCGGGTCTTGGCACACTCGGGGCCAGCCACCGGGCAGCGGGTGCGGAACACGCAGCCTGACGGAGGATTCATCGGTGAGGGCAAATCCCCCTCCAGGATCTGGATCACCTTGTTGCGCTCCAGCTCAGGGTCCGGGATTGGCACCGCTGACATCAGCGCCTTGGTGTAAGGATGCAGCGGGTTGGCGAAGATCTCCTTGCGGGTCCCCAGCTCGACGGCGTTGCCCAGATACATCACCAGCACCCGATCGGAGATATGCTTGACCACCGACAGGTCGTGGGCGATGAAGATAAGCGACAGCCCCATCTCCTTTTGCAGGGATTTGAGCAGGTTGACCACCTGCGCCTGAATGGAGACGTCAAGCGCCGAGACCGGCTCGTCACAGATGATCATCTTGGGCTCGAGGATCAGTGCCCGGGCAATCCCGATCCGCTGGCACTGACCGCCGGAGAACTCGTGCGGGTAGCGGTTGACCAGGTTGGGCAACAGCCCCACCTTGCTCATCATGGCACGCACCTTCTCCTTCACCTCTTCCCGTGGCAGGTTGGGGTAGAAGGTGATGAGCGGCTCGGCAATGATGTCGCCGATGGTCATGCGCGGGTTCAGGGAGGCCAGCGGGTCCTGGAAGATCATCTGGATCTCTTTGCGCTTCTCGCGCAGGGCATTCTGATCGAGCTTGGTGAGATCGTCACCCAGCCACACCACCTTGCCATCGGTGGCCGGTACCAGACCGATGATGGCGCGGGCAAAGGTGGACTTGCCGCAGCCGGATTCCCCCACAACACCAAGAGTTTCACCCTCATAGAGACGCAAGGTCACGCCATCGACCGCCTTGAGATCAGACGGCTTGGCCCAGGGCCACGCCTTGCCACTCTTGATACTGAAGTGAACCTTGAGGTCAGACACTTCCAACAGCAATTTTTTGTCGGCACCCATTTAGTTGGCCCCCTTGTTGATGGCATCCGAAACCCAGTGACAGGCACGCTCTCGACCGTCGTTGAACGGGGTCAGAACTGGTGACTGCTGGCCGCAAATCTCGCTGACCCGGTGGCAACGCTCCTGGAAGGGGCAGCCGGTCGGCAGACGCAGCAGGTTGGGCGGATTGCCCGGGATGGTGGGCAGCACTTCCCCTTCGGTATCGAGGCGGGGAATGGCGCGCAGCAAGCCTTCGGTATAGGGGTGGCTCGGGCGATAGAAAATATCGTCTACCTTGCCGTACTCCATGGTACGACCGGCATACATCACCAGCACCTTGTTGCAGATACCGGCGACCACGCCAAGGTCGTGGGTGATCATGATGATGGCGGTGTTGAACTCGCGCTTGAGCTCGTTCATCAGGGTCATGATCTGGGCCTGCACGGTCACGTCGAGCGCGGTGGTCGGCTCGTCGGCGATCAGCAGTTGCGGCCGGCAGAGCAGCGCCATGGCGATCATCACCCGCTGACGCATACCGCCGGAGAACTCGTGGGGATACATCCCCATCCGCTTGCGTGCTTCAGGAATTTTGACCGCATCGAGCATCCGTACCGACTCTTCGAACGCTTCAGCCTTGCTGACGCCCTTATGCAACATCAGCACTTCCATCAGCTGATCCTGCACCTTCATGTAGGGGTTGAGCGAGGTCATGGGGTCCTGGAAGATCATGGCGATCTTCTCGGAGCGGATCTTGTTGAGCTTGGACTCCGGCAGGTTGAGGATCTCCTCCCCCTGAAATTTGGCAGAGCCGGTAATAATGCCGTTTTTGGCCAGCAGCCCCATGATGGCAAAGGCCGTCTGGGATTTGCCGGAGCCAGACTCGCCGACAATCCCCAGGGTTTCACCCGCAGAGAGAGAAAAGTTGAGGTCGTTGACCGCCACCACATTGCCGTCCGGGGTCTTGAACTCGACCCGCAGATCTTTCACATCCAGTAACTTCATATAAAAACTCCTTATCGATCTTTCGTGATGCTTTCCTGTCGATCCGATGCTCGATTAACGATCTTTCGGATCGAGGGCGTCACGCAGACCATCCCCGAGGAAGTTGAAGCAAAACAGGGTCACCACCATAAAGCAGGCGGGGAACAGCAGTTGCCAGATGGCCACTTCCATCGACTTGGAGCCTTCATCCAGCAGGGCACCCCAGCTGGTCATCGGTTCCTGAACTCCAAGGCCCAGGAAACTCAGGAAGGATTCAAACATGATCATCCCCGGCACCAGCAAGGTGGCGTAGACGGCCACGATACCGAGTACGTTCGGTACGATGTGACGGGTGATGATCTTCCACTTGGAGACGCCACAGACGTGGGCTGCCTCGATAAACTCCTTGCTCTTGAGGCTGAGAGTCTGGCCCCGCACGATACGCGCCATGTCGAGCCAGCTCACCGCCCCGATGGCGATAAAGATGAGCGCCAGATTGCGGCCAAAGAAGGTGACCAGCATGATGACGAAGAACATGAAGGGGAAAGCGTTGAGGATCTCCAGTACCCGCATCATCAGGCTGTCGACCCGCCCGCCGATAAAGCCGGAGGCCGCGCCATACAAAGTACCGATGATGACCGCCACCATGGCGCCCATGATGCCGACCATCAGGGAGATGCGACCGCCCAGCAGGGTGCGCACGAACAGATCGCGCCCCAGACTGTCGGTTCCGAAGTAGTGACCCGCTTCCATATCGGGCGGCGACTGCATGGCGCCCCAGTCCGGATCGTCAAAGGTGTATTGGGACAAATGGGGGCCAAAGATGACCGCCAGACCGATGATGGTCAGAATGATCAGGCTGGTCAGGGCCGCCTTGTTGCGCAGGAAACGGCGACGGGCATCCTTCCACAGGGAGCGCCCCTCCACCACTTCCACTTTTTGCGCGAACGCCTCGACGGCATCGCGTTTTTCAGTTGAAACAACCATGATGAACTCCCGAATTAGTAACGGATCTTGGGATCGATAAAGGCGTAGAGAATATCGACCACAGCGTTAAAGGTGATGGTGAGGGCGCCGACCAGAATGGTCAGACCGAGCACCATGGAGTAATCACGGTTAAGGGCACCGTTGACGAACAGCTGACCGATCCCCGGCAGGCCGAAGATGGTCTCGATCACCACGGAACCTGTGATGATGCCGACAAAGGCCGGGCCCAGATAGGAGACCACCGGCAGCATGGCTGGACGCAGCGCGTGTTTCAGGATGATGTGGCGCAGCGGCAAGCCCTTGGCACGGGCGGTACGGATGAAGTTGGAGTTCATGGTCTCGATCATGCTGCCCCGCATGATCCGCGAGATGGCAGAGATGTAGTACATCATCATGCCGAACACCGGCAGCACCATAAACTGGATGCCACCCCCCTGCCAGCCACCGGCAGGGAACCAACCCAGATGAATACTGAAGAACAGCACCAGCAAGGGCGCCAGCACAAAGCCCGGGATCACCACCCCGGCCATGGCCGACGACATCAGCAGATAGTCGATGATGGTGTTCTGTTTCAGGGCCGCTATGGTGCCGAAGGTGACCCCCAGCAGCACGGCGAAGAAGAAGGCCGTGGTCCCGATCTTGGCGGAAACAGGCAGCGCCTGGCTCACCAGATCATTGACGGTGAAATCCTTGTATTTGAAAGAGGGGCCCAAATCACCCTGCACCAGGTTGCCCAGGTAGGTGAGATATTGCATGCCAATGGGTTTGTCGAGCCCGTATTTGGCCTCGATGTTGGCGATGACTTCGGGGGGCAGTGAACGCTCGCTGGTAAAGGGGTTACCCGGGGCGAAACGCATCATGAAGAAAGAGACGGTGATCAAGACCAGCAGAGTCGGGATCGCTTCCAATAGCCGTTTAAAAATGAATTTCAACATAGACATTTCCTGTCCTGTACTGCTTCCAAAGGGTCGCGATTGTAATAAAGGCCCGCCGTCTGGCGGGCCCTGCTTGTTATGCGACTTGTTGCTTTAAATCAGTGAGCAATGATGTACATATCTTTGCTGTAGAGGTTATCCAGCGGGTTGGCCGGGTAGCCGCCTACATAGGGTTTGACCATACGGGCAGTCACGTACTGGTAGATGGGGGCGATCGGCATGTCCTTGGCCAGGATCTCTTCAGCCTGGACGTAGAGCTTGTTACGGGCAGCCACATCGACCTGATCACGGGATGAATCCATCAGCTTGTCGAACTCCGGATTGGAGTACTTGCCGTCGTTGTTACCGTGGGTGGTCTGCATCAGATCCAGCATGGAGGAGGCTTCGTTGTAATCGGCGATCCAGCCGGCACGACCTACGTCAAACTGACCCTGTTTCTTGGTTTCCAGGTAAGTTTTCCACTCCTGGTTGACCAGGCTCACCTGCACGCCCAGCTTCTTCCACATGGATGCCACGGCCACAGCCACTTTCTTGTGGTTGTCGTCGGTGTTATAGAGCAGCTCGAACTTCAGCGGTTTGCTGGCATCGAAACCGGCCTCTTGCAGCAGCGCCTTGGCCTTGGCATCACGCTCGGCCTGGGTCATCTTCGACCACTCGGGGGCGACCGGCTTGAAGCCATCGACGAAGTCCGGCACCAGGGTGTAACCGGGCGTCTGACCCTGACCCATCACCTTGTCGGCGATCACGTCGCGATCGATGGCATAGGAGAGCGCAGTACGGACACGCACATCGTCAAACGGCTTCTTCTTGACGTTGTACTGGTAGTAGTAAGTACCAACATAACCGGTCACTTTCAGCTCGTCCGGCTTCTCTTTCTTCATCTGCTTGAAGCGCTCGATGGGCATCTGATAGGTGATGTCCACTTCGCCCGCCAGATAGCGGCTCAAGTCGGCGTTGGTAGACTGGATGGGCAGATAGACCACCTTGTTGATAACGGTCTTGCCATCGTTCCAGTAGTGCTTGTTGCGCTCCACTTCGACGCGCTCGTTCACCACCCAGTTCTTCAGGACATAGGCACCGTTGGATACCATATTTTCCGGCTGGGTCCACTTGTCACCGAACTTCTCGATCACCTTCTTCGGTACCGGATAGGTGGTGGTGTGGGAGAGCATGCTGACGAAGTAAGGGATCGCTTTCTCGAGTTGTACTTCGAAGGTGTAGTCGTCGCTCGCCTTCACGCCCAGCGTATCAGCCGGCTTTTTACCTGCGATGATCTCGGAGGCATTGGCAATGGTCGGGATCTCCAGATACCAGGAGTAAGGAGAGGCGGTTTTCGGATCAACGGCACGCTGGAAAGCAAAGACGAAATCGTGGGCAGTGACCGGGTCACCGTTGGACCACTTGGCATCTTTGCGCAGGTGGAAGACGTAGTGCTTGTTATCCTTGGTTTCCCAGGATTCAGCCACAGCCGGGAGAATTTCCCCTTTCGGGCCGGAAGCAACGAGACCCTCGAACAGGTCGCGCAGGATATTGGATTCGACCGTTCCTTCGGTCTTGTGCGGGTCAAGGGTCGCAGGCTCGGAGCCGTTGCCTTTTACCAGTTGCTGGACTTCAGCCAGCTTGGTTCCCGCCGGGACATCGGCAGCCTGAGCCACATTGACGCCACCAAACAGTGCAGCCACCAGCAATGTGTTAATCATTGTTTTTTTATGAGTCATTTCCCTACTCCAACAAGAACATTCCATGCGTTTTTTAAAGTGACGGGGTTAAAACCCGCTCCCAGCATAATTCCCTGCCAATTCCGATAATGCAACAGATATTGTCAGGGTAATCGTCATTTTCTGGTCAAAAAATCAGCTAGCATGCGCTTTTTCAGTATTAAAACACCAGCAAAGCGCTCATTTTTCACACAAACGACCGATTCTAGAAAAGACCGGGCAAAAAGCAACCAATAAAAAGCCGGTCACGAGGACCGGCTTTCATAAAGCGGAGCTGGCTCACATCAGGCTGGGGAAAACCCCCTTGATACCGGCCACCATGATCTCGATACCCAGCGACATCATGATAAGACCCATGATACGGGTCACCACGTTGATGCCGGTGTTGCCCATGATCTTGAACAGCAGCGGCGCGGCGCGGAAGATGAGCCAGGAGCAGAAGGAGAAGACCACGACAACCACTGACATGCCGAGCAGCTGCTGCCAGTGGCTCTGGCTGGCATAGACAATCACCGAGGAGATGGCTCCTGGGCCCGCCATCAGCGGCAGCGCCAGCGGTACCACGGCGATAGACTCGCGCACCGCCAGTTCACCCTTCTCCTGTTTGTTGTGCTTCACCTCGCCCAGCTTGCCCTGCAGCATCGACCAGGCAATCAGGGTAATCAGCGACCCACCGGCGATCCGGAACGATGCCAGCGAGATGCCAAACCCATCGAGGATCAGCTGCCCCATATACATGGAGACCAGCAGGATCACCATCACCGCGATATTGGCGGTGGTATTGGTTTTCATCCGCTCGGCCTGGGTATGGTGGCTGGTCAGGCTGACAAACACCGGCAACAAACCAAGCGGGTTGATAATTGCGAACAAACCGACAAAAAACTTCAGATACAACGAGACGTCAATTGCTGCCATAGGCGCCTTCCAATAGAGTTTCGGGCCCAGCGGGCCAGTCCATTAATTTCGTGCGTAAATTTACATCATAGCCAGAGCGGGCACCAATCAAATAATCTCACCATTTTGAGGGTTTTTTAGTTAGTTCATCTAATGCATCCGCGCTAACTGGCATAAACCGATGCCAAAAGCCCTTTCTACCGCCCGACACGCGCCAGAAAAGTGAGCGCAAGCCTGCTTAGTCATGACCAGAGAATAAGACGGTGACTGACCGAATAACCAAGCGACTCGAGAGAATCCAAGCTTTGCCTTCCCACTATTTCAGGCCAGACATCACTTCATTGACTCGGCAAGAGAGCCACAATGCAAAAACCGGGAAAGCGGGCAGAAATAGCCTCCTTGGGGAATAAAGCGGATTAGTCATGGATTAAAACAACAATCATTTTTGCAACAAACGCTGGAATAAAGTGCGTTTGTCGGTGATTTTGAAACCAATTCACTCATATTTGCTAACCTATACCGCCAAAATAGCTCTGTAATACTATGGCCGAGTGCAATTAACCACTTGATAAATGTGGTTTATTACTCTGCATTAACAAGTCTCTCACCTTTCCCTTTGATGCACATTCCGATAACATCAGTCAAACAAGGATTGTGAAATAAAATTTCTTTTGTTCTTTTGTTACACATGATCCAGATCAAGTTTTTCTGAGTCAGCCCCGCTCTATAATCGACTCAGAAAGCGATTTAGTAAGGCATGTGAAAAAGCTGTTGCAACGATACCGTCTTGACAGGGCGACTATAATTGCCGGGCATTGCCAACGTCTTACTAAACAGTTTTCAAATAATCAGGAGATAAACATGGCAGTAACCAATTTGGCTGAACTGGATGCACTGGTCGCCCGCGTTAAGGAAGCCCAGCGTGAATTCGCCAGCTTCTCTCAAGAGCAGGTAGACAAGATCTTCCGTGCCGCCGCCCTGGCCGCCAACAACGCCCGTATCCCCCTGGCCCAGATGGCCGTGGAAGAATCCGGTATGGGTATCATCGAAGACAAGGTTATCAAGAACCACTTCGCCTCCGAATACATCTACAACAAGTACAAAGACGAGAAAACCTGCGGCATTCTGAGCGAAGATGATCAGATGGGTACCATCACCATCGCCGAGCCGGTAGGTATCATCTGTGGTATCGTTCCGACCACCAACCCGACCTCTACTGCGATCTTCAAATCCATGATCGCGCTCAAGACCCGCAACGCCATCATCTTCTCCCCGCACCCCCGCGCCAAGAACTCCACCAATACCGCTGCCAAGCTGGTACTGGATGCCGCTGTTGCCGCTGGTGCACCGAAAGACATCATCGGCTGGATCGACCAACCGTCTGTTGAGCTCTCCAACGCCCTGATGAAGCACGAAGACATCAACCTGATCTTGGCCACCGGTGGCCCGGGCATGGTGAAAGCAGCCTACTCCTCCGGTAAGCCTGCTATCGGTGTGGGTGCCGGTAACGTACCTATCGTTATCGACGAAACCGCCGACGTGAAGCGTGCCGTTGCCTCCATCCTGATGTCCAAGACTTTCGATAACGGCGTGGTCTGTGCTTCCGAGCAGGCAGTCATCGTTGTTGATGCCATCTACGACCAAGTTAAAGAGCGCTTTGCATCCCACAAGGGCCACGTGCTCTCCAAAGAAGATGCTGACAAGGTACGTAAAGTCATCCTGATCAACGGTGCCCTGAATGCCAACATCGTCGGTCAGCCAGCCACCAAGATTGCCGAGATGGCAGGCGTGACTGTACCGGCTGATACCAAGATCCTGATCGGTGAAGGCGTCAAGCTGTGTGCAGAAGATGAGTTTGCTCACGAGAAATTGTCCCCGCTGCTCGGTATGTTCCGTGCAAGCAGCTTCGAAAACGCCGTTGATATGGCCTGTGACATGGTCAACATCGGTGGTATCGGCCACACCTCAGGTCTGTACACCGACCAGGACCGCAACGCTGACCGCATCAAGTACTTCGGCGACAAGATGAAGACCGCGCGTATCCTGATCAACACTCCGTCTACCCAAGGCGGTATCGGTGACCTGTACAACTTCGCAATGGCTCCGTCCCTGACCCTGGGTTGCGGCTCCTGGAGCGGTAACTCCATCTCCGAAAACGTGGGTCCGAAGCACCTGATCAACAAGAAGACAGTCGCAAAACGGGCAGAAAACATGCTGTGGCACAAACTTCCGAAATCCATCTACTTCCGTCGTGGTTCCCTGCCGATCGCTCTGAGCGACCTGGAAGGTAAAAAGCGTGCCATGGTCGTAACTGACCGCTTCCTGTTCAACAACGGCTACGCCGATGAACTGGTCAGCCTGCTGAAAGCACAGAATATGGAAGTGGAAGTGTTCTACGAAGTAGAAGCTGACCCGACCCTGGCTGTGGTTCGCAAGGGTGCCGAGATGGCCAACTCCTTCAAACCGGACGTTATCCTGGCGCTGGGCGGTGGTTCACCGATGGATGCAGCCAAGATCATGTGGGTGATGTACGAGCACCCGAACACTGCGTTCGAAGATCTGGCCATGCGCTTCATGGATATCCGCAAGCGTATCTACAAGTTCCCGAAAATGGGCGTGAAGGCCGAACTGGTCTGTATCACCACCACTTCCGGTACCGGTTCTGAAGTCACTCCGTTTGCAGTAGTAACCGATGAAGTGTCTGGTCAGAAGTATCCGCTGGCTGACTACGAGCTGACCCCGAATATGGCCATCGTTGATGCCAACCTGGTCATGGGCATGCCGAAGTCCCTGTGTGCCTTCGGTGGTATCGATGCCGTGACTCACGCCATGGAAGCCTATGTTTCCGTACTGGCTAACGAGTACTCCGACGGCCAGGCGCTGCAAGCCCTGAAAATGCTGAAAGAGTACCTGCCGTCCAGCTACCAGAACGGTGCCAACGACCCGATCGCTCGTGAGAAGGTGCACAATGCTGCCACCATCGCCGGTATCGCGTTCGCCAACGCCTTCCTGGGTGTGTGCCACTCCATGGCTCACAAACTAGGCGCCGAGTTCCACATTCCGCACGGTCTGGCTAACGCCCTGCTGATCAGCAACGTCATCCGCTACAACGCGAACGACAACCCGACCAAGCAGACTGCGTTCTCCCAGTACGACCGTCCGCAGGCTCGTCGTCGTTACGCCGAAGTCGCTGACCACCTGGGTCTGACTGCTGCCGGTGACCGCACCGCCGCCAAGATCGAGAAGCTGCTGACCTGGCTGGACGAGCTGAAGGCGACCCTGGGTATCCCGGCCTCTATCCGCGAAGCTGGCGTGACTGAAGCTGACTTCCTGGCCAAGGTTGACCAGCTGGCTATCGAAGCTTTCGATGACCAGTGCACCGGCGCCAACCCGCGCTACCCGCTGATCAGCGAGCTGAAGCAGGTTCTGCTGGACTCCTACTACGGTCGTCCGTTCACCGAAGCCGCTCCGGTAACTGCTGCCCCGGTTGAAGCCAAGGTTGAAGGCAAGAAGAAATCCAAGGCCTGATAACCAGTCCTGAGATAACAAGCCCGCGCACTGCGCGGGCTTTTTTTATCTGCCACTTATCACAGAGCTCCTCTCTCCAGCCGATTGCGGTAGTGCAGCCCCTAACTTCCCAACCAACCAACTCGCCCCAGCCAATCCGCTATCAACATCCCAACCTGTGACTCTGTATTGATGGACCCCTCTGATAACAAGAGCACTCCCCATCACCTCCTCTCCCCTACCCGCAACGAATTACCCTGACGGGCAGATGTGAGCAGTCAACGCCATCTCAAGAGCTATAGGGGTGATAAACAGGATAGGCGGAGCCTCACTAACGCAATGCAGCAGAACTGCGACTGGCATACGTGCAGGGCCAACCGACTGGCATGAATAGAGCAATGATGATGCGCAGAGAAAGCGGGAAAGATTGTCAGTGAAGAGAGTTGTAGCACCGGTTGCGCAACCGACACATCAGCAGTTGCCACGATGCAAAGATAAAAAAATGGCAGCCATCAGGCTGCCATCGGGAGAGCACAATTCAGCGATCAGAGGGTCGCAGCGACTTCATCGGAGATGGAGCCGTTGTGATACACCTCTTGCACATCGTCCAGATCTTCCAGCATGTCGATCAGACGCATCAGCTTGGGTGCAGTTTCTGCATCCAGCTCCGCTTCGGTGGAGGGGATCATGGTCACTTCGGCGCTCTGGGCCTTGAAGCCGGCAGCTTCCAGACCGTCCAGCACGGTACCGAAGTCGTTCGGGGTGGTGTACACCTCGATGGTGCCATCCTCTTCGGTGACCACGTCATCGGCGCCCGCTTCCAGCGCGGCATCCATCAGGGCATCTTCGTCTACGCCCACGAAAGTCAGCAGACCTTTCTTGCTGAACAGATAGGCAACGGAGCCGTCGGTGCCTAGGTTGCCACCGCACTTGCTGAAGGCGTGACGCACTTCGGCTACGGTACGGTTACGGTTGTCGGTCAGGCACTCTACCATCACGGCAGAGCCAGCCGGGCCGTAACCTTCGTACACGATGGTCTCGAGCTGTTCGCCATCGCCACCACCGGCGCCACGCTGAATGGCACGGTTGATGGTGTCGCGGGTCATGTTGTTGGTCAGGGCGGCAGTCACCGCAGCACGCAGACGCGGGTTGTTGGCCGGATCGGCATCACCCAGACGCGCGGAGGTAGTGATTTCGCGGATCAACTTGGTGAAGATCTTGCCACGCTTGGCGTCCTGAGCGGCCTTGCGGTGTTTGATGTTGGCCCATTTACTGTGACCTGCCATAGAGACTCTCCGTTATCTTTTAAATGTCAGTAACACTGATCATGACTAACCCAAGGGAAACACAGAGGCCGCACGGCGGCGGCCTCCGGTGCCGGTATCGGCTTACTCGTCGCCCTTGACGGTGGTTGCAATCGCCAGCTCACCCAGTTGGGCGGCGTTGGCAAGGCTGGGGGCGTCTGTCATCAGACAGGCGGCCGCGGTCGTTTTCGGGAAGGCGATGACGTCCCGAATGTTTTCGGTGCCGGTCAGCAGCATGCTGAGACGGTCCAGACCGAAGGCCAGACCGGCGTGCGGCGGGGTACCGTACTTCAGGGCATCCAGCAGGAAGCCGAACTTCAGGCGCTGCTCGGCCGGGGTGATACCCAGGATGTCGAACACGGTGGACTGCATCTCGCTGTTGTGGATACGGACAGAGCCGCCACCCACTTCGTAGCCGTTGATCACCATGTCGTAGGCGTTGGCGTAAGCACCCACAGGGTTGGCTTTCAGCTCGGCCGGGCTCATGTTGCTCGGCGCGGTGAACGGGTGGTGCATGGCGGCCAGACCACCTTCACCATCTTCCTCGAACATCGGGAAGTCGATGACCCACAGCGGTTTCCAGCTGTTCTCCAGCAGAGCCAGATCACGGCCCACTTTCAGACGCAGGGCGCCCATGGCATCGCAGACCACTTTCTTGCTGTCAGCGCCAAAGAAGATGATGTCGCCGTCGGCCGCGCCGGTACGGGTCAGGATCTCGCGCACGATGGCGTCAGAGAGGAACTTGGCCACCGGGGACTGTACCCCTTCGATGCCGTTGGCCGCTTCGTTGACCTTCATCCAGGCCAGGCCCTTGGCACCGTAGATGCCGACAAACTTGGTGTACTCGTCGATCTGCTTGCGAGAGAGCTCGGCGCCGCCCGGCACTTTCAGGGCAGCCACGCGGCCTTTCGGATCGTTGGCGGGGCCGGCGAACACGGCGAACTCAACGGCGGTCAGCAGATCGGCCACATCGACCAGCTCCATTGGCAGACGCAGGTCCGGCTTGTCGGAGCCGTAGCGACGCATGGCTTCGTCGAAGGTCATGATCGGGAAGTCGCCCAGATCCACGTTCAGGATGTGCAGCCACAGTTTGCGGATCATCTCTTCCATCACTTCACGCACCTGCGGCGCGGTCATGAAGGAGGTCTCCACGTCGATCTGGGTGAATTCCGGCTGGCGGTCGGCACGCAGGTCTTCGTCACGGAAGCACTTGACGATCTGGTAGTAGCGATCGAAACCGGACATCATCAGCAACTGCTTGAACAGCTGGGGTGATTGCGGCAGAGCGTAGAACTTGCCCTTGTGCACGCGGCTCGGCACCAGATAGTCACGGGCACCTTCCGGGGTGGCCTTGGTCAGCATCGGGGTCTCGATATCGAGGAAGCCGTGCTCGTCCATGAAGCGGCGTACGAAGGCGCTGGCCTTGGCACGGGTCTTCAGGTACTTGGCCATCTCGGGACGACGCAGATCCAGGTAGCGATACTTGAGGCTGATCTCTTCGCTGTTGACCTGATTGAAGTCCAGCGGCAGCGGCTCGGCACGGTTGATGATGTTGAGTTCGTGGGCGAACACTTCGATGGCGCCAGTGGCCATGTCGCTGTTGCGCTGGGACTCGGGACGGGTGCGCACCACGCCGGTCACCTGGATGCAGAACTCGCCGCGCAGCTCGGAGGCCAGGGCGAACGCATCCGGTTTGTCCGGATCGAAGAACACCTGAACGATCCCTTCCCGGTCGCGCATGTCGATAAAGATCAGACCGCCGAGATCACGACGACGATGAACCCAACCGCACAATGTAATGGTCTGCCCTGCATGGGCCTCATTGACCTGTCCGCAATAGATAGAGCGCATGGACTTCTTCCTTCGAAATTGTAGAGAGACGGTTAACCTTGGGCCGCCGGGCACGACTGGCAAGCACCGTCTGTCTCACAGCTGGCCAGATTCTTTTTCTTACCCGGTTTGAAATCAGTCTCGTACCATCCGGTTCCCTTGAGCCGGAAGCCTGCCGCCGATATCAGCTTGACCAGATTCGGCTTGCTACAGGCCGGGCAGTCGGTCAGGGGGGCATCGGAAAGCTTTTGCAGTTTTGCCAATTCATGGCCACAGACGTCGCAACGATATTCGTAGATAGGCATGGGTCACAAGAAATTGAAAAACAAAAGGGCTGGCATTATAGAGGAAAACCCCCTTTTGGGTAAAATGGCCAGCAGCCTCCTTTCGCCAGTTTTTTGCACTCGATGGCAAAAAGCGGGCAAAAAATCGGCACGAATGCACCAAGAGCGAAGAGATTAGCCACCATGAGCCTCTATTTGGGCCTGCCGCAGTGGTCCCACCCCAGCTGGCCCGGCCAGTTACTGGGCCTTGGCGCCAAGCCTGCCGAACACCTCGCCCACTACGCGACCGTCTTCAACTCGGTGGAGGGTAACACCACCTTCTACGCCCTGCCGACACCGGACACGGTACAGCGCTGGGCCGATGCGGTGCCCGATCACTTTCGTTTCAACTTCAAATTTCCGCAAACCATCAGCCACCAGAGCGATCTGGTGAGCGCAGACAAACAAGTCGCCGACTTTATTCGTCTGCTCGCCCCGCTGCACGACAAGCTGGGGCTGCTCACCCTGCAGTTGCCCGCCCGTTTCGGGCCACAGGGGCTGGCCAGACTGGCGGCCTTTATCGAGCGGCTGCCGCGGGCGTTTCGCTACGCCCTCGAAGTGCGTCACCCTGAGTTCTTCGCCAAGGGGGAGGCCGAGCGGGCATTGAACCGGCTGCTGATGGAACAGGGTGTGAACCGGGTGATGCTCGACAGCCGGCCACTCTTCTCGGTGCCAGCAACCACGCCAGCCCTTGTCGATGCCCAGGGCAAGAAACCGCGCCTGCCGGTGCATCTGCTGGCCACCGCCAACGCCCCCATGGTGCGCTTTATCGGCCTGCCGGATCCGGCGGCCAATCACCCCTTCCTGCCCAGTTGGCTCCCCCACTGGCACCAGTGGCTTTCCGAGGGCAAGGATCTCTACCTCTATATACATACTGCCGACAACGCCCAGGCACCTGAGCTGGCCCGCCAGATCACCCACTTGCTGGAGCAGGAGATGGCCCCCTGGCCGGGGGAAAACGATCGCGCACGGCAGGGAGTGCTGCGCTTTTAGCCAACCCATTCTGCGGTCATCGTTTCGCTGCAAAAAAAGTGCTTTTTTGTGGCGTGGCAAGCCCTGGCGTCAAGACAAACGGCCATCAATCCTCTACACTACCGCCCCAAGTAAGGGTCCGGAACATGGCCCGTACGAACAGGACAGGTCCAAAGGATTTCATGACCAGCCACCCCGTTCGTAAACAGGTGATAAATCTACTCTGATGGGTGTCACCCAACGACTCAATTGAACAATACAGCCGGGTGATGTCCCGACTGTCAGGTTGCGCCAGCATGCATACCAAAGATCAAATTTTTGCCGCCCCGATCGCCCGATTGGGTGACTTCTGTTTTGACGAACAGGTCGTCGACGTGTTTCCCGATATGATCCAGCGCTCGGTGCCGGGTTACAGCAACATCATCTCTGCCATCGGCATGATGGCCGCCCGCTACGCCCAACCCGAGAGCCGACTCTATGATCTCGGCTGCTCACTGGGCGCCGCGACCCAGGCGATGCGTCGCCATGTCAGCCAGTCCGGCTGCCGCATCACCGCGGTGGATCTCTCCCACCCGATGATTGAGCGCGCCCGCGCCCACCTCTCCGGTTTCAAATCCGAGGTGCCGGTGGAGCTGGTGGAAGCAGATATCTGCGACATCGAGATCGAGAACGCCTCCGTGGTGGTGCTCAACTTCACCCTGCAATTTGTCGAGCCAGAGAAACGGGCCGCCCTGATCCAGCGCATTCACGATGGGCTGCGCCCGGGCGGGATCCTGATCCTGAGCGAAAAGTTCCGCTTCGAAGATGAACCGGTCAACGAGCTGCTCATCGATCTGCATCTCGACTTCAAGCGGGCCAATGGCTACAGCGAGCTGGAGATCAGCCAGAAACGCACCGCCCTTGAGAACGTGATGCGCACCGACAGCCTGCCGGTGCATCAGGCCCGTCTGCGCGACGCCGGTTTCGTCCATCAGGATCTCTGGTTCCAGTGCTTTAACTTCGGCTCCATGATTGCCATCAAATCCAGCGACGCCCAGCCATGATCGACTTTGCCAATTTCTATCAACTGATTGCCAAAAACCGGCTGAGCCACTGGCTGCATACCCTGCCCGCCCAGCTGCACGCCTGGCAACATGACAACCAGCATGGCGACCTGCCGCGCTGGAACCGCGCCCTCAACAAGCTGCCGGTGGTCTCCCCCGGCAACGTCGAGCTGAAAAGCCGGGTCGAGATTGGCTCGGCCGAGAGCCTTGGCGAAGGTGAACGCAAGAAGGTCGAGAGCCTGCTGCGCCACTTCATGCCCTGGCGCAAGGGGCCGTTCACCGTGCACGGCATCCACATCGACACCGAGTGGCGCTCTGACTGGAAGTGGGATCGGGTGCTGCCCCATATCAGCCCGCTCGAAGGCCGTTACGTGCTGGATGTGGGCTGCGGCAGCGGTTACCACCTCTGGCGCATGGTGGGTGAAGGGGCCAGGCTTGCTGTCGGCATCGACCCGAGCCCGCTGTTCCTCTGCCAGTTCGAGGCCATTCGCCACTTCGCGGGCAATAATCAGCGCGCCCACCTGTTGCCGCTCGGCATTCAGGAACTGCCGGAACTGCGTGCTTTTGACACCGTCTTCTCCATGGGGGTGCTCTATCACCGCAAATCCCCCATTGAGCACATCGAGCAGTTGCGCAATCAATTGAAAGATGATGGCGAGCTGGTGCTGGAGACGCTGGTGATTGATGGCGGGGTCAACGACGTGCTGATGCCCACTGACCGTTACGGCAAGATGCGCAACGTCTGGTTTATTCCCTCAAGCCGCGCCCTCAAGCTGTGGGTCGAGCGCTGCGGCTTCACCGACGTGCGGATAGTAGACGAGAATATGACCAGCACCGACGAACAGCGTCGTACCGACTGGATGATTAATGAATCCCTGAGTGACTATCTGGATCCAGACAATCCGGCACTCACGGTAGAAGGACACCCGGCGCCGAAACGTGCCGTACTGATTGCCCGCAAGGCCAAAGACTAGCCGATGGCGATTCAGGAAGTTACACTGACCCAATTCCAGGAAGCACAGTTAAATGAATGACATGAAAAGCAAATTAAAAGGAATGACCCTGCTCTCCCTGCTTAGTCTCGGCGGGTGTGTCAATATGGAAAAAGCGCCTCAGGTTCCTGCTCTGACGCTGGCCGAGCTTCGTAGCGAGCTGAGCCAGAGCGAGCAGCGCCTGCAAACATCCATGGAACAGCAACAGAAGCAGTATGTGCAGCAACAGCACCTGCTGGTTCAGCTCAACACAGATGTCACCAATATGAAAGAGTCCGTCAAGCAAGTAGACCACAAGCTCGCCACCCTCCCCTCCGAGCCGCCCAAGCCGATGGCCATCCCCACCGAGAAGTGCCCGGCCCCCAATCAGGGTCACACCATCGATGGCAAACTGATGGTCGGTGAAGCCGAGTGGATCTGGGTTGATGCGGCCAACGACGCCTTCCAGGCGCGGGTCGATACCGGTGCGACCACCTCCTCCATCAGTGCGCAGGAGATCACCATTTTCGAGCGCAACGGCAAAAACTGGGTGCGCTTCTTCCTGAGCCATCAGGAAGTGGACGACAAGATCCAGATCGAAGCGCCGCTGGTACGCCATGTACGGGTGCGTCAGGCCTCTGCCGACGATCTGGACCGCCGTCCGGTGGTGCGTCTGGCCGTGCGCATTGGCGACATGACCGAGAAAGCCGAATTTACCCTGAAAGACCGTAGCGACATGACCTTCCCTGTGCTGCTGGGTCGCGAATTTTTGAAAGACATCGCCGTGGTTGATGTGGCCCGCGAATATATCCAACCCAAACCCAAGCTCAAGGATGTGAAATAATCCATGGTTTCCCGTAAGCCGTTCTATTTGCTGGTAGCCCTGCTGTACATTGTCGGCCTGGGGATGACGATCTATCACCATATCGCGTTGGATGTGCCGCTGACGCCCGGTGAAAAGCGCCAGATCTGGTCCATCGAAGCCAAGCTGGAGTTTGAGGCGACCGGTGAGCCGGTGATCGCCTCCCTGGCCATTCCGGGCACCCAGCCCGGTTTCACCCTGATGAACGAGAACGCAGCCAGCCCCGGCTACGGCCTCTCCTTTGTCGAGAAAGATGGCGATGCCCGCGCCGAGTGGTCCATCCGCACCGCCTCCGGCCGTCAGGAGCTCTACTACCGCGTCGACATGATGGCGGATGCCCACGCCAAACCGGCCGCCAATCCTCAGCCGCCCGCCATCGAGAAGCAGATCGAGAGTGAGCCTTATGCCACCGCGATGAAGCAGATCCTCGAGCGGGCACAGGAGCGCTCTGCCGACGGCTACACCCTGACTCGCGAGATCATCAAAGAGATCGAGAAGCAGGAGCAGAATGCCGAGCTGCTGAAAAAGCACAAGAGCCGCGCCAACCTGATCGCCGAGCTGCTCAACAATGCTGACGTCCCCACCCGCGTGGTGCATGCCCTGAATCTGGAAGATGGCCGCCGTCGTCAGGAGCTGGTGGATTACCTGCAGGTATTCAACAGCCCGACCGACTACAAGCTGTTCAACCCGCAAACCGGTGAACAGGGTCGTCCGGCCAACCTGCTGCTGTGGGAATACAACTCCGGCGCCCTGCTGGACGTGACCGGTGGTCACAACTCCCGTGTCAGCTTCTCGATGATCGAGCAGGAGCAGCCGGTGAGCGTTGCACTGGCGCAGAAGTTCGAAAAATCAGAGATGATGAACTTCTCCATCCACAGCCTGCCGCTGGAAGAGCAGACTCTGTTCAAGGGCTTGCTGCTGATCCCGATCGGCGTGCTGATGGTGGTGTTCCTGCGGGTACTGGTGGGGATCAAGACCTCAGGTACCTTTATGCCGGTGCTGATCGCGGTCGCCTTTATCCAGACCTCGCTGGTCACCGGCCTCATCGGCTTCCTGCTGATCGTCGGCACCGGTCTCATCATCCGCTCCTATCTGTCTCGGCTTAACCTGCTGCTGGTCGCCCGAATATCGGCCATCATCATCATGGTTATCTCGATGATCGGTATCTTCTCCGCATTCGCCTTCAAGCTGGGGCTGACCGACGGTATGAAGATCACCTTCTTCCCGATGATCATCCTCTCCTGGACCATCGAACGGATGTCCATCCTGTGGGAAGAAGAGGGCCCGAAAGAGGTGTTCCGCCAGGGCGGCGGCTCTCTGCTGGTTGCCGTCATCGCCTATCTGGCCATGGATAACGAGCTTATTCGTCACCTCACCTTCAACTTCCTCGGCCTGCAGCTGGTGCTGATGGCGACCGTGCTGTTGATGGGTAACTACACCGGCTACAAGCTGAGCGAACTGAAGCGCTTCAAGCCGCTGGTGGACGAGATGAAATCTGGCGTCACCCCGGGTAAGGACAAGTAACCGATGTGGTTCTGGGAAAAATACACCACCCCGTGGAGCCTGTCCCAATCAGGCATCCTCGGCATGAACAAGCGCAACCACTCCTACATCAGCCGCTACAATCCGCGCAGCCTCTATCCGCTGGTGGATGACAAGCTGCAGACCAAGCAAATTGCGCTGGATGCAGGGGTTACCGTGCCTGAGCTGATCGGTACCATCCGTGCCCAGCACGATGTGGGTCGCATCACCGAGCTGGTAAAAGATTGGCCGGGCTTCTGCATCAAGCCGGCCCGTGGCTCGGGCGGCAAGGGGATCCTGGTGATCCTGCGTCAGGAAGATGGCCTCTTCTATAAACCCAACGGCAGCGCCTCCAACGGTCAGGATCTGGAGCGCCATGTCTCCAACATTCTGGCGGGGCTCTATTCGCTTGGCGGCAAGCCAGACGTGGCACTGGTGGAAGGCCTCATCAACTTTGATGATGTGTTCGACGGCTACTCCTTCGAAGGGGTACCCGATGCCCGAGTCATCATCTTCAAGGGGTTCCCGGTGATGGCGATGATGCGCCTCTCCACCGCCGCCTCCGATGGCAAGGCGAACCTGCACCAGGGCGCCGTGGGGGTTGGTCTGTGCCTGCGTACCGGTCGTGCCCTGCGGGCGGTGCAGTTTGGCAATCCGCTGCGCCACCATCCGGATACCGGCCTCGACCTCTATGAGCTCAAGGTGCCCCACTGGGATACCCTGCTAACTCTGGCCGCCTCCTGCTACGAGATGTCGGGTCTGGGCTATATCGGTACTGACATGGTGCTGGACAAGTTCCGCGGCCCCATGCTGCTGGAGCTCAACGCCCGTCCCGGCCTTGCCATCCAGATCGCCAACGGTCGCGGCCTGGTGCCCAACCTCAAGACCATCGAGAAGCTGGGACAGGTGAAGATGAACGTGGAGCAACGGGTCAATTTCGCCAAGGATCACTTCGGGATCTTTGAGGAATAACGCCTCCGCTTGTGAACTGAGCGCGCCTGTGGCGCGCTTTTTTTATGGCTATTGTCTGTCGGCATATCCCCCCATCCAGCCATTCGGATCAGCACCTCATTTCGAAACAACGAGTACGCCAGCGAACGGCTGCTTGGAATAGCGATGGAGCGAGAAAAGTGTGACCGCAATGTCAGGGGATAGATAAATCGCAGATATAAAAAAAACCGGTGCCAAGGCACCGGTTTTTCAAGGAGAGTACGACCCGATTACAGGGAGTCAGCATTCTCGGACAGGTACTTGGCAACGCCGTCCGGAGAGGCTTGCATACCTTTTTTGCCTTTTTCCCACTGAGCCGGGCACACTTCGCCGTGCTCTTCGTGGAATTGCAGGGCATCGACCATGCGCAGCATCTCGTCGATGTTGCGGCCCAGCGGCAGATCGTTGACAACCTGGTGACGAACGACACCGTTCTTGTCGATCAGGAAGGAGCCACGGAACGCCACACCGGCTTCCGGATGCTCAACATCATAGGCTTTGCAGATTTCGTGTTTCACGTCGGCGATCAGCGGGTACTTGACCTGACCAATACCGCCATCTTCCACTTTGGTGTTGCGCCATGCGTTGTGGGAGAACTGGGAATCGATGGAAACACCGATCACTTCCACACCACGCTTCTGGAACTCTTCATAACGGTGATCGAAGGCAATCAGCTCAGACGGGCAGACGAAGGTGAAATCGAGCGGGTAGAAGAAGACGACAGCAGCTTTGCCTTTGATGTGGGATGACAGGTTGAATGAATCAACGATCTCGCCATTACCCAGAACAGCTGCGGCGGTAAAATCGGGTGCGGGACGGCCTACCAATACCATATTCAATTCCTCTTTATGTGAAGTGAACAATCCGGTGAGGATTGGGCTACCTAGAGCCAAGTCCATCTAATTCAAGCGACAAACTATAGACCCGGTGGTAGATTAGTTAAATCAAATTAAATAGATAGCATTAATCGGGTTTTTCTATGCAACGTTGGCCCAGCCTCAAACAGCTGCAATATCTGGTCGCTCTCGATGAGCACAAGAACTTCAACCGCGCCGCCAAGGCCTGTCATGTCAGCCAGTCGACCCTGAGTACCGGGATCCAGACGCTGGAGGACATGATGAACCTGCAACTGGTGGAGCGGGACCACAAGAGCTTCATTATGACCCCGGTCGGCATGGAAATCGTCGAGCGCGCTCGCAATTTGCTCTCCGATGCGCGGGATCTGATGGAACTCGGGCAACATCAGGGCGGCGTGATGCAGGGGACGGTGCGTCTTGGCTGCATTCCCACCATCGCCCCCTTCCTGCTGAGCAAGCTGCTGAAAGAGTGCAGCAAAACCTATCCTGACCTCGAATTGTTGCTGCGTGAAGACACCACCAGCAATCTGCTCAAGCAGCTGGAACAGGGTCAGCTCGACTTGCTGATCCTCGCCCTGCCCATCGAGATCGGTGGATTTCACTGCAAGACCGTCGGCCAGGATCCGTTCCACATGGTGATGCCCGCCAGCATGGCGGCCGGTCTGCATACCCCGTTCGACTACAAGGAGCTGCCCAACCAGAGCATCTTCCTGCTGGAGCGGGAGCACTGCCTCACCGAGCACGCAGTGAGCGCCTGCCGCCTGCGGGACAAGAGCAAGATCAACCCGTTTGCTGCAACCAGCCTGCACACCCTGGTGCAGATGGTGGAAGCGGGTCTTGGCACCACCTTCCTGCCGCAGATGGCCATCGATGCCGGCATTCTTGCCAACTCCGATCTGGTGGCCATCCCGCTGCCGGGAGAGACCTCCTATCGCGAAATCGGGCTGGTCTGGCGCCCTAGCACCACCCGGGTGCAGACCTTCTACAAGCTGGCCGAGCTGCTTAAACCGCTGATCAGCCACAACGAGTGACAACAAACGCCAGCCCTCGGGTTGGCGTTTTTCAGTTCCCCGCCACATTTTTCCTCTCGGAGACTAGGTCTGGAGCCAGATCCCTGTTTATGATGGAAAAGTTGTCGCGTGCCCTCCTGCCGCCAGAACGATTTGGCAGGATATGGTGCTCGATAAATGTCTCGTTTGGTAGACCCGTCCGTGGAGAGAGCCCGATGTATCGCAAGCTGCTGCTATCCCTGCTGACTCTGCTGCTGGCCGCCTGTTCCAGTACGCCGGAGCCGCCTCCGGCCCCCCGGCAGAGCAGTGCCTTTGATGGCTTCTACCAACAGTGGCGCGGTGTCCCTTACCGCATGGGTGGCGCCAGCCGCGCCGGGCTAGACTGCTCCGCCTTCACCCAGCTCGCCTACAGTCAGGTGCTGGGCTTCAACCTGCCAAGAACCACCGAATCTCAGGCCAGCATTGGCAAACCGGTGGATCGCTACCGGCTGCAACACGGGGATCTGGTCTTCTTCAAAACCGGCTGGCAACAGTACCATGTGGGGGTCTACACAGGTGCCGGCGAGTTTATTCACGCCTCCACCAGCAAGGGAGTGATCCGCTCCCGTCTCGACAACGTCTACTGGAACAGTCGCTACTGGCAGGCACGTCGGGTGACCCAGTAACCGCTCAAACGCCTGCTTGCGGCACAAGTTGCGTGCCGATACTCTCCGTCAATTCCTGTCGCTATGTCGGGACACACAACCCGCGCTTATAACTCAATTGGCCCCAAAGCCTGCATATCACACCATTTTGTGATAAGGTGGTGGCCAATTTTTAACACTTTCGCCGCTTTCTCATACGCTCTCTGTCCTGATAGACAACAAGCGCGGCGATAACAAGCAACGCGCGGCGAAAGTGGAGTGTGGCGCAACACTGCCGGACGGGTGTCCCACAGCTGCAGTATCAAGGGTTAAATAGATAAGGAGATCGTGCAATGAAACAGTATCAAAGCTGGCTGGGGCAATACCTGATGAGTCGCCGTGACGGTGACCACGCCATGGCATGCGAGATGGCGAGTTCCATCTGCGAGTTCTGGCAGCAGCAGGGTGATGAAAACGAACTGGACAAGTGGCAGCAGATTTACCAGAACCATCTGGAAAAGACCACCTGATCCCGACCGTTGCCTTGCTGCCAGCCACGGTTGGCAGCAAGGCCACTCGCGACCAACCACCATCAGCCAACCCCTCTCCCCCAATTTTCCCGCTACGTTAAACCGCTACCTTCGTTCACTCGCGCTTTACCATCTTCATTTTGCTCTTGCGCACCGGCCTCTGTTCATTCCATCTCGGCAGCCATTTCCTGCGCCCAGTCGATAAAGGCTTGGATCTTGGGACACGCCCGATTGGGCAGGGTCGCCATGTAATAACGCTGCTCGCACTTGATCTCCAGCCCGGCAAAAGGGGCCACCAGCTCGTTGCGTGCCAGTCGCTTGCTCACCAGATTCTTGCGCCCCATGGCGATCCCGGCGTGATTCATGGCGGCGATGATGGCGAGATCCGAGCGATCAAAACCCATGCTCAGCTGGCATGCCTCGAGGCTGACCCCGGCGTGGCGAGCCCAGCAGCTCCATTCATCGGTATCCGAGTCAAATCCCCATGCCTGCCGATCATGAAGCAGACGGCACAAAGACAAGTTGGTGGGATTACCGACAAGCCCGTGCTGCTCGGCATATTCCGGGCTGCAGACCGGCAGCATGAACTCATCCATCAGCGGGTAGATGGCAAGCCGCTCCGGGCTCTTCTCATCGAAATAGAGGGTCAAATCGATGCCATAACCATGCAGGTTGATGTTCTCGTTTCCGGTGATGATATTGAGCTCGATCTGCGGATGCAGGCGGGAGAAATCAGCCAACCTGGGCACCAGCCAGCACTGGGCGATGGAGGGACGCGAATAGATGGTCAGGGTACCGGAGAGCTCCTGATTCTTGATCTCCAGGATCTCCTGATTGATGAACTCCAGCGAAGATTTGAGCGCCCAGAACACCCGCTGCCCATCCGCCGTCAGTACCACCTTGCGGTGAAAACGCTCAAAGAGCTTGAACCCCAGCTCCTCTTCCAACGCACTGATCCGGTGACTCACGGCACTGGGGCTCAGCGACAATTCATCAGCTGCCATGGCAAAGGATCCGTGGCGGGCGGCCGCCTCGAAGGTGTGCAACTTGGCCAACTGGTAGCCGCTCAACAGCTTGTTGCGCGATATGTAATTATCCCCGTTATACATTCATCCCCCTCTTCGCAATGGCCGTCGATGATACACCCACAGGCCACTTTCAGGATGAAACCAAAAGACCCAAAGAGTGTGATTTCGATGAATTGTGACCAATGTAGCGCCTTTGCATCACCTCAGATCACCCAAGTGGTCGATTTCATCATTTGTCAGCCCCGCCTCATTTTCATTCAATAAGCGCATAAACAATCACACACAACAGATGTCGAGGCGCAGTATGAGTTCAGAGGTATGGGTCATCGCTACCTTGCTAAGTAGCATCGTTCTTATCGTGGTCACCATAGTGAAGGGCAAGGTGCATCCTTTCCTCGCCCTGCTGCTGGCGAGCTTCTATGTGGGCACCCTGATGGGAATGGAGCCCCTCAAGATGGTCAGCGCCATGGAAGAGGGGATTGGCGGCACGCTCGGCTTTCTCGCCGCCGTCATCGGCCTTGGCACCATACTCGGCAAGATGATGGAGGTGTCGGGCGCGGCGGAGCGCATCGGCCTCGCCCTGCAGAGATGCCGCTGGCTCTCGCCTCAGGTCATCATGGTGCTGGTTGGTCTGGTATGTGGCATCACCCTGTTTGTCGAAGTCGGCGTGGTACTGCTGATCCCGCTGGCCTTCTCCATCGCCCGCAAGACCAACACCTCGCTGCTCAAGCTGGCCATTCCGCTCTGTACCGCCCTGATGGCCGTGCACTGCATAGTGCCGCCTCACCCTGCCGCCCTCTATGTCACCAATCAGCTGGGCGCCGATGTGGGATCCGTCATCGTCTATGGCCTCGCGGTCGGGCTGTTTGCCTCGCTGGTGGGCGGCCCGCTGTTCCTCAAGCTGCTGGGTAACCGGCTCCCGTTCAAGGGGGTACCCGCTGCCTTTGCCGACATCAAGGCCCGCGATGAAGCAACTCTCCCGACTTTAGGCGCCTCGCTCTTCACCGTGCTGCTGCCCATCCTGCTGATGCTGGCCAAGACGGTCGCCGAGCTCAATATGGAGCACGCCAGCCACCTCTACACCGTGCTGGAGTTTATCGGCAACCCCATCACTGCCATGTTTATCGCCGCCTTCACCGCCTACTACGTGCTGGGGATCCGCCAGCAAATGAAGATGGATGGACTGCTTAACAAGACCGAGGAGTGCTTCTCCTCCATCGCCAACATTCTGCTCATCATCGGTGCGGGGGGCGCCTTCAACGGGGTGCTCAAGGCAAGTGGCCTGGGCGATAGCTTGGCCACCATCCTCTCCCAGCTGGATATGCCCCCCATTCTACTGGCCTGGCTGGTGGCCATCGTGCTGCACGCCGCCGTGGGCTCCGCCACCGTCGCCATGATGGGCGCCACCGCCATCGTCTCCCCCATCATGGTGCACTACCCGGATATCAGCCCGGAGATCATGACCCTGGCCATCGGCTCCGGTGCCATTGGCTGCACCATGGTGACCGACTCTCTGTTCTGGCTGGTCAAACAGTATTGCGGTGCCACCCTGAACGAAACGCTCAAGTACTACACCACCGCCACCTTGGTCGCCTCCCTGATGGCGCTGGCCGGTACTTTCCTGCTCTCCTTTATCGTGTAACAAGACCGAGAACACTATGAAAAACATCGACGTCCAACAGCTCACAGCGCAATTTCCACTGGTGCAATCCCTGATCGCGCTTGAGCCAGTCACCTGGTTCAACCCCAACACCACCACTCTGGCTGCCGGTCTGCCCTATGTGGGGCTCGATAACAACAATGTGGTGGACGCTTCCGCCCGCTTGACCCGCTTCGCCCCCTACATGTGCGAAGCCTTCCCCGAGACCCGCACCAGCAACGGCATTCTGGAGTCCGAGATCGCCGCTATTCCGGCGATGCAGGCTACGCTCAACCAGCGCTACGGGGTTGAGGTCACCGGTCGACTGCTGCTGAAAAAAGACAGTCACCTGCCCATCTCCGGCTCCATCAAGGCGCGAGGCGGTATCTACGAGGTGCTGACTCACGCCGAACAGTTGGCGATCAAGGCTGGTCTGCTGCGGGAAGAGGATGACTACCGCAAACTGTTCAGCGACGAGTTTCGCCAGTTCTTCAGCCAGTACAGCATCGCAGTGGGCTCCACCGGCAACCTTGGCATGTCCATCGGCATCATGAGCGCCAAGCTCGGCTTTACCGTCACCGTCCACATGTCGGCCGATGCACGGGAGTGGAAGAAGCGCAAGCTGCGTGAACACGGCGTCATCGTGGTCGAATATGCCGAGGATTACGGGGTGGCGGTGGAACAGGGGCGCAAAGAGGCCGAGCGGGATCCCAACTGCTTCTTTATCGATGACGAGAACTCCCGCACCCTGTTCCTCGGCTACTCGGTTGCGGGCGAGCGGGTGAAAGCGCAGTTCGACCAGATGGGCATCAAGGTGGATGCCGACCACCCGCTGTTTGTCTACCTTCCTTGCGGCGTAGGTGGCGGCCCGGGCGGCGTGGCCTTTGGTCTCAAGCTGGCGTTCGGGGATAACGTCCACTGCTTCTTCGCCGAGCCCACTCACTCCCCCTGCATGTTGCTGGGGGTCCACACCGGATTGCACGATGCCATTGCGGTGCAGGATCTGGGCATCGATAACCTCACCGCAGCCGACGGCCTCGCGGTAGGTCGCGCCTCCGGCTTCGTCGGCCGCGCCATGGAACGACTGCTCGATGGCTTCTACACCCTGAGCGATCAGGAGATGTATGACCTGCTCGGACTGCTGGCGCGCGATGAGCAGATCACACTCGAGCCCTCCGCTCTGGCTGGTATGGCTGGCCCGTGGCGGGTGGCTGCCAATCCCGAGTGGCTCACCGGGCGCGGTTTCGATGCCGCAACCATGGCACAGGCCACCCATCTGGTGTGGGCCACCGGCGGTGGCATGGTGCCCGCCGAAGAGATGGCAAAGTACCTGGCCAGCGCCAAGATCTAGGCTGTTTTGCCACTTTTATCTGCAAATCAACCCGCCATCACGGCGGGTTTTCTGTTTTGGGAACAAGGGGATGGGGCAGTTCTGTCGCAATCCATGGCGACAATTTCCCCAAGTTGGTCAGTTTGTGCTAAAATGACGCTCATTTTTTGACATCTCGCGTCACGTTCGCCGCCAGATTGCCCATCGGGCTCTCTGCCCGGGTCGTGACTTTGCACCATCATGCCTGATGATGCTCCCCCCAAGATGAGCCGACAGGCTCCCGTCAAGGTGGGCACCCTCAAGGGCACATGAGATAAGGAGATCGGGTAATGAAACAATATCAAAGCTGGCTGGGAGATTATCTGATGAGTCGACGTGACGGAGATCACGCGATGGCTTCGGAACTTGCCAACACCATCTGCGCCTTCTGGAAGGCCCAGGGTGATGAAGCAGAAACCAGCAAATGGCAGCAACGCTATCAGCAACACGTAGAGCAGGCGCAATAAGCCCCTGCACTCTTTCGCGATAAAAAAAACCGGCGCACATGGCGCCGGTTTTGCGTTTCTGGCAAGCAGCAGATTACATCTGGTCGATCATGTCCTGAGCAAACTGGGAGCAGGAGCGCAGGGTGGCCCCTTCCATCAGACGCTCGAAGTCATAGGTGACGGTCTTGTTGCGGATCGCCGCTTCCATGCCCTTGATGATGAGATCGGCCGCTTCGACCCAACCCATGTGGCGAAGCATCATCTCGGCGGAGAGGATCAGGGAGCCCGGGTTGACCTTGTCCTGACCGGCATACTTCGGTGCAGTACCGTGGGTCGCTTCGAACAGGGCCACGCCGTCACCGATGTTGGCACCCGGTGCGATACCGATACCGCCTACCTGAGCGGCCAGCGCGTCGGAGATGTAGTCGCCGTTGAGGTTCATACAGGCGATGACGTCATACTCGGCCGGGCGCAGCAGGATCTGCTGCAAGAAGGCATCGGCGATGACATCCTTGATGACGATGGTCTTGCCGGTTTTCGGGTTCTTGAAGGAGCACCAGGGGCCGCCGTCAATCAGCTGGGCACCGTACTCGTTCTGGGCCAGAGCATAACCCCAATCCTTGAAGGCACCTTCGGTGAACTTCATGATGTTGCCCTTGTGCACCAGAGTCACGGAGTCGCGATCGTTGTCGATGGCATACTCGATAGAGGCACGCACCAGACGCTCGGTACCGGCTTTGGACATCGGCTTGATGCCGATCCCGCAGGACTCGGGGAAGCGAATTTTCTTCACGCCCATTTCGTTTTGCAGGAAGGCGATCACCTTGTTCGCTTCAACGCTGTCGGCCTTCCACTCGATACCGGCGTAGATATCTTCGGCGTTCTCGCGGAAGATCACCATGTCGGTCAGATCAGGACGCTTGACCGGGCTCGGGGTGCCGTCGTAGTAACGCACCGGACGCAGGCAGATGTAGAGATCCAGCTCCTGACGCAGGGCTACGTTGAGGGAGCGAATACCGCCACCGACCGGAGTAGTCAGCGGGCCCTTGATGGCCACGCAATATTCACGAATGAAATCCAGGGTTTCGGCCGGCAGCCAGGCACCTTCGCCATAGACATGAGTCGACTTCTCGCCGGTATAGATCTCCATCCAGGCGATCTTGCGCTCGCCCTTGTAGGCTTTCTCGACCGCAGCATTCACCACATTCAACATGGCCGGGGTTACGTCAACACCGATGCCATCCCCTTCAATAAACGGAATGATCGGATGGTTGGGAACCTGCAGCTTGCCGTTGGCATCGACTGTGATTTTCTGACCTTGGGTCGGGATTACTACTTTGCTTTCCATCGGCATCTCCTAACTTCCGTTTGTTATCAACTTGTTTGTTGCGCGCGGCCATCTTAGCCCATTCATTTTCATAATAAAACGACAAGAAAGCATGTCAGACCAAAGAGGTAGCCACCCGCCAGTGCGCCGTCACCACGCCTCTCCGACCCCGCCCAGTTATCCCTCCAGCTCGCTGGCCGCAGCCTGCGGCTGACTCAGGGAACGGTACTGGGAAGGGGTCAAGCCGGTCTTCTGTTTGAACACCCGGCAGAAGTAGTTCACGTCACTGTAACCGCAGCGACTGGCAACCTCCTCAAGACGAAAGCGGTACTTTTTCAGCATGAATTTGGCCCGATCGATCCGCACCCAGCTGATGTAATCGGCAAGGCGCATATGACCCTGCTCGCGGAACAGGTGGGAGAGATGGCTGGCCGAGACGTTGAAGCGGTGGGCAATGGAGTCACGGGTGATGGGACGGTGAAAGTTCTCCTGGATATAGATGCAGATCCCGTGAAAGAGCTCTGCCCCCCGTGGCCGATCCGTGGCGGACTCCAGCAACAGCTGACGGGCACTCGTCAGCAGAGCCTGCAGCAGGTGATCATCGGTGGGAGAGCGACCGGGATCCTCGGTCAGTACGTTCAGCGCCGCCAAAATGTGTTCGATCACATGGCCCGCCCGCGCCATGATGCTGTGCTTTTGCACATCGAAAAAGTCCGGATCTTCACGGCGCTTGCTCACCAGACTGAACCCCAGCTGGCGTTTGCCAAACAGCAGGCTCAGCACCGAGCAGTCGGTGGTCCAGAGCGGCTTGTTCCAGCCGTTGGGAGGGATATAGAGCACCTGTCCCGGCAATACACTGATCTCTCTGACCCCCTCCTCCCTGTCCCAAATTTGGTTGAGATACTCGCCGCTAAAGACCAGCTCGAGGCGGGGAAAGTTGACCTGATAGCTGAAACTGGGTGGCACCCCCTGTTCACTGGCAAACCAGATTTGGTCAAATGGAACCTGTTCGCTCAGGGCTCCGTCGAGCAGTTGGCTGAAGATGAGAGACATGGTGATCCTGATCAAGAGAGAGGCAAGCGGTTGCGGCGCGCACGACCGCCCATGTTATAGTCCGGTCCACAGCAGTAATGCCACCCTTTTCTGCACCCGATTTTCTTCAAACTAGACGAGGCGTCCCTTATGAGCAGTAGCGATCTGCCCTCCTTTCTGTTGATGCAAAACCCGATTCAAGGCTATGACTGGGGCAGTCATGACTCCCTCACCACCCTGTTTGGCATTCCCAACCCGCAAGGCAAACCCCAGGCCGAGCTGTGGATGGGCGCCCATCCCAACGGCTGCTCCGAGGTGACGCTGGCGGGCAGTGTGCAAAAGCTCTCTTCGGTGATCGACAGGGCTCCGGCCGCCGCGCTGGGTGAGGCCACCTTCGCCCGTTTTGGCAGCCTGCCGTTCCTGTTCAAGGTGTTGTGTGCCGAGAAGGCTCTCTCCATTCAGGTGCACCCGAGCAAGGCTCAGGCCGAAGCGGGCTTTGCCAAAGAGGAGGCCGCAGGCATCGATATCAAGGCGAGCAATCGCAACTACAAGGATCCGAACCACAAGCCCGAGCTGGTGTTTGCCCTCACCCCCTATCAGGCGATGAACGGCTTTCGCGCCATCCCGGCCATTCTGGCGCTGTTCGAGCGGGTCCATCTGACGGTCATCGCCGAGCTGACCGCAGCTCTTGCCGCCAGCCAGAATGAAGCGGGCCTGCAGCACTTCTTCCACCAGCTGCTGGTACTGGAAGGGGCGCGCAAGGAGGAGGCGCTGGCGGGGCTGCTGGCCTATGCCGCCGCCCATCAGGATGAGGAGACCTTTGCGCTGATCACCAGTCTGGCGGCCCAGTACCCGGGAGATGTGGGCCTCTTCTCGCCGCTGCTGCTCAACGTGGTGACGCTTGAGCCAGGTCAGGCGATGTTCCTCGATGCCTGTACCCCGCACGCCTATGTGCGCGGCACGGGTCTCGAGATCATGGCCAACTCCGACAACGTACTGCGCGCCGGCCTCACCCCCAAATACATCGATGTGGCAGAGCTCTTGGATTGCACCCGCTGCTTGCCCAAGCCGGACGACCAGATCCTGCTGGCCCCCCGCTGTGATGGTGCGGTACAGCACTTCGACGTGCCGGTACCTGACTTCACTTTCAGCGTCTACCCGGCTGGCGAGCATCAGCTCACCACTGCCAGCGCCGAGATCCTGTTTGCCATCGATGACACTGTGACCCTCAAGCAAGGCGAACAGTCACTGCGTCTGGAAAAGGGGCAATCTGCCTTTATTCCTGCAGCGACTGGCACTTATCAACTGCTGGCCGAAGGACGGGTCGCCCGCGCCGGCAACCGCTGCTAATCAGCATAAGAGCCGACTCTTGTTGGAGGGGGAATATGCCTCCCCCTCCCAACAGAGCAATATGGCCTACCAGTCAAGTCCGTCTGTATCTCTACTGCTCTCTTATGCCTACCGTCCTTCAGGCATCTCGCTCTGAAGTCCATCCCTGACTGCAGCCTGCACAAGCAACGGCGACACTCTGAGTATCCGGCTAAAATGGAGGAAATAAAAATAACAACTCTATCCTCTACTATTTTAACCCCCTGATGAAAACTAAAACAGCACATAGATGCATCGCCATTAAACCTTTCCCCAGCCATCATCATTTGGTCTGTAAACATTTAGCACACGTAGTCATACAGAGCCATTAATAATGCAAACGAAAGGAAACTCTTTTGGATTTTCGAGATGTGGCCCTATTTTTTAGTCGTTCTATAATTTAATACCAAGCAGATCATTCGATCTTTGCTGAGAATAACAGCATAAAAAATCAACATTAACACACTGATATATAAGCATATTTATTTTTAACCCTACTTTAAATTGACATAATCCGTAAAAAAGCTAGGCCGCATTAACTGACAATCCAATCAATTTAAAGACGGGATAATGAGAGATTTGATATTTATTTTTTGATATGCCAGCCAAACCTCATTGCAGTAAAGAAATAGACCTTAAATACCCTCTGTGATTAAGATCTCTTTTATTTGATTTATTTTTAAGGTATCACATCTATTCGCCGCTATAAATTTCACACAAAGATCCCCTGACAAAAATAGATAAAAGAGGATATATGCTGACAAAAACGACAATTGGGCAAAAGCTGACCATGGCGTTTACCACTCTCGCTTTGTTGATGCTGGGTTTTGCCTGGTTTGCTACTTTACAACTCTCCAATATTTACCGTGACGCCAGTGAGGTCAGCGACAATATCGTTCCCTCCATCCGGGCATCCAGCCAGATGCATGTGTCCTTGCTGGACGCTCGCCGTGCCGAACTGAACATGGTGATAGATGCACTGGGCAAGGATCCCGACTCCCTCAACAGCAGCACTCAGTCTTTCGAAGCGGCAAAGAGTCAGTACATGGCCGCCGAGCAACGGTATGGATCGATGCCTTTTGTGTCGGAGCGAGATCGCAACATGTTTGCAGAGCTGAAAACTGCAGCAGCCAAATATTTTTCAGCCCATGGTGACTTGGAAACAGCCATACGGCAGGGAGATATTGCCAAGGTGCAGTCGCTGATCAAAAACGAATCTCGTGCAGCCCTCGAGCAGGCAGGACAGGATGGTCTGGAGCTGCGCAAGGAGAACGATCGGGTCGCCAACCTGCTGACCAAGCAGAGTGAGGCTTCCTATGAACGGGCAAAACTGCTGAGCACTACAGTCGGTGCGCTAACCTTGCTGTTCGTCGTTATTGTGGCCTGGCTGCTGATCCGGCAGATCCGCAATCCAGTGATGACCCTGCTGGAGCAGACCCGCCAGGTGGCGGCAGGCAACCTCACCAGCCAACTCGACATGAAGCAATTCTCCCATGACGAACTGGGTAAGCTGGCTCAGGGGTTCAACGAGATGCAATCCAATCTGCGCATGCTGGTCAACGAGGTCTCCGGCTCGGTAGTGCAGCTGGGCGCGGCCGCCGAAGAGATTAGCGCGGTGGCACAGCAATCGGCCAACAACATGGGCGCCCAGCAACATGAGCTCAATCAGCTGGCCACAGCCATGAACGAGATGCAAGCCACGGTACAGGAGGTGGCCCGCAACACCAACGACGCCGCCAGCGCAGCAACGTCGGCCAGCGACACAGCCGCACAGGGCAGCGAGACCGTCAATGACTCAATCGGCAGGATTGAAAAGGTGGCTACCGCCATCGAAGAGACAGCTTTGGTGATCCGCCAGCTGGGTGATGACAGCCGAAATATCGGCATGGTGCTTGAAGTCATTCAGGGGATTGCCGAGCAGACTAACCTGCTGGCACTGAATGCGGCAATCGAGGCAGCCCGAGCCGGTGAACAAGGTCGTGGTTTCGCCGTGGTTGCAGATGAAGTCCGCACTCTGGCCAAACGAACTCAAGACTCCACTTCCCAGATCAACCACATCATCTCCGAACTGCAGCAGCGTGCTAACGAAGCTGGCATCACCATGCAACAGAGTCAGGATATGATGTCCGAGACGGTCCACACAGCTCGTGAAGCGGGAGCCTCTATTGCCGAAATAAGCAGCTCGGTTAACAGTATCTCTCACATGAATATTCAGATTGCCACCGCAACTGAAGAGCAGGGGGCGGTAAGCGAGGAGCTCAATCGCAATGTAGTCAACATCAGCAATGCCTCGGAAGAAGTGGCGACCGGCGCCAAACAAATGGCTCAGGCTTGCAACGACCTCAACCTGTTGGCAACACAACTGCAGGAGGTTGTACGCAAGTTTCGGACATAACGCCCGATTCTCCTCCCCTCATTAATCAGCTCAATAAGGCTGAAGCACTAAACAGCCCGCCATCCATAAAAGTGGCGGGCTTTGTTAAATAAGGGCTCATGCAAAACCCAAGGACACCGATGATGAACATAACAAGTGACCAGTAGATGGATTAACTCACATCAAGAGCAGCCCCCCCTCTTTCTGATTGTTCTCTCAACGCGTTTTGCCAGCACCTTCACATTTTCCGCCCTCAAAGCAGCACACAAATCTCCATACCTCCGAAGGCGAAACCTTTTCGTTGCACTCATGCAAGTAGCAAGACGCACTCACAATACATTGTTTTTATTTAAAAAAATAAAAATATCGGTATGAATTGGCTTTCATGATGATATGCGAGCTGGGTCACATGGCGACTTGCACAGCACAAAAATCCAGTAAACGGCACATTTGTCCGATTTCGGCACCGCGCCAACGGGAGAACAATATCCAGGTCAATTGTTCCCCCCATCATGCGGCTCGGCAACGGAGCCAGGAGAGTAATATGTTACCCACCATGACCAACGGCAGACTCATCTGCCTGGAGTTGAAGGCCACCAGCAAGGAGGCCCTGTTCGACGAGATGGCACAGATGCTGGCGCGCGATGGCGCCGTGTCTGATCAACAGCAATTCGTCAAGGATATCTGGGCCCGCGAGCAGCTGGACTGCACCGGCTTCGAGCAGGGTGTCGCCCTGCCCCACGCCAAGAGCAAGGCTGTCAGCCGCCCGGCCATTGCCATCGGTGTCAGCCGCCAAGGTATCGAGTACGGCGCCGAAGATGGCAAGCCGACCCAGCTGATCTTCATGATCGCCTCACCGGATGGCGGCGCCAACCACCACATCGAAGTGCTGGCGGAGCTCTCTACCCGTCTGCTGGAACCGGGTTTTATCGAGCAGATGAAGGCGGCCACCACTGTCGAACAAGCCCTGACCCTGCTCGAGCAAGGCCCGAAAGCGGAAAAACCGGCGCCAGCCGCCAAACCGGCAGCCACTGCCCCGGCGGCCCCCGAAGAGCGCACCTTCAAGGATCGCCTCAACACCATGAAGCAGCACCTGCTGTTTGGTACTTCCCACATGATCCCCTTCATCGTGGCGGGCGGCGTGCTGCTCTCCCTGTCGGTGATGATGAGCGGCAAGGGTGCCGTGCCGGAAGCGGGCTTCCTCAAAGACATGGCGACTATGGGTATCGCCGGTCTGACCCTGTTTACCGCTGTACTGGGTGGCTACATCGCCTACTCGCTGGCTGACAAGCCGGGCCTGGCCCCGGGCATGATCGGCTCCTGGATTGCCGTTCAGCACTATCAAACCGGTTTTCTCGGCGCCATTCTGGTGGGCTTTATCGCAGGTTTCGTGGTCAATCAGCTCAAACGGATCAAGCTGCCTGACTCAATGACCTCCCTTGGTTCCATCTTCATCTATCCGCTGATCGGTACCTTCCTGGTGTGTGGCATCGTGATGTGGGGGATCGGTGCCCCGATCGCCGCCATGATGGAAGGGATGAACCACTGGCTCTCCAGCATGGCGGGCTCAGGTAAAGTGATGCTGGGTGCCATTCTGGGTGGTATGACCGCCTTCGATATGGGCGGCCCGGTCAACAAGGTTGCTACCCTGTTTGCCCAGACTCAGGTCAACACCCAGCCCTGGCTGATGGGCGGCGTCGGTATCGCCATCTGTGTACCGCCGCTGGGTATGGCACTGGCGACCTTCATGTCTCCGAAGCGTTACAAGAAAGAGGAGCGTGAATCCGGTAAAGCAGCCGCCATCATGGGCATGATCGGTATCAGTGAAGGTGCTATCCCGTTCGCCGCTGCTGACCCCATGCGTGTTATCCCGGCCATCGTCGCAGGCGGCATCGTCGGCAACATCACCGGCTTTATGATGCACAGTATCAACCACGCCCCCTGGGGTGGCTGGATTGTCCTGCCGGTTGTTGAAGGCAAGATGGGCTACATCCTGGGTACCATCCTCGGCGCCCTGACCACCGCCATCATCGTCAACCTGCTGAAGAAGCCGGTGAGCGAAGAAGATGACGTGACCGCCACCCAAACCAGCTTCGAAGTCATTGAAGCGGAAGGAGAAGCGGACGTACTGGCCATCACTGCCTGCCCGTCTGGCGTGGCCCACACCTTCCTCGCCGCCAAGAGCCTGCAGAAGGCTGCCGCCAAGCAGGGGATCAAGATCAAGGTCGAGACCCAGGGCGCCAACGGCATCATCAACCGCATTACCGCCAAGGATGTCGCCAACGCCCGCTGCGTTATCTTCGCCCACGACGTGGCCATCAAATACCGTGAACGCTTCACCGATATCGAAGTCATCGATGTGAAGACCAAGGAGGCGATCCACAATCCGGAAGCACTGCTGGCCCGCACGCTGGGCAACAAGGCAAACGCAGCCTGATAGCAGTCAGACCAACCAGTACAAGGGGCCCATCACGGGCCCCTTTTCGTTGCCTGCCGAGCAACCGCATATCATCCCACCGACCAAGCCACTGATTTAAAACATATTAACCAGTCACATCACGGATCTTGGCGAGCCGTCACAGAACGGTGACGTGTAAAAAAACAGCAATTGAAGCGCTGGTCAGATCTCATGTCAAATGGCTCCGCCTACTAAACTGGAGCATCACAAAAATGATAAAAATCAATAAATTGGTTCTGGCTGTTACCCTCACCCTCACTGCCACCCCCTTGCTGGCCGCCCATTGGGAGTGCGGTGAGCACGTGCGCTTCGGCCTGCCCTCCGAATCGGATCAGAAGCTCTGCCGTGAAGGGTATGCCGTCGGCTACAACTACGACTACAAGGTGGCGGACTGGGTCTCCTACCGGATGACCGCCCAGAGCGCACAGGGCACAGTGCCGCGCAAGGATGCCTTCGCCGAGGACAGGGAGATCCCGGTTGCCTACCGCGCCACCCTCTCCGACTACAAGGGCTCGGGCTACGACCGTGGCCATCAGGCCCCGGCGGGGGACATGAAATCGAACAAGAACACCATGAAAGAGAGCTTCCTGCTGAGCAACATGACACCGCAGATCGGGGGGCTCAACCAGAAGGCGTGGCGCGTGCTGGAGGACAAGGTGAACAAGTGGGCGGTCTCCCGCAAGGATGTGCAGGTGATCACCGGCCCCATCTTTACCGGCTCTGAAGAGTCCATCGGTCAGGGTGTGGCGATCCCGAGCGCCTACTACAAGATCGTGATGGACCCGGCCAGACTGCAGGCCATCGCCTTTATCATGCCGCAGGAAGAGGTGCCCATCAGCCAGATCGCCGACTACCGGGTCTCGGTACGTGAGGTGGAGGAACAGACCCAACTCAACTTCTTCAGCGATATGCCCGAAGAGCAGCAAGAGACGCTGGAAGCCCGCATCTCCCCGATGTGGAACTGACCGCGAATACTCGTCAGCAGATAGATTCAGACGCCATCAGTCTTGCATCGCGATAGAGGGAGGGGCCAGCGCCCCTCCCAGCAGGGGGGAGTCACGCTCCCCCTGCCCTTTTCAGATGGCTGCTGACCCGTTGCGGCCATTTTTGCGGCCACAGGTGTGGCATCACCCGACGACCCGCCCCGACTCACAGTTTGCCACGCCGTTAGCTGCTATATTGCCCTCTCTTTGGCACTAACAGACTGAATTGACGCATATTTGCCTTATCCCATCGGCCCACACGCCGGCGCACTACGGCGCGATTCAGCCCGACAGAGGACCTTTTGATGAAACAGACCCTTCTTGCCCTCACCCTCGGCGGCCTTCTGGCGCTCTCGCCCCTCGCCCTGCAAGCGGCCGAGAGCTCGATGCAGATGGAGCACGACCTCAATACCCTGGTCAGCAAACGCCAGGCGGTGGACATGCTGCTCGGCGAAGCGCTGCAGATCTACAAGTCGCCTGCCAAGATCTCCCACGCCGGTTTTACCGCCAAGATGCCGAGCAATATGGAGCTGGTGACCGAGCGGCTGCTGGCAGCCTACCAGCTTGAACCCTACCGCACCGACCTGCTCATCTCGGCGGCCAACGCCCAGATCTACAACGGCAACCTGAGCCGCGCCATCACCTTGCTGGAGCTGGCGCAGGCCGTCGCCCCGGATGATCTCGACATCAACAGCTATCTCGCCATCTGGCAGCTGGTGAAGGGTAACAAGGAGGCCTCCCGCAGCTATCTGGCGAAAGTGGCGGATCGCAACAGTGGCCGCGCCGCCGATCTGGAGGAGATCATCGCCCGGGTACAGCGGATCACCGCCGCCCCGCTGCAGACCGAACTGACCGGGGATCAGGTCAAGGCCACCCAGGAGGGCAAGCGCGCCATCGTCACCCTGGGCTACGCCCTCAATCCCGACGGCAGCATGGACAAGATCCTGCTGGGCCGCCTGCAAACCACCCTTGAGCTGGCCAAAGCCGACCCGGAAGCGCTGATCATCCTGACCGGCGGCGTGCCGCAGAATCGCCAGACCGAGGGCAAGCTGATGGCCGACTGGCTGGCCAACCACGGCATCGACCGCAGCCGCCTGATTGAAGAGAACTACGCCACCAGCACGGTGGATAACGCCCTCTATAGCGCCTATGCCCTCGCCCGCCACCAGATTGACTATGCGGTGCTGGTAAGCTCCGCCAGCCATGTACGCCGCGGCCAGACGGTGCTGGAAATCGCCTGCGACCAGATTGGCCCGGCCAACATCAAGGTGGCGAGCGTCAGCTACCCCGACAAGCCCCTCGAGGAGCTGGCCACCCCGAGCGAGAGCGAGCTGCTCGGCATCTATCGCGACGCCCTGCGCACCTACGGCATGTGGAGCTACCGCTCCGCCCCGCTGATCGAGCGTTGATCGGCCATCAAAACGAAAAAGAGAGGGAGGCGTGATGCCTCCCTCTCTTTTTATTGACCGATGATTGGCCAAGCCGCGCCCGTTAGCTGACGATAAAGCCCTGCGAGGGGGCAGCTTTGGGATCATCACCGAAGCGGTTTGGCCCCTGCTGGCCGTTGCAAACCATAAAATAGATAAGCACCAGGGTGCCGATAATTGGGATAAGCCCGAGCAGCAGCCACCAAGCGCTGCGGTCGGTGTCGTGCAGGCGACGGGCCGCCACCGCCAGCGATGGCAGCAGCACAGCAAGCGAATAGATGGAGCTGATCAGCTCATTGTCGCCGCCAATCAGCTTGTCCACCATGCCGAGCAGCAGCATAACGATGACGTTGCACAGCACAAACATCCAGTATTCGGTGCGACGGGCCCGCCCGCTGAATACCGCATATTGCTTGAGGACCGAGATGTACCAGTTCATTGCGCCTCCTGAGTGGCCTTTATGCCTATGAATAAAAAGAGAGTCGATAAAACAAGTAGTTAAGAGCTTAGCGCGATCATCCCCCCGAGTCGACAATGATGCCCGAACGCCTCCCAAACTAATCAGCTGCGGCAATCATTGACCGACCGAGCCGGAAGATAATTTGCCCTTCAACAGGGCAAATCACCCCCATCAGTGCATCACTCTCGTCACAAGCAGGAAAATGGTGCTTAATAATCCATTAGCAATCGTATGGACTCAGCGTGAGGATAGCGGTAGATTCGGCGCCCAATCCTGAACAGGATCTGTGTCTCCCTCCCATAATGAATCCACTTATTCATTACTTCTCCTAACACAGGGATAGCCATGAGTATTACACGCAGAGATTTTCTCAACGGCGTTGCCATCACCATTGCGGCAGGCGTCGCCCCCATCAATCTGCTCAAGGCTGCCGAAGGCGGCAGCACGCTGGCAGATAAAACCCTGGCCTACCCGCCCGCCCTCACTGGCCTGCGCGGCAACCACCCGGGCTCTTTCGAACCGGCCCACAGCATCGCCCGTGACGGCAAGCAGTATGATTTTGCCAATATTCCCCTAGAGGGAGAGGTCGATCTGGTGATCGTCGGCGCCGGGATCAGCGGTCTGGCCGCCGCCTGCTTCTATCAGCAACTGCTCGGCGCGGATAAGAAGATCCTGCTACTCGACAACCACGACGACTTTGGCGGCCACGCCAAGCGCAACGAGTTCACCACCCCCGATGGCCTGCGTCTGGGTTACGGCGGCAGTGAGTCCCTGCAATCACCGCGTTCGGTCTACAGCCCGGTGGCGCTGGGTCTGCTCAAGGCGCTGGAGGTCAACATCGACGAGCTGGCCGCCGGTTTCCAGCAGACCTTCTATCCGGATCTGGGGCTGAGCCGTGGCGTCTATTTCGACGAGAAGCACTTTGGCGTCAACAAGATAGTGAACGGGGATCCGGGCCACAACGTGGCGGACGATATCCCCCGCGATCGCCTGAACGGCCGGCCGCTGGCAGAATTTATCGGTGACTTCCCCCTCGATGATGCCGACAAGGCCGCCCTGTTGGCCCTGCACGAATCGAAGATCGACTACCTGAGCGGCATGACCCGCGAGCAGCAGGACGAGTGGGTGACCCGCAACAGCTACATCACCTTCCTGCGCGATAAAGTGGGCCTGAGCGAGCGCGCGATCACTTACTTCCAGCAGCGCACCAACGACTTCCAGGCGGTCGGCATCGACGCCACCGCCTGCGCCGATGCGCGTCTGTGCGCCTTGCCGGGTTTCGACGGCCTCAATCTGACGCCGCTGGATGCCGAGGAGCAGGCGGAGCTGGACGATCCCTACATCTTCCACTTCCCCGATGGCAACGCCGGTCTCACCCGCCTGATGGTGCGCAAGCTCATTCCGCAGGTGGCGCCGGGTCACACCATGCAGGATGTGGTGCTGGCCAAGTTTGACTACAGCAAGCTCGACCTGCCGGAGCACAAGGTGCAACTGCGCCTTGGCAGCACGGCGTTGCAGGCCAAAAACGTGCGCCTCGCCGACGGCAAGCTGGCGGTGGATGTCACCTACATCAAGGAGGGGAAACTGCACCGGGTGCGGGCCAAGCAGTCGATCATGGCTGGCTACAACATGATGATCCCCTACATGGTGCCCGAGATGCCGGAGCCCCAGAAGGAGGCGCTGCGCCAGAATGCCAAGGCACCGCTGGTCTACACCAAGGTGGTGATCAAGAACTGGCAAGCCTTCGTCAAGCTGGGGGTGCACGAGGTCTACTCCCCCGCCGCACCCTACAGCCGGGTCAAGCTCGACTATCCGGTCAGCATGGGTGGCTACGAGCATCCCAAGAGCCCGGATCAGCCGATGTGCCTGCACATGGTCTATGTGCCGACCCTGCCGGGCAGCGGTCTGTCGGCCCGCGAACAGTCCCGCAAGGGGCGCGCCATGATCCTCGGCATGCCGTTCGAGCAGCATGAGCAGATGATCCGCGAGCAGTTGCAGGGGATGCTCGGCAGCGCCGGTTTCAACCATGAGCAGGATATCCTTGCCATCACGGTCAACCGCTGGTCCCACGGCTACTCCTATGTCACCAACACCCTGTTTGATGACGAAGCGCAGTGCGAAAAATGGATTGAACTGGGTCGCCAGCCGATCGGCAACATCACCATCGCCAACTCGGATGCAGGCTGGAGCCCCTACGCCCACGCCGCCATCGACGAAGCGTGGCGCGCCGTCAACGAGCTGGTTGCCATGAGCAAGGGAGGTGCCCAATGAGCCGCGCCCTGTCACTGACCGCCAGCGCCCTGATGCTGGCTCTGCCCGCCCTTGCCGCCAACGCAGCCCCCGCCATGTCGGCGGGGGAATACGTGGCCAAGCTCGGCGATTGCGCCGCCTGCCACACCAGCGAAACCAGCAAGCCGCTGGCGGGCGGCAAAGGGTTCCCGACCCCCATCGGTACCGTATTTGCCACCAACATCACCCCGGACAAGACCCACGGTATCGGCAACTACAGCCTGCTGGAGTTCATCAAGGTGATGCGTGAAGGGGTGGCCCGCGATGGTCATCGCCTCTATCCGGCCATGCCCTACACCGCCTACGCCAAGATGAGCGATAAGGATCTCGAAGATCTCTATCACTACCTGATGAAGGAGATGCAGCCGCTGGCCATCGCCAACAAGGAGAGCGACATCCCCTGGCCCCTCAACATGCGCTGGCCGCTGATGGGCTGGAACTGGATCTACCACGATGACAGCCGCTTCACCCCGGTGGCGGGCAAGAGCGAAGAGTGGAACCGCGGCGCCTATCTGGTGCAAGGCGCCGGTCACTGCGGCAGCTGCCACACTCCGCGCGGGCTCGGCATGCAGGAGAAAGCGCTGACCGAGGCGGATCCTGTCTACCTGAGCGGTGCGGCGCTGGATGGCTGGTATGCCCCCGACATTCGCGGCAGCCGTTACCGCAAGCAGGCGCTGATCGACCTGCTGAAAACCGGCCGCAGCCAGCATGAAGCGGTCGCGGGTCCCATGGGGGAAGTGATCACTCACAGCAGCCAGTATTTCAGCGACGCCGATCTGGCCAGCATCGCCACCTATCTCACCGATCTGAAAGATGAGCCGGTGGCGGAGAAAGGTGCCCGCGCCTACGCCAGTGCCAGCGGCAAGGCGGACTACGCCATGTACTGCTCCACCTGTCACGGGGTCAACGGCCAGGGCAATGACCACGTCATCCCCTCGCTGGTCAACAACCGCACCGTGCTGGCGAACGATCCGTCGAGCCTGATCAACGTGCTGCTGCACGGTGCCGAAACACCGGTCACCCACGGCCATCTGGGTTACCACATGCCGGGCTATGGCTGGACCATGGATGACGAGCGGCTCGCCGAGCTGGTCAACACCCTGCGCGCCTCCTGGGGCAATGAAGGCTCCGCCGTCAAGGCGGCGGCGGTCAAGGCCCAGCGCGAGCTGCACGGCAAGGAGTAAGGGCAGTCAGCCCTCTCTTGGCCAAGTGCCATAAAAAACGGGCCTCCACTGGAGGCCCGTTTGCTATTGATGAACCAGGTTCCGGTGCTTATCCCTTGCGGGATTTGGGCCCCGGCAGTGGCGCCGTTGGCTGGCGGTAATCGCCATAGGGGAAGATATTGCGAAACCGCTGGGCCACCGGTTCGGGGATGGAGCGGGAGAAGATCAGCTTCACGCCATCGCCATCACGCTGCCCCACAATACGACCGCGCACCGTATCGTGGCGCAGGATCTGTTTGGCATGGTCAATAAAGGCGGGTGACACCTTGCCCTGCTTGACCACCACCTTGCCGGGTGCAAGGCGGATTTCGAACAGGGCACCACGCCCCAGCTTCATCAACCACCAGATCAGGGCTATCGCCACTATCAAGGAAATCCAGGCCATCTTCATCCCTCCCAAGCTCTTGATATAAGGCAGTATAAGCGGCCGTGCGCTCGGATTGTTTGGCGCCGATCACAGCCCCCGCGTCAACGCAATAGCGCCTCTTTACTCAGCAATCCTTGCCCCAGCCCACCAGCGTCTCGCGATAGAGCGCCAGCAAGGCTTCATCGCGCACCGCTACCCCGACCTGCTGCGGACGATAGGCTGCCCAATCATCGTGGGAGTGGCGTTTGCCATCGAACTTTTGCAGGGTGTGGCCGATGGCCGGGCCGCTGGTGATAACCCGCACCGGCCCTTCCCGCAGGGTAAAGAGGGTCGGATCAATCACATAGGCGATGGCGGACGGGTCGTGGACATGACAACCGGATAGCCCCAGCTTCTCGGAGTAGAAGCGCAGGTAGAAGCGGCTGACATCCCACAGGAAGCGGCCCGGCTCCCCCGCCTTGTCCCTGAGCTCATCCAGATAGACGCTGCTGAAGAAGCTCTGCTGGGTCACATCCAGCCCGATGATCACCACAGGCCAGTCGGCGGTAAAGACCCGGTCGGCGGCATCGGGATCATCGTGAATATTGGCCTCGGCATAGGGGGTGACGTTGCCGCGATGGCCGTTGACGCCAAAGGCGCCGCCCATTACTACCACCTGTTTCACCAGCGAGACAATCTCGGGCGCCTGTTGTAGCGCCAGCGCCAGATTGGTGAGCGGACCGATAGTGACGAGGGTGATCTCCCCCGGCGCGGCTTTCACCGCCTCGACTATGTACTGCCAGGCGGGGCGGGGATCCGGAGCGATAGTCACCTCCCCCGCCTCCATGTCGCCAAAGCCGCTCGGGCCGTGGACTATGGTGGTAGGGCCGACCGGCTCGCGCAGCAGCGGGGCGGCAGCGCCTTTGGCCACATCTGCTTTCATGCCGTACTTCTGCTTGAGCCAGAGGGCGTTGCGGGTGCCATTGTCGATGGTGGCGTTACCAAAAACAGTGGTGATGGCAAGCAGGTCGATGGCGGAGTGGGCCTCGGCAAACAGGATGGCCATGGCATCGTCGATACCCGGATCGGTATCCAGAATGATTTTATGGGTCATGAGAAATTCCTACGGTGACAAACCCTGCGACAAAAGGGAGAGTCTACCCGGCTGACGGTCTCGTATCCCGGCATGGGATCACAGACCGGGCCTTTGCTCCCGGCAGCGGGGGCGCTGCTGGCGACAATCTGCACAAAAAACGGCGCGGCCCTGTTGCCAGCGCCGCGCTCTTTATCGTTGTTCGTTATCTGCTGTCTGGCACCGATCTGCCTGACTACGCCCCTCAGTGCTTGCGATGCCAGCGCGGTGAGGTGGATTTCTCTCCCCAGGGGGTCACACAGGGGAGCAGCGCCCCTTCAATCACCATCTCGCTGCCTGCCAGCGCTTCGGCGATCTTCTGGTGCAGCACCCGCAGTACCTTGCCCTCGTGCTCGGCCAGAGAGTGGCCCGCGGCAAAGAATTCCGGCTGATATTGCAGTGCCAGCTTCTGGGCGAATTCGTAGGTGTTGAAGCAATCCGGCATCCGCTCAACCACATCTTCAAGCCGGGCCAACAAGCTGTTCAGTTCCCTGGTCATAGTGCTCTCTCCGTGTAGGTTAATAGCCAAAAACTACCCCTTATTAGATAAGTCACCAACGAGCAAACCACAAAAGTGTGGGGAGACACACAGTTCTCTCTTGCGTCCGGCTCATGGTGAACGGCAGACAGCTTGCCAGCTTTACATTCCGGTAACAAACAGCTAGATTTAGACCGACTAATCAGTCGGTCATTTTTCATGCGGAGAACAACATGGGTGCGGCGCAGCTTCAACACACTCCTGAGGATATCCTCGCCATCAAATTGTCCCTGCCGGATCAGCTGGCACGGCTCAAGCGGGCGAGTCTGGCTCATCCCATGCCTACCCTGGCCGAGCGCCGGGCGCAACTGACCAAACTCAAGCAGGCGTTGCTCGCCCACAAGGGGCAGCTGTGCAAGGCACTGGCAGCAGATTATGGCCAGCGCAGCCACTACGACAGCCTGATCGCCGATGTGCTGCCCTGCATCATGCAGATCAACTACACCCAGAAGCGGCTCAAGCGCTGGATGCAGCCTCACCGCCGCCACCCCGGCCTGCTGCTGGCGCCCGCCAAAGTAGAGGTGCACTTCCAGCCGCTCGGGGTGGTCGGCATTATCGTGCCGTGGAACTTTCCGGTGATGCTGAGCCTTGGCCCCCTCATCACCGCCATCGCGGCGGGCAACCGGGCGATGCTGAAACTCTCCGAGTTCACTCCCCATACCAATGCCGTGCTGCGCACCATGCTCACCAGCGTATTTGACGAAAACGAGATCGCCATCATCGAGGGGGATGCCCAGATGGCGGCGGCGTTCAGCTCACTGCCGTTCGATCACCTGCTCTTTACCGGCTCCACCATGGTGGGCAAGCTGGTGATGGCCGCCGCCGCGCCCCAGCTCACCCCCCTCACCCTTGAGCTGGGTGGCAAGAGCCCCTGTCTCATCGCCCCCGACATGCCGGTCGCCACCGCGGTCGAGCGGATGATCTTCGGCAAGAGCCTCAACGCCGGGCAGATCTGCGTCGCCCCCGACTATGTGCTGCTGCCCCGTAGCGAGGTGGATAACTTTATCGCCGCCTATCGCCGCCACTTCAGCAAGCTCTACCCGCAGGGGCTCAATAGCGCCGACTACGGCGCCATCATCAACGACCGCCAGTATCAACGTCTCGTCAGCTGGCTCGATGAAGCCGAGCAGGCGGGTGCCCAGCTCCACCCCTGTGGCAGCCCGGCCCGCGACGATCAGCGTCGCCTGCTGGTGCCCCACCTGCTGACCGGGGTGCCGGGTCAGTGTCAGGTGATGCAGCAGGAGATCTTCGGGCCGCTACTGCCGCTCATCCCCTACGACACCCTGGAGGAGGCACTCGCCTACGTGGCCGAGCGGCCCCGCCCGCTGGCCCTCTATCTGATGAGCTTTGACCCCGAGCTGCAGGCGCAAGTGACCCGGGAGACCCACTCCGGCGGCATGGCGATCAACGAGAGCCTGTTTCAGGTCGCGGCCGACGATGTGCCGTTTGGCGGCATCGGCGCCTCCGGCATGGGCCACTACCACGGCCACGAGGGGTTTCTTACCTTCTCCAAGGCGAAAACCGTGCTGACCCGCGGCAAGTTCACTACCGGCTCCCTGATCCATCCCCCCTACCACAGCTGGATCCAGAAGCTGATGATGGCCTTCTTCCTGCGCTGATGGAGATGACCATGCACCAGGCTATCCCGCAGCCACAAACCATGACCGACAAGCGCCGCCAGATCCTGGATGCCGCCCTCGCCCTCTGCGCCGAAGATGGCCTGCAGGGGGCTGCCACCGCCCGTATCGCCAAGGCGGCCGGGGTGGCCAACGGCACCCTGTTCCACCACTTTCCGAGCAAGGAGGCGCTGATCCTCGCCCTCTATCAGGATGTAAAGACCCGGATGGGGGGCGCCATCCATGAAGCGGATCCCACCCTGTCGCTGTACGACCAGACCCGCCACTACTGGCAGCTGGCGATGGGGTGGATGCTCGCGCATCCCAATGAGCTCAAATTCGTGCTGGGCTTCTTTCACTCTCCGCTGCTGGCCAGACCGGCCCGCAGCCAGATCCTGAACGATGCCCTGCGCTTTCTGCCTGCTCTGCTGGCAAAGGGGCAGGCCAGCGGCGAGCTGATGCAGGCCCCCGCGCCACTGTTGCTGGAGGTGTGTCAGGGCCAGTTCCTCGCCTGCGCATCACTGTTTGTCGATCAACCGGAGCTGGGAGAGGACGACTACTGGCAAGCCAGTGCGTTCGCCCTCTTCTGGTCCGCCATCTCAGGAACCAATCCTCATGCAAACACGGATGTTTGAACCTGCGGCAGCCCTTGGCCGCCGCCTCTGGATCACCACACTGCTCTGGGTGGTGGGTCGTACCCTCTGCCGCGCTGCCCGCACCGATGAGGCGGTACGCCGCGAATTGGCGCCGTTGCCGGACGGGTTGGCAATCCGCCTCGAAGTAGGCGGCATCCGCTACGCCATGAACATGCACAAGCAGGGTGGGCGCTGGTATCCCGGCGCGCCAGTCGCCCCTCATGCCACCATCCATCCGCTGCGGGTGCGCTTCAAGCATCCCAATATCGCCTTTCGCGCCCTGAGTTTTCGGCTCGGGGTCAATCAGGCATTTGGCGAAAACCGGCTGCTGGTGGAGGGAGACCTGACCGTTGCCATGCATCTGGTGCGGGGGCTTGAGCAGTTGCAGTCCCTGATCCTGCCCGCCTTTATCGCGCGGCCGCTGCTGCGCCACTATCCCGCCCCGACCAACAAGATCGGCCGGGCCTGCAACATCTATCTGGGTCTGGTGACCGGCTAACGCGCAAGGAGCCTTGAAATGAGCCGCTATTACGATTTCTTCTGCCCGGTCAAACTGCTGGCCGGTGAACAGGCGCTGGAGCAGCTGGCCAGCGAGCTGGCCAGCCTCGGGGCCCGTCGCCCGCTGCTGCTGACCGACAAGGGGGTCAATGCCACCGGCCTTGCCACCCTGCTGGCCAATGTGCTGGCCGAGGGGGAGCTGCCGGTCGCCGCCATCTGGGACGAGATCCCGGCCGACTCTTCCACTGCCGTAGTGGAGCGGATCGCCAAACGCTACCGCGAGCTCGACTGCGACAGTCTGGTGGCGCTGGGGGGCGGCTCGGTCATCGACACCGCCAAGGCGGTCAATATTCTCACTTCCATGGGGGGTGAACACCTGCTCGACTACTCGGGCGCCGGCTGTCTCACCCGTCCCCTCAAGCCGCTGGCGGTGGTACCAACCACAGCGGGCACAGGATCAGAAGTGACATTGGTTGCAGTGATCAAGGATGAGACGAGCGGGCGCAAGGTGCCCTTCACCTCACCCTTCCTGCTGCCCCAGCTGGCGGTGTTAGACCCGCGCCTGACCCAGGGGCTGCCCCTCAATATCACCGCCGCCACCGCCATGGACGCCATGACCCACGCCATCGAGGCCTTTATCGGTACCGCCAAGAACCCGGTGAGCGATGCGCTGGCCCTGATGGCAGTGGAGAAGATCGCCAGCGCCCTGCCGCAAATCATCCACGACCCGCAAAACAAACTGCTGCGGCTGCAGCTGGCGGAAGGCTCCACGCTGGCTGGCATGGCTTTTTCCAACTCTATGGTGGGGCTGGTGCACGCCCTCGGCCACAGTCTGGGAGCCCGCTGCCATCTGCCCCACGGGCTGTGCATGAACCTCTTTTTGCCGACCGTGCTCGACTACAACCGCCCCGAGGTGGATAGCGAGCTGGCCCGGCTGCTGTTGCCGCTGGTGGGGGCAGAGCGCTTTGCCGCCACCCCGGCCCATCAGCGGGCGGAGGCGACCATCACAGCCATTCGCACCCTGCGCGACACCTTGTGGCAAGCGGTCAAGCTGCCGCGCACCATGAGCGAGGCAGGGGTAAGCGATCGCTCGCTACTGACCGAGATCCGCGATCTGGCGGTCAACGACGGTGCCCTGCTGTTCAATCGCAAGGACGCCGACCGTGAGCAGTTACTCACTCTGTTGGAGCGAGCCTGGGCCTAGTGGCTAATCGGCTACAACCTCACAAATAAACTGGAATGGCGCATCAGGATGGTGCGCCAACAATAAAAAGAGTTGATCAAAATCATCTTGGTTCTTTTTGCTCGCTCGGTTGTGGCTATACCAAATAGCCCCCGTATCCCCCATCCACAATGAGATTCTCCTGGCCAACAACAGCCGAATTTTTCTATTTTTACCTGCCATTTCAAACTGAGCCTTGAGTTCAGGGTTGGATGCATCAGAAATCGCAATCTGCCGCTGATCTGGGCTGTTCTGACTTTGAGCCAACACCTTCCGGGTAACTTTCAACATTACCGTGTCCATTTTTACCTCTTCCGAACTTGCTGATTATTGCCACATCGATTCGTGCCAAGATAAAAGCCAGAGAGCAAGAGCTGGCTCAATAATCCTGATAACAATCGATACATCATCCACTATCTGTTCTATACCTTGGCTAACAGTTATGTTGTGCCGAGAGACCCAACTTTATGCCAGAGGTGCCCACCATGAGCGACATCATCCATCAGGCCAACCAGCAGCAGTTCATCTGTATGGTGGAGGGGAAAGAGTCGAGACTGCGCTACCGGCGGCTCGATGCCAAGACCATCGACGCCTACAGCACCTTCGTACCGCCCGAGCTGCGGGTGCAGGGGATTGCCGATCAGCTGGCGCGCGCCTTCTTCAGCTGGACTCAGGCGGAAGGGCTCACTATAGTGCCGAGCTGCCGCTACATTGATGTCTGGTTACGCCGCAATGCCAACAACTGAACCTCTGAACACCGTCCTCGAACAGCAATTCCAAGCCAAAACAGAAGCCCTGCTGCGGGCTGATCCGCAGCGGATGGCCTGCCTGCAAGCCGCCGCCGAGCTCAATCTGCCCGACTGGGCGCTGGGGGCCGGTTTTATCCGCAATCTCATCTGGGATCACCTGCATCACAAGGCAACCCCTACCCCGCTCAACGATATCGACCTTATCTACCTCGATAGTAGCGACCCGCAAGGGCTAGCCGAGACGGCGCATGAAGCCTGGCTGGCAAAGCGGCTGCCGGATCAGCAGTGGGAAGTGCGCAATCAGGCCCGCATGCACACTCGCCAACTGGTAGCGCCATTTGCCAGCAGCCTTGAGGCGCTGAGCCACTGGGTCGAGGTGCCCACCTGTATCGGCGTGCGTCTCGCCCGAGATGGCGAGTTCGAGTGGCTTGCCCCCTACGGCTTTGCCATCAACTGGTCGCTGCAAGTGAGTGCCAACCCCAAATGTCGTCAGGACAAACAGATTTTTACCCAGCGCATCAAGGAGAAACGCTGGCAGGCTATCTGGCCTGACCTTCAGGTAAACTGGCCATAACCTGATTGCAATCTTTCGATAACCTTGGGCACACTAGGGGAAAAGCTGGTTGTAACTCAATGGGTTAAATAATGCGCGACTTCTTCTCTCTCGAACGCTGGCTACCGGGCCTCGCCGCCCTGCTGCATTACCAGCGCGCCTGGTTGATGCCAGATCTTCGCGCCGGACTCTCGGTGGCGGCAGTGGCGCTGCCCGTCGCCATCGCCTATGCCGAGCTTGCCGGGGTGGGTGCCATCGTCGGCCTCTACTCCTGCATCCTGCCCATGCTGGTCTATGCCCTATTCGGCACCTCCCGCCAGCTGATCGTCGGCCCTGATGCCGCCACCTGTGCGGTCATCGCCGCCGTGGTAACGCCGCTGGCCGCAGGCGACCCCACCCGTCACTGGCAACTGGTGATGACCATGACCGCCATGACCGGCTTCTGGTGCCTGATTGCCAGCCGCTTCAAGCTGGGGGTGCTGGCGGACTTTCTCTCCCGCCCCATCCTGATGGGGCTGCTCAATGGTGTGGCTATCACCATCATGGTGGGCCAGCTCTCCAAGATCTTCGGCTTCACCTTCAGCGAACGTTACCTCATCGAGCGGATCGCCAGCGGGGCCACCTATATCACCCAGACCCATCTGCCGACCCTGGCCATGAGTCTGGTAGCCCTGCTCACCCTGCTGCTGGCCAAGCGCTACAAACCGGCATGGCCCTCCTCCATGGTGGCCATGGTGGTGACCGCTGCGCTGGTGTGGGGTTTTAATCTCGGCCAATTTGATATCGCCACCCTGGGGACGGTGGGCTCCGGCCTGCCCGCGTTCCAGATGCCGGAATTTCCTCCCGGTCTGATGCGGGAGCTGGTACTGCCTGCGCTTAACCTGGCCATGGTGAGCTTCGTCTCCATGATGCTGACCGCTCGCAGCTTTGCAGCCAAAAACGGTTACGAAATCGACGCGGACAAAGAGTTTCGGGCCCTCGGTATGGCGAACCTCGCCTCCGCCGTCTCCCAGGGTTTTGCCATCAGCGGCGCGGATTCACGCACCGCGGTCAACGACGCCAACGGCGGCAAGAGCCAGCTGGTCTCTATCATCGCCGCGGCGGTGATCGCCCTCATCACCTTCTATCTGACGGCGCCGCTCAAATATATTCCCACCGCCGCCCTCGGGGTGGTGCTGGTGATGGCCTCCCTGTCACTCACCGATTTTCGCGGTCTTTGGGCCCTGCGCCACTCCGATCGCTCCGCCTTCTGGCTGGCGCTGGTCACCTTTATCAGCGTGCTCACCATGGGGGTGATCCCGGGGATCACCCTCGCGGTTTTGCTCGGCTTGTTCCAGTTCCTGCGCAATGTGATGCGCCCCACCGACCAGCTGCTTGGCATGGATGACGAGGGGGTAGTGCGCACCCTGGGAGATAACGAACAGGCCAAGGCGATCCCGGGTATTCTGGTCTATCGCTTCAACTCGCCGCTCACCTACTTCAATGCCCCCTATTTCAAGCGGCGGGTGCTGGCCCTGCTGGTGCAGGATCCCCGAGCCCCAAAGTGTCTGGTGATCGATGCGGTCGCCTGCTTCACCCATCAGGACATCAGCGTGATGAGCATGGTGGGAGAGCTGCACAAGGAGCTGAAACGGCGTGGCATCCATATGGTGATGGCGGGTCGCCACGGCCAGATGACCCACTGGCTAAAGCAGGCAGGCGTGCGGGTGGGCGATGAGGGGATCATCCTCTGCCCCGACATGTATCAGGCGCTGCGCCTGACACGCTGCTATCGCGAGCCGGTGTTCAAGGATGATGCGGTGGTGGAGAGCACCACAGATGCCATCCGCTCAAATTGGCCGCAGGATGATGCCCTGCCCGACTCGGCGCGCCTCACCCTGCCAAGCGAACAGGAGGCGGGCGCCACACCTGCCTGACCCCTTGGCCTGCTCCCCTGGCCGGTGCAATCCTGCACAAGGATTGCACCGGCCTTGGCCTTGGTGTTAAATGCGCCCCCAGAGGGCACTCCCCCGTGCCCTCCCAGCTGTTGGACATGCCATGCAATCTCAATCCCACGCAGGCCCGGGCACGCTATTTGCGCTGACCTGGCCGCTCTTTATCGATCTCGCCCTGCACTTTCTGACCGGTGCCCTCAACACCTTCATGGTGGGTCACGTCTCCTATCAGGGAGTGGCCGCGCTGGCGGTCGGCAATCAGGTGTTCGATCTCGCCATCACATTGTTCAGCTTCGTCAGCATCGGTACCAGCGTGGTGATCACCCAGTATCTGGGAGCAGGCGATCGGGAGAAGAGTCGGGTGGTGATCCACACCGCTATCGGCTTCAACCTGCTGATCGGTCTGGTGGCCGCCATCGGCGTGATGGCGGGGGCCAGCACCATGCTGGCGCTGATGAACCTGCCTGCCAACCTGATGAGCGACGGGACGCTTTACTTGCAGATCATCGGTCTCTGCCTGTTACCGGAGGCCGCGGCCCTCTGTCTGGCGGCGACCCTGCGCGCCCATGGCCACACCCGTCAGGCGATGTATGTGACTCTCATCGTCAACCTCATCACCTTCGTCGGCAACCTGCTGCTGCTCTACGGCTGGTTCGGCCTGCCCCAGCTGGGGGTCGCCGGTGTCGCCATCAGCACGGTCGCTGGCCGACTGGTCGGCGTGGTGCTGCTGGTGTGGCTGGTATCACGCAAGACCGGCATTCGCCTGGTGGTGCGCGATATCGTCCACCCCAGCCGGGAGATGCTGGGCAAGGTGCTCCATATCGGCCTGCCTGCGGCAGGGGAGAACCTCTCCTGGATGCTGCAGTTTATGGTGGTGACAGCCTTTGTCGGACTGCTGGGGGACAAGGCGCTGGCGACCCAATCCTACTTCTTTCAGATCTGCCTGTTTATCCTGCTGTTTGGCCTCTCCATCGGCCTTGGCAACGAGATCATCATCGGCCATCTGGCGGGAGCAAGACAGTTCGATCGCGCCTATCAGCAGCTGCTCAAGAGCCTCAAGCTGGGGCTGGCGGTCACCTGCGTCATCGCCGTGGCGGCGGCCCTCAACGGCCGCACCATCATCAGCCTCTTTACCGATGATGCCGACATCATCACCCAGGTGGCGCAACTGTTTCTTATCAGCCTTATCCTCGAACCCGGCCGCACCTTCAATCTGGTGGTGATCAACGCCCTGCGGGCCACCGGGGATGCCCGTTTCCCCCTCTACATGGCGTTGCTCTCCATGTGGGGAATTGCCGTGCCACTCTCCTATTTCCTCGGTATCATGCAGGGTTATGGACTGGTCGGTATCTGGCTGGCGCTGGCCTGCGACGAGTGGGTGCGCGGTCTGGCCATGTTCTGGCGCTGGCGCAGTCGTCGCTGGCAAAACAAAATTCTTGTTGAAACAAAAGCGGAATCACAATGAAGAAGATAGGACTCTTGCTGGCTGCCATCCTGCTCAGCCCCCTGGCCATGGCGCAAACTGCCCCTGCCGCTCCCAAGGCTCAAGCCACCCAGACCTGGTATGTGGCCCCCATCGCCATCGATGAAACCAGCGACGCCCAGAAGGCGCTGACCAAGGACTTCATGGCCCAGATGATCAAGACCATCAAGATCAACGAGTACCAGACCGGCAAGGCGGTGGGCAACACCAAAAAGCCCAAGTGGCTGATCCGCACCAAGCTGATCCCCGCCAGCAACGAGCCGCTGGTCGGCAAGAAGCACCCGCAGGGTCTCACCTACGGCAAGGGCAATCCGACCCAGGAGATCGTCGGCGAGCTGTTGATGAACGGCACCCTGGTGGCCCACATCGGCCAGGGCTGGCGCGAGCCTATCGTCCCGGGCACGCCGGTGGCTGACAAACTCTCCATCGCCAACTATCGCTACGCCATCGGGGATCAGGCCAAGTCGGCGGATCTGGAGGAGCTGGCCGCCCAGATTGGCTTTGAGGCGGGCAAGGTGATCCACCGCGACGGCAAGCCGCTGCCCGAGAAGAAAAAGAAAAAAGAGCAGGCGGATGAAGATAAAGAGTAACGTTGCCTGCATCCATAAAAAGGGGCCACTCGGCCCCTTTTTTGATCCTGCACCCTCACGCCAACCCTGCCCCTGTTGTGACTTGTCGCACAGTTTGGCTCACCATTCAGATTGACAAATCACTTATCTTGTTTTGATTCAACAAGTTATAAATATCCCGCCGAATACCCCAAATCATTGCCCCCAAATCCGATCAGGATCACATTTATCCCCGGCACTAAGGGGTAGCTTTGGTCTTACAGGCACAATCAAACGAAACCAAGGAGGCTCCATTACATGTTCCCAGAGTACAGAGAACTCATCTCGAAACTGAAGAGCAGTGATGTCCATTTCCAGAAGAAGTTTGACTTGCACAACGACCTGGATGCGGAGATTAGAAAGTTGGAAAAGCATCACGCCAGCGACTATAGCGCCGAGGTGAGAGATCTGAAAAAACAGAAACTCAAACTGAAAGAGGAGATATACGACATCCTCAAACAACATCCACAATAGATGCCTCGAAGAATATGCGGATAAGCAATTTATCCCCCAGCCCGGCCCACGCGCCGGGCTTTTTGTTGTTTCAGTCAATTAGTTGACACCCGAGCCTACCGATCTTGCCGGTAGTTTGTTACATTTTTCCCTTGGAATTCAGGGAATAACGGTGATGATAACATGAGCAGAAAACGATCTTTTTATCATCTCTTGCTGCTTTGCCTGTTCGCATTGAGCCACCCCCTGCAGGCTCAGGAGCCTGAACTGGAGCTGTGGCACTCCCAGCAAGCCGGTTACGTGATCGACGACGTGATCGCCCGTTTCAATCAGGAGGGGAACCACAGAGTGCGGGTCACCCAGATTGAGCCGGGCAAGATCAAGGCGGATCTCCTGCTGGCGGCTCAGGCCAGGGGGCTGCCCGACCTGATGCTGATCCCCTCCGATTTTATCGGCCTCTATCGCCAGATGACCCTCGCCCCCCTCCCGGCCGAGTGGTTTTCCCCCGCGCTAATGGCCAGTGCCTTGCGTTATGTCACCCTGGATCGGCAACGCTGGGGCATGCCCATGATGCAGGGCAACCATCTGATGCTGTTTTACAACAAGGCGCTGGTCTCGACTCCGGTGACCCAATGGCAGCAACTGACTGCTATCACCCCGGTCCTCAAGGCCAAGGGGGTCTACCCCGTCAGCTGGCCCTATCACGACATGTACTACTTCGCCGCCTTTTTACACACCTTTGGTGGCTCGCCGGTGACCGAAGGGCGCATCACCCTCGACAACCCGGCCATGGTGCAGGCACTGGAGGCCTACCGTACCGTTGCCCGCGAACAGTGGGTCGATCCCGAGTGCGACTATGACACCGCCCTCGCCCGCTTCAATGAGGGCAAGAGCGCCTACCTCATCAATGGGGACTGGGCCTTCAACGATCTGGTGAAGAACATGGGGGATAAGCTGGGCGTTGCCCTGCTGCCCCGCTGGCAAAGCCATCCCATGCACTCCATGAGCGGCGCCTACGTGATGGGAGCCTCCCGCTGGGCGATGGACAATGAGGATCGGCAACCCGTCATCAAGGCATTGATGGCCTTTATCCAGCGTCAGGATATTCAGCAGTCCATCTATCATCAGGGGGCGCTGCTGCCGGTCAATCAGCAGGCTTTTACCGCCATCAGCCGCCGTCCCACGCCTCAGGAAAAAGTGCTGCTGGAACAGTTCACCCTCAGCACCCCCATGCCCTCCGACAGCGCCATGTCCATCGCCTGGCAAGCGATGGAGAAAGGGTTCGAGCGCTTTAAAGAGGGGATCAGTGCCGCCGACACCGCCCGTTATATGCAGCAGCTGGCCGATCAGCAGTACCGGCAGGTCAAAACACCATGAAACATCGCACCTTTCGGCTCGGCCCGACCCTCATCATCATCCTGTTCACCGTCGCCTTGCTGCCGGCACTGCTGGCCAGCACTGTGCTGCTGATCCGCCAGCACCAGATCATCGCCCAGAGCGAGCAGTCGCAGCTGGAGCGGGCCCTCACCAGCATGACCCGCGAGGCCCGCTTTCGCAGCGAGCTGATCGGCACCCAGCTCAATCAGCTCAGCCAGGATCGGGTGCTCCATCAGGCCCTCGACAACTTTCTCTTCTCCAGCCATGCCCGGCTGGCGCTGGCCACCTTTGTCAAATCCAACAGCCTGCTCACCTCGGCCTACCTCATCGATGACAAGGGGCTGGTGGTGGAGTACATCAATGGCCAGGCCTCCCACCTCGAATCGAGCGACCTGATGCCGCAACTGATGGCCTGGGGCAAGACCCGCGAGGCGAAACAGGGCAAGCATCTGCTGCTGCCCGTCGATGATCCCGTGCTGGTCGACGACATGGAGCAAAACCGCAGCGGCGGGCTGGCGCTGGTAGCCCCCATCTATCGCAACCACCAGCGCGCTGGGGTGATGCAGACCCCTTCCGGCTTCGTGATGGCCATTCTCCCCTGGCGACAGATGGCCCAGTTGCTGGAGCCCTATCTCAAAGGGAGCGAATATCTGGTGATCTCCCAGGGCGAGAACCGTCTCTACGAAGGGGCTCACCAGAATGCCAACGCCATGGATGACAGGGAGCCAAGCAAGTTGGCGCAGCCCCTGGCCATTGGCTGGCCCCAACTGGAGCAGGAGATCACCCCCACCATCACCCTCTACAGCTACAGCAATGACAGGGTCAGCGAGCTCAATAAATCCCAGCAGTTGCTGACCGTCAGCATCGCCGTCATGTTGCTGCTGGTGGCCATCGGCTGCGTCTGGCTCACCCGCTGGCTCATCCGACCGCTGCGCTCGCTGGCCGCGCTGGTGCGCAGCTATGGCAAGGGCAACTACCAGCAACGGCAGGCGCCGCTGCGCTTTGTGGAGTACGACGAGGTACGCCAGCTGCTGCAGGAGATGGCCAGCACCATCTCGGATCAGGTGCGGGCGCTCTATCAGCAAAATGAACAGCTGCAGCAGGCCAATAGCGAGAAAGAGGCCTTCAACCAGCGGCTGCTCGGCTTCAACGACGAACTGGAGCAAGAGGTTGCCTCGCAAACGACCGCCCTGCGCTCGGCCCTGAGCCGGGAGGAGCGCAGCCGCCATATCCTGCAATCCTGGTTGCAGTTCGGTCTGCACCAGCAGCTGGATATCGATATTGCCGAGCTGGCCAGCTCCGCCCTGCTGCAACTCTCGCAGCTCTATCCTGGCCACCGCTGGGGACTGGTGATCCGCCGAGACAGGCAGCCCCACTACTCCCTGACCCAGGGGGTCGATGCCCCCTTGCGGGATGCCCTGCAGGAGAAACTGACTCAACTGATGGATGAGGAGGTCAAACACTCCGAATGCCAGTGGGATAACGCACTCTGGAAGATCATGACCCTGCCCGGTAGCCAGAGCGGCGTGCTGTTTGGCTATCTGATGGTGAGCGCGGAAGGGCTGGAGTCCGAAGACAGGGCCATCTTGCGGCTGTTTGCCAAACAGTTGGCGGTGGGCATCGAGGGGCGCCTCTTCACCGACGAGCTGGCGCGGGTCGCCCGCACCGACAACCTCACCGGGCTGCCCAACCGGCAGGCGTTCGAAGAGGCCTTCCACCACTATCAAGCAGTGCTGGCGCGCCATCCGGAGCGTCACCTCGCCCTCTTCATGCTCGATCTCAACGGCCTCAAGCGTACCAACGACCAGTATGGGCACGAGGCTGGTGACGCCCTGCTAATACAGATGGCTCGCCAGCTACGCACCCTCTGCCGTCAGGATGAGAAGATTTTCCGCATCGGCGGCGACGAGTTCGTCCTGCTGGCGGAGGCGGATCACCTCGCCAGCCAGCAGCTGGCAGGCAGGTTGGAGGCAAGCCAGCAGCACGCCATCGTGAAGCATGGGGAGCACAGCTTCCCGCTGCGTTTTGCCATCGGCTGGAGCAGCAGCGACCAGACCCCCCTGGCGGAGCTGAGCCGGGTGGCTGACGACGCCATGTATGCCAATAAGGCGCGCTTCTATCAGGGACAGCGCTAAAAGCGGAGACCTCTGGCGTTGGCGAGCCTTTCGCCAACGCCCTGATCAGCTCGCAAAAATAGCGCGCAACGCTAGACGCGGCGCGGACCATGACTAAGATAGGGGCTCTTGATGTCTCGATTTGGAAGGGAGTAGGAAATGGAGTTAGTACTTGGCCCACTGGAAGCCCGCGTCATCGGCTGTCTGATTGAAAAAGAGATCTGCACCCCGGATCAATATCCCCTCTCCCTTAATGCACTGGTCAACGCTTGCAACCAGAAGAGCAACCGCGAGCCGGTGCTGGAGCTCTCCGAGCTCGATATCCGCGCCGTGGTGGACGAGCTGATCCGCAAGCGGCTGGTGGTCAACACTGCAGGCTTCAACGCCCGGGTGCCCCGCTATCAGCACAGATTCTGTAACACAGAATTTGGCGAGCTGAAATTCAGTGCCCAGGAGCTTGGCATCGTCTGCGAACTGCTGCTGCGCGGCCCGCAAACCCCGGGGGAGCTGCGCTCGCGCACCAACCGCCTCTGCAGCTTCGATGATGTCACCGAGGTAGATGCGGTACTGACCCAACTCATCGAGCGTGGCCCCTACGTGGTCAAGCTGCCGCGCGAGCCGGGCAAGCGCGAATCCCGCTACGCCCACCTGTTTAGCGGCGAAGTGGATATTCAGGCGATGATGGATGCCGCCCCCGCCGCGGCCTATGCCTCCCCTGCCGCCGACCGTCTGAGCGAGTTGGAGCAGGAGGTAAACGAGCTCAAGAGCCGTCTCGCCGCCATGGAAGCGCGGCTGGCTGCGCTGGATGGTCAGGGCTGATCGCCTTTACCATCGCCAATCTCTATCAGGGAGCCGGGGCAGATGTCCCCTGCTCCCTGCGTTTTTTTATCGTGAGGAAGTGCCCGTGATCACCCTGATTAAAGAGTCTGACCACCAGAAGATGCCCTGGAAAAACCAGCAGGGCACTACCAGCCAGCTCCTCATCTCCCCCGAGGGGAGCAGCCTTGCCAAACTCGATTTTGACTATCGACTGAGCTCGGCCCCCATCAAGAGCGCGGGCCCCTTCTCCCCCTTTCCCGGCTATCAGCGCATTTTGCTGCCGGTGAGCGGGGCTGGCTTTGTGCTCAATGGTCACCCCTACGCCACCTTCGAGGCGGCGCACTTTAGCGGCGATGAGGAGACCCACTGCGAATTGCTGAAAAAAGAGGTGACCGATCTGGGGCTTATCTACCATCCGGATCGCATCAGCGCCAACGTGCGGGTTCTGAACCTCCCCTTTCCGCTGACCCTTACCCTCGAGCCAGAGAAGACCTACCTCTGTCACCTGCTGAGCGGCCAGCTGGCCGTGCAGGGCAAAGAGGTGGCCATCAACGAGACGCTGGTGGTGACCGGTGAAGAGAGCATTCACTTCGAATGCCAGAAGAAGACCGCCATCGCCTTCTTTACCCTGCAGGATGTTCTCAAATAGGATCTGCCGCGGTTAAAAATCACTCACGAATATTGAAAGTTATATATCTCGGAGTAATATGGGTCTCTCATGGCTTTTGTGATGAGAGATCCTATGCAATACACACTTGATGGATTCGAAACACCACCAGAACTCACCACTGAAGAAGAAAAAAGTAATCAACAACTACAGAAAAGAATTAGAGAGATTTTGAATGAATTTGGTTATGTTGAGGATAATAAATTAGTTAACGCCAAAACATTCAAATGCAGAGTTCCTTACGAGGATCTCTATGGGCTTAAAGCAATCAGTGCTTTTGTAATTAACCATCCAATTGATGGGTTAACTCGTATTGAGCCTCATCAGCAACAAGTTTCCGGCTCTGTAGACCGTAAATTTCCTTTCTTTTTACAAAGCGCAAACAAAGCTCCTGAACAAAATGTCATCATTTTGATTGAAGGCCAAGGCCATAAAAAAGCTGCATTTGAATGGCTAAAATCCGAGGCGAAAAAATGCGCTACCAAAAATGTCAAATGCTATGACTTGGCTGAGTTTTCACTCTGGCTCTAATTTGATTAACGTTTGGGTGCCCGCCCTCCACTGTCGAGGCATGCTTGCATTGTGTCATAAGGGATATAATGCTTGGTTCGGTTGTAATAAGTCCCCCCTTTCGGATGACATATACCACTACGACTTTTCTTTACCGGAGGTTCTGCTGCCAAGGCGATAGTACACACCAAGAGTAAACAACAACTGAGAACCAATTTTACTAATTGCATTTCCGTGTATCTTCCAGCGTCTTTAGAACAAAAACCTCGTCTGATGCCAGCCAATTCTGTCAGATATATAGCTCAATAGAAAAGCCGGGAAATCCCGGCTTTTGCTATTGAGGCAACCGGCTCGTGCCGGTCAGCACCTTAGTTGACCTTGAAGGAGCCCTTCATCATGGCGAAGTGGCCGGGGAAGGAGCAGAAGAAGGTGAGATCCTTGCCCGCCAGACCGTCGGTCTTGAAAGTGACGCTGCTGCTCTCGCCGCCGCCGATCAGCTTGGTGTGAGCCAGCACACGAGAATCATCCTTGGGCAGATAGCCGTTCTCGGCCCCGGCGCTCATCCCGGCAGTCGCCACGGTCTGATAGTCGGCGGTGCTGGCCAGCACCCAGTTGTGACCCATGGCGGTCACAGGCAGCTTGCCGGTGTGGTTCAGGGTGACCGTCACCTCCTTGCAGGTGGCCGGCACGCTCATCTCTTTGAGGTTGTACTGCATGGCATCATTGCCTTCGATGACCAGTGCACACTCATCCGCCAGCACGGGGGCAGCCAGGGTACTCAGAAACAGCAGGGTAATCGCCTTTTTCATCATCTTCTCCTTTGATTGGCAATGGATGGCAACGACTTGGCGGATGCGGTGAACGCTTCGCAAAGATGCCGTCTAAATCGACCTTCATTTTACTCAATTGTCTTCAATCGGCTATGGCTTTTGGCTAAAGCTGCGGGCCAGGTCACCAGACGGTGCTCTACTCGCCACTCTCTCCCTCACGGATGGACGATACGACCCACTCCCGCCACAGGTTCAAAAATGTTTAATTTTTTCTGCCCTTTTCCCTCCTATTGGCCCTATCAGGGCTCGCCCGAAGGGCGCCCCTTGGCTAAGCTAGCGCCCCGATATGAACCTTCTCCAGATGAGAGCGCCGGATGATTGCGATAACCCCCGTGGCGGCCATGCGCGGCCTGCTGCTGACCCTGCTGCTGGCGCTGGCCGGCTGCCAGCCCACCCCGCCTGCCCAGACCCGTATTCAGGGCAAGACCATGGGCACCTACTATGTGGTGACCCTGAGCGATAGTTATCCCGGTGGGGAGCCCGCCCTCAAAAGTGACGTAGAAAGTTTGCTAGCCCGGATGAACAAGGAGATCTCCACCTACGATCCGGGTTCGCTCATCTCCCGTTTCAATCAGGGGCCCGCCAACACCCCGTTTGCCATCCCGCCCGCCATGGCCATCATAGTCCAGCAGGGGATGGATGCCGGTAAGCTGACCGACGGCAAGCTGGATGTGACCGTGGGGCCTCTGGTCAATCTGTGGGGCTTTGGCCCGGACAAACGGCCGGTCAAGCGGCCCGATGAGGCAGCCATCGCCGCCGCTCGCCACAAGGTGGGCATCGACAAACTGACCCTGACCCCGCAGGGGGATCACTTCCTGCTCGAAAAAACGATCCCGGATCTCTATCTCGACCTCTCCACTCTCGGCGAAGGGGCGGCATCGGATGAAATCGCCACCCTGCTCGAGGGCAAGGGGGTACACAACTACCTGATCGAAGTGGCCGGTGCGGTGCGCAGCAAGGGCAACAACAGCAAGGGCTCGCCATGGAAAGTGGCCATCGTCGAACCCTCCGATCAGCCGGGGGCGTTTTCCGATATCGTCATCCCCAACGGCATGGCGCTCAGCACTGCAGGCAGCTATCGCAACTACTACGAGCTGGATGGCCAGCGTTACTCCCATATCATCGACCCCGCCACCGGCCAGCCGGTCACCCACAAGCTGGTCTCCGCCAGCGTCATCACCCCGACCGCACTGGAGGCCGATGCCCTCGATACCGCGCTGATGGTGATGGGGCCTGAAGCGGGGATGGCATTTGCCAAACAGCACCAGCTGGCGGTCTATCTCATCATCAAGACCGAACAGGGGTTCAAGGCTGAGTACACGCCGCAATTTGCTCCCTATCTGGCAGAGAAAAAACGGTGAGTTCAAGGCCCTGGCAACAGGGCCTTTTTCTTTCACTCATCGCGGGCAAAAGGCGGACAAACGGAGATGGTTCGCAATCGACAACTTGGCCAATTGCCTCTTCGGGCGCTTTGGTGGCACACTTTCTCCCATCAGCCCGTAGCGCCTCGACCCAGACAGATGCAGACACCCGAACAAGAGCCAGAAAAAAAGAGCCCAGCCAAGCCACAACGCATTCTGATGGTCAATGAGCAGCGCTCGTTTCAGGTGATGATGAAGGCGATGCTGCTCAATCTGGGTATCAGCAACATCACCTACTCCAATACCGCCGAGGATGCGCGGCGCCGCTGCCAGAAGGGCAGTTTCGACATCTATCTCATCGATTACGATCTGGGGGTTGGCGAGAATGGCCGCCAGCTGCTCGAGAGCCTGCGCGACAAAGACCTGATCCCGCCCCAGAGCGTGGTGATAATGGTCAGTGGAGACAGCTCCCGCGCCATGGTACTGAGCGCGCTGGAAGCCGAACCCGACGAATACCTGATGAAGCCCTTCTCTCAGGAGCAGTTCTCGTTTCGCTTGAAGCGCGCCCTCGCCCGGCGCAACGCCCTGGCCAGCGTCTTTACCGCACTGGCCGATGACAATCTGGCGGCGCTCATTACCGCCTGCGCCGAGCGGGCCGATGCGGTGCCCCGTTTTGCCAACTACTGCCGCTGCCTGCAGGCCGATACCCACCTCAAGCTGGGTCAGGCGCAGGAGGCGCGCTCCCTGATGCGCCAACTGCTGGCCGGGCAAGAGAACAGCTGGGCCCGCCTGACTCTGGGCAAGGCGTGCAACACCCTGGGGCTCCACGAAGAGGCGGTCAGCCATCTGCAGGCGACCCTCAAAAATACCCCGCTGATGGTGGAGGCTCACCTCTGGCTGGCAGAATCCCTGCTGGCCCTTGGCAATGACGAGCAGGCGCAGCAGGAGCTCAGACGGGCAGTGGATATCTCCCCTCAGTCGGTGCAACTCTCCCGACGACTGGCGGAGGTTTGCCTGCAGCGCCACGACTACGCCCAGGCCAAGGATGTGCTGATGTCGCTGATCGACCTGTCGCGCAACTCCATCCATCGCACGCCCCATTATCTGGGGGCCTATATCCAGACCCTGACCCTCTACGCCCTCAACAGCAACGACAGCTACCACATCGCCAACCTGCAAAAGCAGGTCAATTCGGCCCTGTCGCGCATCCGCGATTCGCTGATGATGTCGGAGTTCAACTACCCGGTGTTCGAGCAGATCTGTCAGGCCAGGGTGCAGATTGCGCTGGGGGAGCTGCTCAAGGGCAAGAAGATGCTCTATCGCGCCAACCAGAACTGGCTCGATGAGCCTGCCACCATGCCCCCCGCCCTCCTTGGCGAGACCATCCTCGCCCTCTATCAGCTCGGCGAGTTCGAATATGCCGAAAGCCTGCAAGGGCTGCTGGCGGAGGACGAAGATCGGCTGCTCACCACCTGCATTCAGGCAACCCGGGATGACAAGACGGTGCTGGAGCGGCGTCAGCGCTACCAGCAGCTCAACGATCTGGGGATCAAGGCCTATCAGAGCGGCGAGCTGGAGCAGGCCCTCGGCCATTTTCGCGAGGCCCTGCGCCGCGCTCCCGCCAATACCGGTGCGGCTCTCAACAAGATCCAGGTGCTGCTGCAACTGATGCAGAAAAACCGCAAGAGTCCGGAATTTGGTGCCGAGTGCAAGGACACCCTGGACGTGCTCGACGGCATCCCCCTCAACCCGGCCCAGCAGGAGCGTTTTCGCAAGCTGCGTCAGGAGTTCAACCAGTTCAGCTAAGACGCCGCCGCCCCCCCTTTTCCCCGCCTATGCTGAAACCAGTTCGGCAATGCGAGGGAAACGAAGATGGCGATGTGTCGTTATCTGGTGGCCGATGGCCGCCACTGCAGTGAAGAGGCTGGCGAGCACGATCTCTGCCACTGGCATGATCCCCACCATACCCACCAGGAAGCCCACACCGCCGAGGCGCTTGAACAGTACGTTCGCGCTGGCGGACTCTGCCACGGCCTGCAGCTGGCCCGCGCCAATCTGGCGGGTCTCAATCTGGTCAACAAAGAGTCCGATCAGGGATTTTTACTGGAGCAGTGCAACCTCTATCGAGCCAACCTGCGCGGTGGTCACCTCTACGGCCTGCACATGAAGGGCGGCAGCCTGATGAAGGCTGATCTGAGTGATGCCAACCTCCAGTGCGCTACCCTCGATGACGTCAACCTGCTCGGCATCCGCTGGCACAACACCCGGCTCGACAACATGCAGACCGGCAAACGGGTGATGCAGGATCGCAAGGGGCGCCGCGAACGGGATCCCAAACAGGCGCGCATCTGGTTCAAGGAGGCGGAAGAGACCTACCGGGATCTGCGCAAAGCCTCCGAGGCACAGGGGATCTTCACCATGTCCGGCAACTATATCCAGCAGGAGCTCACCATGCGCCGCCTGCAACTGCCGTTCTGGTCGAGCCAGCGTTTTACCTCCTGGGTGGTCGATCTCTTTTGCGGCTATGGCGAGGCCCCTATGCGGGTGGTGCTCTTCTCGTTGCTGCTCATCTTTATCTGCAGCATTTTTTACTTCTTCTGCGGACTACATTTTCAGGGCGAGCACCTCATCTACCAGCCCGGTGCCCCGCTCGAGCAAAATGCCATCTTCCTGCTCGAATGCCTCTACTACAGCGTGGTCACCTTCACCACTTTAGGGTACGGCGACTTCACTCCAGTCGGCCTCTCCAGGATCTTCGCCGCTTTTGAAGCCTTTACCGGCAGCTTTACGCTGGCGCTGTTTGTGGTGGTATTCGTCAAAAAGATGACCCGCTGACACCTCTGCCCACCCCGCGGTGCCTGCCACTGATGCAGGCCCGCGGCCAAACTTGCATCCACCGCCGATTCCTAGTCCAATAGCCACTTATAAAAATGACATGAGCATCCCGGACATGAAGATCATCTCTTTCAATATCAATGGCCTGCGCGCCCGTCTGCACCAGCTGCAAGCCATCATCGACAAGCACCAGCCCGATGTGATCGGCCTGCAGGAGATCAAGGTGCACGATGAAGCCTTCCCGCTGGCCGATGTGGAGGCCATGGGCTATCACGTGGAGTTTCATGGCCAGAAGGCTCACTACGGGGTCGCCATCATGAGCAAGCAGAAGCCGGTCAAGGTGGAGAAAGGCTTCCCCACCGACGATGAAGAGGCCCAGCGCAGGATGATCATGGCCACCTTCGAGCGCGAAGACGGATCTCTCATCAAGGTGATGAACGGCTACTTCCCGCAGGGTGAAAGTCAGGATCACGAGACCAAGTTCCCGGCCAAGCAGAAGTTCTACGAGGATCTGCAGCACTACCTCGAGACCAACCACACCCCGGACGACCAGCTGGTGCTGATCGGGGATATGAATATCTCCCCCACCGATCTCGACATCGGCATCGGCGAAGCGAACCGCAAGCGCTGGTTGCGGGATGGCAAGTGCTCCTTCCTGCCCATCGAGCGGGAGTGGATGGAGCGACTGAAAGGGTTCGGCCTGACCGACACCTTCCGCGCCGCCAATCCCACCGAGTGCGAGCGTTTCTCCTGGTTTGACTACCGCTCCAAGGGCTTTGACGAGAACCGTGGCCTGCGCATCGACCTCATCATGGCCTCCGATGCTCTCAAGGACAAGGTGACCGAGACCGGTATCGACTACGAGCTGCGCGGCATCGAGAAACCCTCCGACCACGCCCCCATCTGGGCCTGCTTCGCCTGATGCGGCGCAAGATTAACCGATGAGTCGCGACGAATTCGTAAACTGTGAAGCGGCTCGCGGTTGCCTGCGATAAAAGGGCGTAAAAACCCCATCCAGACAAGGTGCCTTATGGCACCTTGTTTTTTGCAGCAAGGAATGGCTGGCGTGATACGGTTACGAAGAGCCCTGGCCCGGGATGAACATCCCCGAAGCCCCCCCGCCCAAATCGGAAAAGTCAGACTTTTTTCGTCAATCGGCAACCCTAATTGCCACTTTGAGAAGGTTGTGTTCAAGGTTGCCGCCCTATCATCTCCCATTCCAATCATAAATAAGTTGTTTTTTTAATCATGAAGTTAATGATGTGTATGGAGAAACATGCTGAACGCAGCAGCCGAAATCGATCCAACAGGAGTGTGATGATGAAGGTGCCCAATGCCGGAAGAGAGGTTTACAAACGCAGCTTGCTGACCCTGGCGCTGATCAGCGGTCTGAGTGCCTGTGGCGGCGAGACGACCCAGACGGCCCAGACCATGCCCGCCGTCCCTGTGGTGGTCGCCGAGGTCAAGCTGACCGATGTGCCGCTCACCACCGAGATGGTGGGAGAGACCGCCGGTTTTCGGGAGATCGATGTGCGCTCCCGGGTCAGTGGCATCCTGCTCAAGCGCACTTATGTGGAAGGCCAGCCGGTTACCGCCGGTCAGGAGCTGTTTCTGATTGACCCGGAGCCCTACAAGGTGGCACTGGAGCAGGCCAAAGGGACTTTGGCTCAGGAGCAGGCCCGTCTCAACAAGGCCCGTGCCGATCGGGATCGCATCATTCCCCTCTTCAAGCGTCAGGTGGTGAGTCGCAAGGACTATGACGACACCATCGCCAACTATGAAGCGGCCATCGCCAGTCATCAGGCCGCTCAGGCCAAGGTGAAAGAGGCGGAGCTCAACCTCAGCTACACCCAGGTGACCGCCCCCATCAACGGCATGGCGAGCAAGAGTTCCCAGTCCGAGGGGAGCCTTATCTCCACCAGCGGCGACAACGGCCTGCTCACTACCATCACCCAGTTTGATCCGCTCTACGTCAACTTCTCCTACTCGGAGCAGGATCGCCTCAACTTCGAAAACTCGGTAAAGAAAGGGGTGATTGAGGCGAAGGATGCCACCACCTGGCGCACCCATATCCGTCTGGCCGATGGCTCCCTCTACCCGGAGGCGGGCAAGCTCAACTTCTCCGACAACCGGGTCGATCCCCAGACCGGCACCATCCGTGCCCGCGCCATCTTCGACAACAAGGACGGCGTACTACTGCCCGGCCAGTTTGTCCGCATGACCATCGATCTGGGCCTGCGCAAAAACGCCATCGTGGTGCCGCCGCGCGCCATCGTCCAGTCCCAGGCTGACCGCATGGTGATGGTGGTCGATGCCGACAACAAAGTAGTGCCCCGTCCGGTGACCCTGGGCGCGGCAGTCGACTCCGGCGTGCTGATCGAGAGCGGCCTGCAGGCTGGTGAGCGCTATATCGTCGAAGGCTTGATGAAGGCTCGCCCCGGCGCCGTGGTAAAACCTGTCTCTGCCGACGAGATGAAGGCGATCACCGGCAAGGTGGTCAGCCAGTCTGCGGCCAAGTAAGGAGCCCGTATGTTTTCCAAGTTCTTCATAGAACGCCCCATCTTCGCCAGCGTGATTTCGATCATTATCGTGCTGGGCGGTTTGGCGGCGATGCGGGCGCTCCCCATCGAGCAATATCCCCAGATAACCCCGCCGGTGGTCTCGGTCACGGCGTTTTATCCGGGCGCAACTCCGGAGGTGATCTCCCAGACCGTGGCAGCGCCGCTGGAGCAGCAGATCAACGGCGTCGAGCGGATGATCTACATGCAGTCGGGGTCGGCCTCCAACGGCCAGATGAACCTCAACGTCTACTTCGAGATCGGCACCGATCCGGATCAGGCCACCATCAACGTCAACAACCGGGTCTCGGCTGCCATGGCCCAGCTGCCGGAAGAGGTGAAAAAGCAGGGGGTGACGGTCAAGAAGAAATCGACCTCCATCCTGCAGGTAGTCACCCTCCAGTCACCGAACGGCTCGTTTGATACCACCTATCTGTCGAACTACGCCCTGCTCAACATCATCGACGAGCTCAAGCGGATTCCCGGCATCGGTGATACCACCTTGTTTGGCGGTACCGACTATGCGATGCGTATCTGGCTACGGCCGGATCGACTGGCCCAGCTCGAGCTCACCCCGAGCGACGTGATCGGCGCCATTCGCGAGCAGAACACCCAGTTCGCGGCAGGCAAGATTGGTGCCCAACCCACCACGGCCCCCATCGACTTCACCTACACGGTGCAGACCAAGGGGCGCCTTGAGGATGTGAAGGAGTTCCAGAACATCATTGTCCGCTCCATGCCCGATGGCTCCAAGATCCGGGTCCGCGATGTCGCCCGGGTCGAGCTGGGGGGCAAGGATTATGATCTGGTCGCCCGCGCCAACGGCAAACCGGCCATCGGTATCGCCACCTATCTGCAACCGGGCGCCAACGCCGTCGCGGTCGCCGATGCGGTACATGCCACCATGGAGCGACTCAAGGAGCGCTTCCCGCAGGATATCGAGTACCAGATCCCCTACGACACTACCGAGTTCGTGAAGATCTCCATCGAAGAGGTGGTACACACCCTGTTCGAGGCGATCGTACTGGTGTTCGTGGTGGTCTATCTGTTCCTGCAGAACTTCCGCGCCACCCTGATCCCCTGTATCGCGGTGCCGGTGTCGCTCATCGGGACCTTCGCCGGCATGCTGGTGCTCGGTTTCTCCATCAACCTGCTGACCCTGTTCGGCATGGTGCTTGCCATAGGTATCGTGGTGGATGACGCCATCGTGGTGCTCGAAAACGTCGAGCGGATCATGAGCGAGAAGAAGTGCTCCGCCAAGGAGGCTGCCATCCTCGCCATGCAGGAGGTCTCCGGTCCGGTGGTCGCCATCGTGCTGGTGCTCTGCGCCGTGTTCCTGCCGGTCGCCTTTATGGGTGGCATGACAGGGGTGATGTACAAGCAGTTCGCCATCACGGTCGCGGTCTCGGTCGCCATCTCCGGTCTGGTGGCACTGACTCTCTCCCCGGCCCTCTGTGCCGTGTTGCTGAAAGAGGGACACCACAAACCGGCCCGCTTCTTCGTCTGGTTCAACGAAAAATTTGACCAGCTGACCCGCGGCTATGTACGGGGTGTGGCCTTCCTGAACCGTCGGGTGGGGGTCGCCTTTGCCATCATCGCCGTGCTGATCCTCTCCATCTACGGCCTCTTCCTGAAAGTGCCGGGCGAACTGGTACCAAACGAAGATCAGGGCTACCTCATCTCCGCCGTCATGCTGCCGGATGCCGCCGCGATGAGCCGGACCCAGGCGGTGGCGGATCAGTTCGACAAGATCGCCATGGCAAACCCCCATGTGAAGGATGTGATCACCTTCTCGGGCTTTGACATTCTCTCCAATGCCATCATCAGCAACAGCGGCATGACCTTCATTACCCTGAAGGACTGGAGCGAGCGTCAGGGGGCCGGGCAGGACTCCTTCTCGCTGGCCAAGACCTTCCAGGGCTTGAGCCTGATGGGGCTGGCGGATGGCTTTGTCGCCTCCTTCAACCCGCCTCCCATTCAGGGGATGTCCACCACAGGTGGCCTTGAGGCCTATCTGCAAAACCGTGGCACCGGCAACGCCCAGGCCTTCTCCGGCGAAGTACAGCGCTTCCTTGAAGCAGCCAAGGCGCGCCCGGAGTTTGCCAGCGTCACCAGCACCTACCGCGCCAACGTGCCGCAGGTCTATCTCGACCTGGATCGCGAAAAAGCCAAGGCGCTGGGGCTGCCCATCAACGCGGTGTTCGACACCATGCAGGCCACCTTCGGCCAGGTCTATGTCAACGACTTCAACCAGTTCGGCCGTACCTACCGGGTGCAGTTGCAGTCCGAGGCAGACTATCGCGCCAAGAAGAGCGACATCCGCAACGTCTATGTCCGCTCCGACAAGGGGGAGATGATCCCGCTCAGCAGTCTGGTGACGGTGCGTGATGCCACCGGCCCCGAACTGGTCGAACGCTTCAACATCTTCCAGGCCGCCAAGATCATGGCACAGCCTGCCCCTGGCTACAGCTCGGGTCAAGCCATCGCCGCGCTGGAAGAGGTTGCTAATGAAGCTCTTGGCAACGACGCCAAGCTGGAGTGGACCGGCTCCGCCTATCAGGAGAAAGCGGCCGCAGGCAGCGCAGGCATGGCCTTTGGTTTCGGTATCGTGATGATCTTCCTGATTCTGGCTGCCCAGTATGAACGCTGGAGCCTGCCGTTTGCGGTGATCACCGCGGTACCGTTCGCCCTGTTCGGTGCCCTGCTCGCCACCTGGCTGGTGGGGCTGACCAACAACGTCTACTTCCAGATCGGGCTGGTGACCCTGGTCGGCCTTGCCGCCAAGAACGCCATCCTGATCGTGGAGTTCGCGGTGATGAAGCACGAAGAGGGGATGAGCCTCATCGAGTCGGCACTGGAGGCGGCGCGCCTGCGTTTCCGTCCCATCGTGATGACCTCGCTCGCCTTCATCCTAGGCTGTGTGCCGTTGGTCACCTCCAGCGGGGCCGGTGCGGCAAGCCGTCACGCCCTCGGCTGGCCGGTCATCGGCGGCATGCTGGCCGCTACCTTTATCGCCATCTTCTTTATCCCGCTCTTCTTCCGCCTCATCATGAGAGGATCGGAAAAAAGGGCCTGACTATTCCGGTAAAGCTCACCAAGCCCCTCCCTCACGGAGGGGCTTTTTTATGTCACTCCGTTACATCGCAAACAGATAGGCCTTCATCGCTTTGAGGCGTACGGTGGCGGCACCGATGATGTCGATAAAGCCAAGCAGCGGATGGGGTTTATGTGCCGAAATCCAGGCTGAGCCGGTTGCCCCAATTGGCAGGTCCACACCGTCCGGCACCAGCATGTCGAGTACCACTGTCCGGCCATGGCTCGACATGTTGTTGCCCACATGCTGCCGTACATCCTGATCCCCCTGCGCAACACTCATCTGGGCCTCCCCCGTGCCAGTAAGTACTGAGTGCACCCGTGCCCGAAAGATGCGTCCTGGATAGGCATCTACATAAAACTCGGCAAACTGGCCTGGTGCTATGTTGCGAAAACTCTGATCCGGAATGCGAAACTCCAGAAACTTGCGAGAAGTGTCGTATAGGTGCATGTTGCCGGTACGGGAACCGCTGGCAATATTGACTATCGAAACCTGCCCATCAAACGGAGCCCTGATCACCTTCTCTTCATTCCGTCGCTCCTGCAAGGCCAGCTCTGTCTCTAGATTCAACACCTGAGCTTCAATCGCCTGAACCTTCGCTTCACTGGCACTCAGTTGCGCCAGATCGCCATCAATTTGGGTCTGCAGCTGGTCACGGCTCTGAATACTGGCAAAGTTACCCAACTGAGTCAGCCGAGCCAATTCCTTGTGATTGAGGTTCAGTCGTGACTGGATCGCTCGCTGCTGGCTTACCTCTGACGCCACCTGGGCATGCTGGGCGTCAATCTGATAGCTCAACGCCTGAGACTTACCGTTACTCTCCCAGTCCGCAAGACTATAAATGGGCTGACCACGCGCAACGCGCTGATTATGCGCAACATAAATCTGATCTATCTGATGAAACTGGTTGATGCCTAGTAATGGTCCCAACACCGCATGAGGTGCCTTGACCGTCGCCGAATCGGTAAAATCCACCGGAGCCAAATGGCGAGAGGTAGTCAACAACCCAAGCGCCAATAACGCACCAATTGCGGTACTCCAAAAACCCGTTTTTAGGTTCCAAGGCAATATGTTCAGCTTGACCAGCAACCAGACGATCAGGATATAGGGCAGCAGGATCTCTTTCATGATGCCTCCCCCTCATGACGGCCACGTCGAATACCATGGCCGATAATAAGGCTCATCCGCTCGCTCAGCACATCCCAACGGGCAAAGGCGATGATGACGGCAAGCACCCACCAGGTCTTGTCGATAAACAGTCCGCACAAGGAGAGCGCAAACACCAGGGTGATATGCACCGACTCGGACACCTTGGCACGATGCACAGCGATCTCATGCAGTTGCCACAGCAGATAGACCAGATAGAGGACCACATAGAGAGTGATCACAGTAATCACCCCCATAAAGATCTCGGAATCAAGCAGTACCATGATGGCTGGCAAAGCATGGTTGAACCTGGTCGCCTCAATTGGATAGATGTGGGCACCTTTCGAGAAGAAGACAACCAGAGCGACCGTGACCAATATAAACGTCAGGCGCCAAAGCCACCGCGCTAACGCAGAGGTTGATTGTGATGACATTTGATGCTGTTCCTTGAGTAACGGATGAGCAAACAAGTGGACCTCACGAGCCACCCAGCTAATAACGCGCCGGATCGGCGCGACGGCTAGGATGGAGAAGCCCCCAACCAGTGAAGGCTTGCAAGGCTCACAACTCAGAACTGGTGTTGCACACCGATGTTGAAGAAGTTCAGGTAGCTGTTGTTGTAACTGCCGGACAAGTGCGGGCGACCGCTCCCATCCTGATCCACTGGCATATCACCCAGCCAGGCCAGGGTATAGCTGGCTTCCACCTTGGTGGCTGGGCTCAACTGATAACTGGCCCCCAGACCCCAGCGCCAACCAGAACCCACTGGAAGCATCACAGTACGGTACTCATCACTCACTGCACTACTGTCATAGCCTATTCCGCTGCTCAAACGCAGTGCAGGGGTGACATCAACCTGTGCCCCCAGGCTGGCATGCCATGTATCCTTGTAATTCATATCAATGGTTTGGCTGCCCATGGCAGATGCCACACCGATATCGCCAAAACGGGACCACTGCTGCCAGTTGGCACTGGCCAGCAAGGCCCACTGGTCGTTGAGTTGGTGATAGCCACTTAGCGTAATGGTCTGCGGAATCATGATCTCGACCCCTAGACCTGCCACATCAGCACGTGGGAAGAGCTGATCTTCCAGCTCCCACTTCAGTTCGGAGAAGTAGCTCAGGCCGATACGGGAGTGCTGATCCAGCTCGTAAAGTACCCCGAAGGAGGCGCCATACGCCCAGTCGCTGTTGGAGAATTCCCGCCCTTCCCCCATCCCGGACGTCAGATCCACAGAGGCTTCCAGCGAACCATTCATGGCGATCAGGCTGGCTCCCACTGACCAATTTGAGTCAATGCGGTACGCCAGACTCGGAGCAAAGGCAATGCCGGTCAGCTTGGCCGACTGGGTATAACCACGACCATCCCAGCCATCGCCATAATCGATACCCAGACCGTGACTGCCAAAGACGCCGATACCTGCGACCCATTGATCGTCGATGACATGAGTCAGATAGAGGCTGCCGAGCGGCGCGGTCTGCAGGGCATTTCCGCCGTTGTTACCGCCGTTGTCCAGATCCAGCTCAAGGTCGCCGTATACCACACCGCCATTGACCTGCAACTGGGTACCTTCCAGTTTGGTCATACCGGCCGGGTTGCTTGCGATAGTATCTGCCCCTTGGGCACGGGCGGCAGACCCTGCGTTGGCCAGCGCACTGTTGGCAGTGCTGGTCTCGTAGAGGGCAAGGCCGCCAGCCATGGCTGATGGACTCAGCAAAGCGGCAAGCATCAGCGACAGCAGTCGTGGCTGCATTTCAATACTCCTGAATAGTGAACATGGTGAGCACCCGGCAAGGTGTGCTGCTCAAAAACACGGTTTGACTCTTTGATTGTCAGCATCCGGGAGACCTGCGGCTTTATACTGCTCGCTCATGGCGTCACGGGATGGATAAGGTCGGCAAGCACTCCTGCCGCAGTCATTTATGCCGGAGCAAAAGAGTGAACCATCACGTCATCGTGGTAACTGACAGGGGGCATCCTAACGGGATGAGGGGCATGCTTCATTAGGGTTGGGCATACGCAATGGTTAAGCATTGCTTAAATATCCCCCCCAACATAGCACCTCTATTACATCACCGGCGCCATTGACCTTCACCTCGTGGCAAGGTTTACAGTCCCGCCATCTGCTCCCTAAGGATGCTCGGATTGTCACTCACCCAGCTTGCGACAAGATTGCCCTCTGCCCTGCTAGCCCGGCTGCTGCTGGCGCTGCTGCTCGTCTGCAATCTGACTCTCTGCATCAGCTGGCATGGTTCTCCCCTCTCCTCCGAGCCGACCCCAAGCAGCGCCCAATCGATGGTGATGTTCGATTCATCCATGGCGATGGCGGATGGCGATATCTCTCATGCAATGTCCGCTATGGATCACCCGGGCGATCTCATGCCCCTCTCCTGCCATCAGGGAGACGAGGGGTCAGCCATGGGCGATGAGTGCCAGATGCAGACCGGCGTCAATGCCCCCTCCTTCGGCGCGATGACTCTGCTTGGGGTACTGGTCGCTCTGCTGCTCTTCCCCTTGCTACTTGGCAACAACGTCGCAGCGTCACTGCTTGATAATTGGTTGCGGGATCCCTTCCTGCGATCGCGCGGCACTCACCCTCCCTCCTGGCCGCGCCGACATCTGATGCTGTCGGTGTTACGCCACTAGAAAGTCCTTCTCTTGCGGCACAGGCAAGCTTTAACTTGCCCGTTTCCTGCCGCCTTGCCTGACCCTGTGCCCCGGCCAAACCAGTCCGCTCACAGGGAGCCGTGCGCACTGATACAGCTGCGCCCCGTTTGCCGCCAGCCCCTTGGGTGATGCCTTGCACCTCACCCGACCGGCGGCCTGCAAAAGAGAAGACGTATTATGTCACCAGCCCACTTTTCACCGTCCAAGGTTGCGGCCTTCGCGGGCGCATTACCCTCCTGCACTTTCTGCATGCAGATCCGCGCCGGAGGCCAGTCATGAACAAGACAGTCCTGATGTCGGCCCTGCTGCTCGCCCTCGGCGCCGGTGGCGGCTACTGGGCCGCCAAACAGACCTCCGATAGCGCCAGCGCCAAAGAGAAGACCCCCCTTTACTGGGTCAACCCCATGGATCCCCGCGACAAGCGCGATGCCCCTGCCAAGGACAACATGGGGATGGACTTTATCCCCGTCTATGAGGAACAAAAAAACGGCTCGCCGGGCACCGTCACCATCACCCCCGAGATCCAGCAGAACCTGGGGGTGCGACTGGCTAAGGTCGAGCGACTGCCTATCCACCAGCAGATCGAGACGGTGGGCTATGTCGGGTATGACGAGGACAGGCTGGAGGCAGTCAACGCCCGCATGGCGGGCTGGATCCGCACCCTCGCCATCAAGAGTGAAGGGCAGCAGGTGAGCAAGGGGAGCCTTATTTACGAGCTCTACGCACCGGATCTGGTCAACGCCCAGCACGAATACCTGCTGGCCCTCAACACCGCCAACCCCCTGCTGCTGCGCGCCGCCGAGGGCAAGCTCAAGTCCCTGCAGGTACCGGCAGATCAAATCTCAGCCCTCAAGCGCACCCGTCAGGTGCGCGAAACCATCAGCATTTACGCCCCCAGCAGCGGTTATGTTTCCGAGCTCAAGGTGCGCGAGGGCCAGTATGTGGAGCCCGCTGCGGCGCTCTTTAACATCAGCACCCTCAAGCAGGTGTGGGTCAGTGCCGAGGTGTTCGAACGTCAAGCCGCCCAGCTGAAAGTGGGGGATCCGGTCACCATGACTCTCGACTATGCCCCCGGCCGCAGCTGGCAAGGTAAGGTGGATTACCTCTATCCGACCCTCGATGCCGCCACCCGCACCCTCAAGGTGCGGCTGCGCTTTGCCAATCCGGACGAGTTCCTGAAACCCAACATGTTCGCCAAGGTGAGCATTCGCACCGGACAGGGAGAACCCCGGCTGGTGGTACCGAGCGAAGCGGTGATCCGCACCGGCAGCCAGGACCGGCTGGTGCTGGCACTGGGGGATGGCAGCTTCAAGTCGGTGGCCGTCACCCTGGGCACCCAGTTTGGCGACAAGGTTGCCATCAAAGAGGGTGTTGAAACGGGGGACAGCATCGTCAGCTCGGCCCAGTTTCTGCTCGACTCCGAATCGGCCATCGATTCGGACTTCCAGCGCATGACGGCGGTGCGCCCTGCCCAGGTGTGGACCCAGGGCGAGGTTGAAAGTATCGATCTGGCCAACCGCACCCTGATGGTCTCCCACCAGCCCATCCCCGAGTGGCAGTGGCCCGCCATGGAGATGGAGTTCACCGTGGCCGACGGGGTCGACATCAGCAAGCTGGTCGAGGGGCAGATCCTGCACCTGCAAGTGATGCAGGAGGGGGATGAGTACCGCATCACCACCATCCATCAGGAGCAAGCGCCCGCTACTGACGGCGACGCCAAGCGTGGAACGGATGAGATGGAGAAGATGGAAGGCATGGACCATAGCCAGCATCAGATGGCGATGCCCGAGATGGAGAAGAAGTCATGACCCCTTCCATCATTCGCTACGTTGCCAACAAACAGGCTCAGCTCTCTGCACAAAATGAGCAAGGAGCAAAACCATGATCCCGTCGATTATTCGCTGGTCCATCGGCAACCGCTTTCTGGTGCTGTTGCTGACTGTCATGCTCACCGCTTGGGGGCTCTGGTCGGTCAAACAGACCCCGGTGGATGCCCTGCCGGATCTCTCCGATGTGCAGGTGATCATCAAAACCTCCTATCCGGGCCAGGCGCCCCAGGTGGTGGAGGATCAGGTCACCTACCCGCTCACCACCGCCATGCTGGCGGTACCGGGGGCCACTACGGTGCGCGGCTACTCTTTCTTCGGCGACTCCTTCGTCTATGTGCTGTTTGACGACAACACCGACCTCTACTGGGCCCGCGCCCGGGTACTGGAGTATTTGAGCCAGGTGGCCCCCAATCTGCCCGCCTCCGCCCGCCCCCAGCTCGGCCCCGATGCCACCGGGGTGGGTTGGGTCTACCAGTACGCGCTGGTGGACAGAACCGGCAAGCATGACCTCAGCCAGCTCACCTCGCTGCAGAACTGGTTCCTCAAGTACGAGTTGCAGACGGTTGAGGGAGTCTCCGAGGTCGCTACAGTCGGTGGCATGGTGCGCCAGTATCAGGTGCGGGTCGACCCGGACAAGCTGCGCGCCTACGGCATTCCGCTCTCCCTTATCGAGACCGCCATCAAACAGGGCAATCAGGAGACAGGCGCTTCCGTCATCGAGATGGCGGAAGCGGAGTACATGGTGCGCTCCAACGGCTATCTCAAGAGCGTTGAGGATCTGAAGCAGATCCCGCTCGGTACCAATGTGCGCGGCGCCCCGCTGCTGCTGGGGGATGTGGCAGATGTAGTCACCGGCCCCCAGAGCCGGCGCGGTCTGGCCGAGCTCAATGGTGAAGGGGAAGTGGTGGGCGGCATCATCGTCATGCGCTATGGCGAGAATGCCCAGCACACCATAGACGGGGTCAAGGCACGGCTGGCGGAGCTGAAAAGCAGCCTGCCAGAGGGGGTAGAGGTCGTCACCGTCTACGATCGCTCCGACCTTATCCAGCGCGCCATCGACAACCTCTCCGGCAAGCTGGTGGAGGAGTTCGCCGTGGTGGTGCTGGTGTGTCTGGCCTTCCTGTTCCACCTGCGCTCGTCGCTGGTGGTGGTCATCACCCTGCCCATCGCCATCCTGACCGCCTTCATCGTCATGCACCTGCAGGGGATCAACGCCAACATCATGTCGCTGGGGGGCATCGCCATCGCCATCGGCGCCATGGTGGATGGCGCCATCGTGATGATCGAGAACGTCCACAAACACATGGAGCGGGAGGCGCTCACCGACAAGAACCGCTGGCGCATCATCACCGAGGCGAGCATAGAGGTGGGGCCTGCCATCTTCTTCTCCCTGCTGATCATCACCATCAGCTTCCTGCCGGTGTTTGCGCTGGAGGCGCAGGAGGGGCGGATGTTCCACCCCCTCGCCTTCACCAAGACCTACGCCATGGCGGCGGCCGCCGCACTTGCCATCACGCTGGTGCCGGTGATCATGGGTTACTTTATCCGTGGCAAGGTGCTGGCGGAGCAGGCCAATCCGCTGAACCGCTGGCTAAGCCAGGGCTATGTGCCGCTGCTCAAAGCCGTGCTGGCACGCCCGAAAACCACTCTGGCTATCGCCGCCGTAGTGACGGTGGCGGGCTTCTGGCCGCTCAAGTACCTGGGCTCCGAGTTCATTCCGCCGCTCGATGAGGGGGACATCATGTATATGCCCACCACCGCAGCCAATATCTCGGTGGGCAAGGCGCGGGAGATTTTGCAGCAGACCGACAAGCTCATTCGTACCGTGCCCGAGGTGCAGAACGTGTTCGGCAAGGCAGGCCGCGCCGAATCGGCCACCGACCCCGCCGATCTGGTGATGATGGAGACCAGCATCCAGCTCAAGCCCCGCGATCAGTGGCGCCCCGGCATGACCCCGGAGAAGCTGAAAGAGGAGCTCGACTCCCTCATCCGCTTCCCCGGCCTCACCAACGCCTGGGTGCCCCCCATCAAGACCCGCATCGACATGCTGGCCACCGGCATCAAGACCCCGGTGGGCATCAAGATTGCGGGGCCCGACCTCAAGGTGATCCAGCAGCTTGGCCAACAGCTCGAACAGATCGTCGGCAAGGTGGAGGGCGCCTCATCGGTCTACGCCGAGCGGGTGGCAGGTGGCCGCTATGTGAAGGTGGATATCGACCGGCTCAAAGCAGCCCGCTACGGGCTCAACATCGCCGATGTGCAGGCGGTGCTCGCCACCGCGGTGGGCGGTATGGAGGTGGGCCAGACCATCGAGGGGCGCGAGCGTTACCCCATCAACCTGCGCTACCCCCAGAGCTATCGCGATTCGGTGGCGAGCCTCAAGCTATTACCAGTGGTGACGCCGAGCGGGGCGCGTATCGCGCTGGCGGATGTAGCCCGGGTCTACATCAGCGATGAAGCCCCCATGCTGCGCAGTGAAAACGCGCGGCTCAACGGCTGGGTCTACGTCGATATTCGCGGCCGCGATATCGGCTCCTTCGTCGATGAGGCCAAAGCCGAGGTGGGCAAGCAGCTGGTGCTGCCGGCGGGCTACGCCCTCACCTGGTCTGGCCAATACGAGTACATGGAACGGGCCAAGGCGCGCCTCGCCTACGTGGTGCCGCTGACGGTCGCCATTATCGTGCTGCTGCTCTATCTGGCGTTTCGCCGCGTTCAGGAGGTGCTGCTCATTCTCACCACCTTGCCGCTGGCGGTGGTGGGGGGGATCTGGACCCTCTGGCTGCTCGACTTCAACCTCTCGGTGGCGGTCGGGGTGGGCTTTATCGCTCTGGCGGGGGTGGCGGTAGAGACCGGCGTCTTGATGCTGGTCTACCTCAACCATGCCTGGGATGACCTGGTGGCCAGTGGCAAGCCGGACAAGGCGGGTCTGCACCGGGCGGTGATCCACGGCGCCGCCCTGCGCCTGCGCCCCAAGATGATGACGGTGGTCACCATCATCGCTGGCCTCTTGCCCATCATGTGGAGCCACGGCACCGGATCCGAGGTGATGCAGCGCATCGCCGCCCCCATGATCGGCGGCATGGTGAGCGCGCTGGTGCTGACCCTCCTGGTGCTGCCAGCGGCCTATTACCTGTGGCGCAGTCGCAGCCTTGGCAAGAGCGCGTACCCGCAATCCGAATAACCCGATTTCACGATCCATATTGACTGAACGATAAGGAAACCATCATGAACTACAAAACGCTGACCCTGACCCTGCTGCTTGGCCTTGCCACCCAGACCAACCTGCAAGCCGAAGAGATGATGCACCATGAAGGGCACGATATGAGTCAGACGGGTGAGATGAGCGAACAGGCCGCAATGGTGATGACCAAGGGGGTCATTACCCGCCTCGATGAGGGGAGCGGCAAGGTCGGCATCAAGCACGAGGCGATCGAGAACCTCAAGATGCCCGCCATGACCATGGTCTTTCGAGTGGCAGATCCGGCCCAGCTCAAGGGGCTCAAGGTGGGGGATGCTATCCACTTTCATGCCGAAAGCCAGAGCGGCAAGCTCACAGTGACAGCCATCCAGCCGCAATAAACGGCTCTGGCTCGCCGAAGAGGTCACGATAGACAGTGACAACGCAAGAGGGAGGCACCGGCCTCCCTCTTTGCTTGGTCAACTTTTTGGTCAACCCCAGCGGTGCGATGGCACTCAGCTGCGGGTTGCCAGCAACTGCTCCACATCTGCAATTACCTGCAATGCCGCCTGCGGGCCGCCGCTCGAAGTCCAGAGCGACCCGTCCACGGCGCCAAAGCGCTTGGCCTTGATCACCGGCAGCTGCTGGAACGCCGGGGTCTGCTCCGCCTGACGCATGGCATCCACCGCATCGCCGGTGGCGCTCAGGGTACCGACCACCAGCCAGTCAGCATCCAGCAGGTTGAGGGACTCCAGACTGAGCGCCGGTGAGTGGGGTGCGCCAGTACCCTGCTGCTTGCTTGGGCGTACCAGCCCCATCGACTCCACTACGCTGCTGGCAAAGGTGCCCTGATACATAAAGCTCGGCCCCTTGGGGTTCCAGCGCACTATGCTGATGCTCTCCCCCTGATGCTTGGCCAGCTTGCTGCGAGCCTGAGTCAACCGCTCGGCATACTGCAGCAAGAAAGTATCCCCTTGCTGGTCGCGGTTGAGGGTGTGGGCGGTGCGGCGGAAGCTATCCTGCCACGGCTCACCCCACTTGCTGGTCACCACGGTCGGCGCGATCTCCCCCAGCAAGGTCAGCAGCTCGGGACGGGTCTGGCCGGTCAGGATAAGGTCGGGCTCCAGCGCAATCAGCGACTCCAGATTGGGGCTGTCGAGATCGCCGATCACCTGGATCCCCATGCCCGCCTTGTTCAGCAAATAGCGGGGCAAGGTGGGTTGACCACGGCCATTGACGGCGCCGATGGGGGTCAGCCCCAGAGTCAGGGTGCTGTCGAGTTCGAGCTCGCTCAGCACCACCACCCGCGTTGGCTGGACTGGCACCTGCACCTTCTGGCCAAACGCATCAGTCACTTCACGCATCTCCTGCGCCTGAACCAGCGGCGCGGCCAGCATCAGGATGGCTGCTGCCAGGGCTGCAAAACGCTTCATCATCTCACTCCTTCAACGTTGCACGGCCCGGATAATCGGCCGCGTGAATACACTCGGTGGGCCCACAGAGCAGGCCCATATGACTCAACTCGCCGAACGCAGGGTGCGGCCATGTTCGTGGCGACGGGGCACGATAATGGGCGCCCCGTCGCCGGGGGCATGCAGAATGTCGACACTGGTGTGGTAGAGCTGGTCGATTAGCTCCTTGGTCACCACCTCCCGGGCCGGGCCCATGGCGGCAATGGTCCCCTCGCCGATGGCGATCAGCTCGTCACAGTAGCGGGCCGCCATCGCCAGATCGTGGATCACCAGCAGCACGGTTTTGCCCTCGGCGGTGATGCGATGGATCGCCTCCATCACCTCGGTCTGGTGACCGATATCGAGGGCACTGGTGGGCTCATCGAGCAGCACCATGTCGCTGTCCTGGGCCAGGATCATCGCCAGCCAGGCCCGCTGTGCCTGCCCGCCGGAGAGGGACGCTGCGCTCTGCTGCCAGATGCTTTCAAGCTGCATCCGCTCGCAGGCAATACGCACCATGCGGGCATCCTCCTCGCCCCACTGATTGAACCAACCCTGATGAGGGTGGCGGCCATACTGCACCAACTGCTCCACCAGAATGCCGGCAGGCAGGGTCGGCCGCTGGGGCAGATAGGCGAGCTCCCGCGCCAGCCCCTTCATGGGGTAGCTGGCGAGCGGCTTGCCCTTAAGCAGGATCTCGCCGCGTTGGGCTTTCATCTGGCCGGATAGCAGCTTGAGCAGGGTCGATTTGCCGCAGCCGTTGGGGCCGACGATCCCCACCAGCTTGCCCCTCGGCACGCTGAAAGAGATGTCCCGCAAAATGGGGGTCTGCTGATAGGCGAAATGGAGGCGATTTACGGTGAGCGTCATCAGTCAGCCCTCTGGCGATCGTTAACGAGAAGAAACAGCAGCAACAAGCCGCCGAGAATGCGGGTCATGATGCCGGTCGCCACCTCGTGGGGGCTGGCCAGCACTCGGACCAGGGTATCGCTGGCAAGCAGCAGCAGGGCGCCGCTAAGCGCCGCCAGCCAGAGCGGCACCACCCGGTCTTTCACCAGCCAGGAGGCAAGAATGGGGGCCGCCATGGCGATAAAGACCACGGGGCCGCCGATGGCGGTGCCGAGCGCCGCCACCAGAATGGCCTGGGCCAGAATGCCCAGTTGTACCCGATCGCCGTTGACGCCAAGCCCTCTGGCCATCTCGGGGCCAAAGCGCAGCACCGCCAGCGAGCGGGAGAGGTAAACGATCCAGGGGCAGAGCAGCAGCAACAGGATGGCAATCGGGGTGATAGTGCTGTAACCCACGGCGATAAAGCTGCCCATATTCCACAAATAGAGGGAGCTCAGGTGCAGCAGGGCCTGGGTGGACATCACAAACTGGCCGAGCGCCTCGAACAGCTCGGAGAGGCCGATACCGATCACTACGAACAGATAGCCCTGCTCACCCGGTTTGCGGCAGAGGACATAGAGCACCAGCGCCGCGAAGATGGCGCCGATGGGGGCCGCCCACCAGGGCCAGCTGCCCACGGTCAGGTAGAGGGAGAAGACGATGATGGCCAGAGAGGCGCCGTTGTTGACCCCCACCATGTCGGGTGTGGCCAGCCGGTTGCGCACCAGAGTCTGCACCAGACAGCCGGAGAGCCCCATGGCCGCCCCCCCCACCACCACCCCAAGAATGCGCGGCAGCCGGATCTTGAACAGGGTGAGCTGCTCAAGCCGCGTCCCCTCCCCCAGCAGGGTGTTGACCACCCCGGCAAAGCCGAGCTTGCCGCCGCCAACGCTCAGGGCCAGCAGAGCAAGCGCCAGCAGCGCCATGGCCAGCAGAGCCAGCCAACGCCAGCTGGGCAGATGGATCAGCAAAGAGCGGTTGCCGGCCCGCAGGCAGAGCATATCGGTAGGTGTGCGCATCAGCCCCTCACTTGACGGTCAGCAGGGTACGAAAGCCCCCGCGATGAACGATGGCGATCAGCACAGGCGCACCGATCAGGGCCAGAATGACCCCGTTGGGCAGCTCGAACGGCTGGATCAGCCAGCGCGCCAGAATGTCGGCCAACAGCAGAAACAGCATGCCGAACAGAGCGGAGAAACAGACCTGCACCGACAGCTTCACCGGCTCTACCAGTCGGCCACAGTAGGCGGCCAGAAAGCCGACAAAGCCGATGGGGCCGGCGATGGCGATGGCACTGGCGGTAAACAGGGTGGCGGCCAACAGCACACCAATTCGCACCCGGTTTGGGCGGATCCCCAGCGCCTGGGCCTGACTGTCCCCCATCTGCATCAGGGTCAGCTGGCGACAAAGCAGCAAGGTGATGACAAACGCCGCCAGCACGAAGGGCAGTACGGCAATGATGGCATCGAGATTGGCCGCCGACAGGGAGCCGAGGTTCCAGAAGCGGTACTGCTCCAGCACCATCTTGTTGGAGAGCAGCAAAAAGCTGGAGAGACCGCCGAAGGTGGCGGAGAGCGCCACCCCGACCAGAATCAGCTTGAGCGGATTGGAGCGGCCAATCATCATGCCGAGTCCCAGCACAATCACGTTACCAAGCAGCGCGCCTAGTCCTGCCCAGAGCAGATAGCCGTAGGCGGACTCCACCCCGAACCAGGTGAGCCCCACCACCAGCGCAAAGACGGCCCCGGCGTTGACCCCGAGCAGACCGGGTTCCGCCAGCGGGTTGCGGGTCGCGCTCTGCAACAAGGAGGCCGCCAGAGATAAAGAGGCGCCGACCACCATGGCGCAGAGGGTGCGCGGCAGTCGCAAGGTATTGAGCACCATGGCGAGCTTCTCGTCGCCAGCCCAGCGGGCATCCCCCATCAGGTAGCCGAGCACCTCGCGAGCACCATAGACACCCGCACCGGTGGCGAGCGAAAGAGAAAGCAGTACAAACAGGAGGAACAATCCCAGCCAGAACAGCGAGGTCTGGTCTCTAAACACCCTTTAACTCCTTATGGTGGCAATACGCATGTTGTTGAAATAAAAGCGGTCACCCGAGGTGATCCCCTGACAACAACGGAAGCCCGCCAATGCGGGCTCCCGTTCAGCCATTACAGCTTGTAGGCCACACCGGCATAGACAGTACGCCCATCGAGAATTTGATCGGCCTCGGTGGCAACCCAGTCACGCTTGGTATTGGTCAGGTTGTTGAGTCCGAACTTCAGATCCAGTGCCCGAGTTGCGTTCCAGACTGCCCCGACATCCAGGGTGTGGAATCCGGCGGTGGTCTCATAGGTGGTGCCGCTCATGCGCGGAACCGGAAGGATCTGGCTGCCGGTGTAGTTCCAGCCGAGCTGTGTACTCAGGCTCTCGATGACCTGCCACTCCAGCTTGGCGTTGGCGGTATGCTCCGGCGTCCGATAGAGATCCTTGCCGCTGGTCTTGTCCTCCGCATCGATCAGGGTGACGTTGCTGGAGAGGGTTAGGTTATCGGTGAGATCAAACCAGCCGCTCAGCTCCACCCCCTTGATGCGGGCCTTGCTGACGTTCTGATAGGTCATCACCGCCGGACGCCAGGTGGAGGTCCATGCCTCGCTCTGGATCTTGTCCTTGATATCGTTGTGGAAGGCGGTAACCCCGGCCCCCCAGAACGAACCATCGTAGGCGGTGCCCAGCTCGTAGCTGACGGCGGTTTCCGGTTTCAGATCCGGGTTGCCCACCACGGCGCAGCGACCGCGACAGGCAGCTACGGCATAATCCGGGTTGGACTGGGCAATGGTCGGCGCCTTGAACGCCTTGCCAATGCCGCCCTTGACCACCCAGTTGTCCGTCAGGCTGTAGAGGGCATAACCGCGGGGGCTGAACTCGGTGCCATAGGTCTCGTGGTGATCGACCCGGCCACTCAGGGTCAACGCCAGATCGCCAAAGCCAAACTCATCCTGCAGATAGAGCGCGCTCTGGTTGACGCTGACATCCCCCCCCTTGAGGTTGACGTTATGCTTGAGTTCGGTGATGCGGTACTCGGCACCGCTGGTCAGCAAGTGACTACCCAGGTTGCCGCTCAGCTGGCCATCGAAGGTGTGGTTGGTCTGGCTCACATCGCCGCTGCTCTTGCTCAGCGCCGTCATCAGCTCGGAGTCGTCAAACAGGTCAACCTGCTCGAAGGCATAGCCGACCCGGCTGTCGAACTGATCCCAACGGCCGACGTGAGTGGCATTGAGCCCCAGTCGCTCCATCTGCTGGATATTGCGCGGCGTCTGGCCGTAGTTGTTCCAGTGGGCCTCGCGATCGTCTTTGGCGTAGTTCATCCCTACATCCAGATCCTGACGATCATCGATCAACCATTTGACGTTGGAGAGGATCCCCAGCTTTTCACGCTGCTCGATGGCATCTGCCTTGGGGTTGATGCTCTGCTCGCTCTGCCAGGCATCCCGGTGATTCCCTTCTACCACCAGGTTGGCCAGCAGCTTGTTATCGATCAGCGCCCCGCCCGCATAGGCGCTCGCCTTGTTGATAGTCCCGCCGTGACCATCGGTGGGATCGCTAAAGGTATAGGTGGCAGCCGCTTCGGTCTTCTCCACGGGTTGGCGCAAGATGACATTGACCACCCCACCCAGCGCATCGGCACCGTAGAGGGAGGAGATAGGGCCACGGATCACTTCGATACGCTCAATGGCCGCCATCGGGATGGCGGAGAGATCGAAATCATTGCCATAACCGGAGGTAAGAGCATCGCGGGAGCTGATACGCCGGCCATTGACCAGCAACAGGGTGTAATCCCCCTCCAGCCCGCGCAACTTGATCTCGCTGCGGCCGTAGCTGGTAGCAGGGCTGATATTGACCCCCGGCAACTGTTTCAGAGCGCCGGTCAGATCATTGACATTGAGCTTGTCGAGCTCGGCCCGGGTTACCACAGAGACGCTGGCCGGGGCGGTCAGCTCGCTGTGCCGGGTTTTACTCGCCGTCACCACCATAGTTTCATGAGCGGCGACAGGCGCAGTCCCTTGGGCCAGAACTGGCAGGGTAAAAAGGGACAACACCAGCGGATGCACTGCAAATCGTCGGGATGATGTACGCATCATCAACACTCCACATAAAACAACCAGGGCCAACACCACCGACATCCCTGTCTGACCTCGCCAGACCCGGTGCAAAGTGATGGAGTTCATTGGCATGAACAGTCTCGTTCATGCCCCATCACCCCGAACATCAGTGCATTACGGCAGGCCCTGCGTTGTGCTATGCCACTCGCAGCCATCATTAACAAAAGCGCCGTACCGACTGACATCGGGACGGCGCAATACTAAATGCAAATCATTTTTATTTGCAAGAGTGAATCAGGTATTCTTTCGCATCCGCTTAATTATCCATCACATCGTGACGGGTCTGGTGATAGGCCTCTTCACTCTTGCCCCGGCGCCAGTACGGCACGGCGTAGAGCGACTGGCGATCCACCTCGAGCACAGACCGAAAATGGCGGCGCAGCGGCAGCACCAGCGCCTCTTCCCCACCCAGCCAGAAGAAGCCACCATCGCGCACCAGCGGCAGAGCAATCACATGTTCCAGCAGGCCACTGGACTCGGGCTCGCCGACAAACCAGTGACAGCGAACCCCGACCGGCAGCGTCAACGGCTGAGCATCGGCCTGATCCGGCACCAGAATCGCAATTTCCCCTCTGGCATCGGCAGGCATCACCTCACACATCGCCATGATGGCGGGCAAGGCGGTGAGATCCCCCACCAAGCAGTAGTGATCGGCCGGTTGCAGCATGGGGTTGGGACCACCCGGCCCGGAGAGGATCACCTTCTCTCCCGGCTTGGCATGGGTAGCAAAGGCGCTGGCGGGCCCGCCGTCACAGTGCAGCACGAAGTCGATATCAATTTCCTGCTCATCACGGCGAAACGCTCGGATGGTGTAGGTGCGGATCACCGGCTTGTCAGCCGGGTCACTCCAGCGCGGGCCGCTCGGGGTCATGGCAGGCAGCACCGGCTCTACCTGATGGGGCTGGGCCAGCATCACCTTGATATGGGCTCCACCGCAGGTAAAGGGATAGTCAGCCAGTTCGCTGCCACCAAAGGTGATGCGACGCAAATGGGGGGTGATCTGGGCAATGGCTTTGACAGTCAGCAGACGGGGGCGATTGGGAGGCAGAGATGGGGACACGATGGGGCTCCTCGTTGAGTGTGTCGCCCATGCTACACGCAAATAGGAATTACTATCAAATAAGATTATTTCTCGTCTAATAGCTACAAGCTGGATTCAAACATCCCCAACCACTGGCGTCCACACCCCAATCCAGACATAGGCTTTATGCACGCTAGCTCCATGATTGGGCAAAGAAAGCAGCCGGACAACGCCATAGTTACGAAGGGTTCCATTTGCTTATTTCGACCATAGTTTTTCGAGATCAAATTTTATTTCCCAATAAGTTTCCTATCCTTAGTGAAGCAGTTAATGTAAGCACAGGATGCCAAACAGGATTGTATGATGGATGACCAGATCCTGATTATTGATGATGACGATCTCTCCCTCCCCGACGCACAGCAAGCGGGCTGGAAGGTGATGATTGTTGACGATGAGCCTGAAGTGCATCGCATCACCAAAATCACCTTGAACAAATTCGAGTTTGACAATCGCCCCATCGATTTTCTGCATGCCTATTCCGCGGCGCAGGCCAAAGAGTTGCTGGCCACCACCCCGGACGTTGCTCTGTTGCTGCTGGACGTGGTGATGGAGGTCGACCACGCTGGCCTCGATGTCGTCAAATACGTCCGTGAAGATCTGCAAAACAAGATGGTACGCATCGTGTTGCGTACCGGCCAACCCGGCCAGGCGCCGGAAGATGACGTGGTCACCAACTACGACATCAACGACTACAAGGATAAAACCGAGCTCACCTCCCAGAAGCTGCGTACCCTGCTGCGGGCCAGCCTGCGATCCTATCGGGATATTCGCACCCTGGAGAGTAACCGCCAGGGGCTGGAAAAAGTCATCGAAGCCTCCAAGGGGATCTTTGAGAAACGGGCCCTGCGCCAGTTTGTCGAAGGCGCCCAGGAGCAGCTCAGCGCCCTGCTCCATCTGGGGGAAACCCAGATATACGACGTCAAGCAATGCGCCTATGAGGTGAAGGATCAAGTATTGGAGCCCCTGCTCCCCGGCCATCCCGCCATGCTCCTCACGGACGCGCCGGAGATCCTGCGCCAGGCCATGAGCAAGCGCAGCAACGTCTATAACGCCACCCAGATGGTGCTCTACTGCCAGAATCCGCGCCACCACCTGCTGTTCCACATCGAGACCACCCGCCAGCTCAGCCAGATCGATACCAGTCTGCTGACACTGTTTACAGAAAACATCATAGTGGCGCTGGAGAATATCCGACTCAATGAGGTGATCGCCGACAACCAGCGGGAGATCATCTATCGCATCGGCGAACTGGTCGAAACCCGTTCAAAAGAGTCAGGACTGCACGTCAAACGGGTCGCGCTCTATACCGAACAATTCTGCCACCTGATGGGCATGAGCGAAGAGCAGAGCGAGCTGGTGAAACGTGCCTCGCCGCTCCATGACATTGGCAAGGTGGGAATTCCCGATGCCATCTTGCACAAGCCGGGCAAGCTGACACCGGAAGAGTGGGAGATCATGAAAACCCACGCCCAGCTCGGGCAGGATATGCTCTCCGGCAGCGATCTGGCGCTGTTTCAGATTGGTGCCACCATCGCTGGCAATCACCATGAGAAATGGAATGGCAGTGGCTATCCCCGCGGTCTGAAAGGGGCGGATATTCCGCTGGAGGGGCGAATTGTGGCGCTGGCTGACGTGTTCGATGCCTTGGGTTCGGATCGCTGCTACAAGAAGGCGTGGCCGCTGGACAAGGTGCTGGCCCTGATTGAAGAGGAGAAGGGGCAGCATTTCGACCCCCAGCTGGTCGAGCTGATGATGGCCAATCTGGACAAGTTCCTCGAGATCCGCGAGCAGAACAAGGATGTCTATATCGGCGAACACTGATAGCCAGCTTGTTCTGTTTATGAACTCAAAAAAACCGCCCTGCTTATCAGGGCGGTTTTTTATATCTGGCATCACGCCACTTCAGTACGAGGGTTACTGCTCTGGCAGATTGAGATCCAGCTTGGCAGCCGGTTGTCCGGCTTGCTGATTCTCGGCCTGCGCAGCGGCCAGAGCACGCTTCAGAGCACGCCGTTTTTGTATCACCACAAACCCGACCCCACCCAATACCGCCAGCAGCACACCACCACCCGCCAATGCCCAGATCAGCCAGCCCATTTCCTCCTCTGCCGGAGTTTCATGGGTCGCCTCGGCGCTAGATACAGGAGCTGCGGCCGACAGCACCTCTACAGGAGGCGGCGGTGGCGGGAAGACATTGAAGGTTTTCACCGGCAACTCGATTTTCAGCTCACGGCCGAGGCGAGTGGTGCCATAGAGGGTTGCTTTCACCTCATGCTGACCGACCTCCTTGATGTTGGAGAGATCGATATCAAGCTTGGGGTCGCTGGCGGTCTCGCTGAACTCGTAGAGGCCGCCCACATTGCTGGTCACACTCCCCTTGACCACCACGGAAGCGGGATCCAGCTCATCACGGTCGATTAGCAGTGAGAGCTTGGCACCCAGCTCATCCGAAGGCGGCGCCAGGTTATAACTGAACGGATAGGGGTAAAGCAGCACATCCTGATAACGGGCACGGACAAACACCTGATTGCCCGTGCTGAACATGGCGCGGTACTTTCCACCGGGAATATCCTGCAGCGTCACTTCAGCCGTCATGATGCCATCGCCCGGCACTTCGTCGAGCCCCTTGCCATCATCGCGATAGTGGCCAAGTACTTGATCCAGCACGACCTCTTTCTTATCGGCATCGCTGAACGATTGCAGCTTGACGGTCATGCCAAGATCAGAGAGATAGTATTTATCTTTCGGCGGCTGGCCATTGATCAGCAACCACGCCTTGAGCTTGACCACCTCCCCCTGATAGAGCTGCATCGGCAGGGCGGCGATATCGAGCCGGATATCGGAGAGAATGCGCACCCGGTTATCGGGATCCACATCGCCAATCGCCTGCCAGGGGCCCGGCATGGGATTGCGCAGGGTAATGAGATCATGCTCCGGCAGCGCCAGCCAACCCACATCTGCGGGTTTGACCTTGCCCACGTAAAGCTTGCTGCCATCGGGGCGAACCAGGATCACGGACGGGGTGCCCGGCTTGCGCTTGATGATGAAGGTTATCTCCTTAACCCCATAATCGATGCGAAAGCGGTTATCCAGCAGCGGAATATCGGAAGGGGCAAATACCTCGGTCGCCGTCGCCCCCAGCGAGAGCAACAGCAGCAGACCGGCACACCACTTGCTCATTGCCGCCACAGACAACTTCCTCCCTTCTTCTGTACCAGATCCAGTCTCGCCTCGTGCAGGGCCTGAACCTCGGTGCTGGCACGCACCACCTTGAGGGCAGGTCGGTTGCTCTCCAACCGGCGAATGCTGGTGTCCTGATTGCTTTCGTTTTCGTTGCTCTCGGTGGCCAGATTGAGTTTGGTCTGGCCGCCGGTCATCAGCAGGTAGACGTCCGCCAGGATCTCCGCATCGAGCAAAGCCCCGTGCAGGGTACGGTGGGAGTTGTCGATACCGTAACGATCGCACAGCACATCCAGGTTGTTGCGCTTGCCGGGGAAGAGATCCCGCGCCATCGCCAGGGTATCTGTGATGGTGCAGATATCCGCCGTCTTGAAGTTGAGTCCGAGCTTGCTGAACTCGTAGTCCATGAAGCTCACGTCAAACGGTGCGTTGTGAGCGATCAGTTCGGCGCCGCGGATGAACTCAAGGAATTCGTCGGCAATCTGGCTGAACGACGGTTTGTCACGCAGGAACTCGTCGGTGATACCGTGCACCTGGATCGCTTCCGGGTCGACCAGACGATCAGGCTTGATATAGACGTGATAGTGGTTACCGGTCAGCTTGCGGTTGATCACCTCCACACAGCCGATTTCGATAATGCGGTGCCCCAGATAGACAGGGCCACCCGCCGTATTCATACCTGTGGTTTCAGTATCCAGAATGATCTGGCGATTCAGTTGGGGTGTGTTCATGATCCAATCTATGTCAAACTTCGGCTTTACTTACTCGCTAGTTTACCCCAAGCCTCATGTTAAAACAGATTGATTGCTCATGTTAAAACAGATTGATGTCTATACCGACGGCTCCTGCCTCGGCAATCCGGGCCCGGGTGGTTACGGGGCCGTGATGGTCTACGGCAAGCACCGCAAAGAGATTTCCGCAGGATTCAGGTTGACCACCAATAACCGGATGGAGCTGATGGCCGCTATCATGGGGCTGCGCACCCTCAACGAACCGTGCAAGGTGCGCCTCACCACCGACAGCCAGTATGTCCGCCAGGGGATCACCCAGTGGATCATCGGCTGGAAGAAGAAAGGGTGGATGACCGCCAACCGGCAACCGGTCAAGAACGTCGATCTCTGGAAGGAGCTGGATGCGGAAGTGGGTCGCCACCAGATTGAGTGGCTCTGGGTGAAGGGTCACTCCGGCCACCCGGAGAACGAACGGTGCGACGAGCTGGCCAGAGAGGCCGCCTGCGGCAAGGGTCTGGCCGAAGATACCGGCTACCAGCCCTGACGGGCCATTCCCGGTGTGGCGAGGGACTTTGGCAGCTGCCAGCGCCGCCGCACCGGGATAAGTGGAAAGCGCCGTTTACGGGCCGCAATCACGTATACCGATGCAAATGCCCTGCAATAATCCCGCCCGACACTCTCCCGCCACCAACTGTGCCAGCTCTGTTTCCCCATAAACGAGTAACCGAAACGCTCGTCGAACATCACCTCGCATCCCAGCAGATGCAACCAGTCCGTCACCCGCCCCGGGGTGAACATCCGTGCCGACCAGGGCATTCTGCGCCGCAAGAACGGCACACAGTGACCGATCCCGACCAGACTCATGGGGTTATAACCACTGATGATCAGCCAGCCATCGTCGGTCAGCACCCTTTCGGCTTCGCGCAACACCTGATGAGGATCGGCAGAGAAATCGAGGCAGTGGGCCAGCAGGCAGGCATCGACGCTGCCGGTCCGCACCGGCAGATCGAGGGGATCGCCATACATGTCGAGCAGCCGCCCGCCGGGGGCGACCCCGATCTGGTGACGAATGGAGGAGCGTTTGCAGGAGAGTTCAGCGCTCAGGGCGCCAATTTTCAGCAGATGATACCCAAACAGATTGGGGCACCAGTTGTCGAGCCGATCCTGGATCTCGGCCGCCACCCAGTCCCCCATAGGCAATGCAGACCAGCTGGTCGGGATCTCGATTTGTTGTTCGGTACGTGCCACCTGCATAATAGGGCTCAACTCGGGGTTTCGAACGCCATCCTGTTATATAAGATACCCTCCCTAAAGAGAAGCAGACTCATGTATCCAGTGATCACAGTTCCAGCCTTTAATGACAACTACATCTGGTTGATCCGCCACGAAAATCACTGTCTGGTGGTCGATCCGGGCGATGCGGCACCCGTGCTGGAGCGGCTCGAGGCATTGGGGCTGGTGCTCGATGCCATCCTGCTGACCCATCACCATCACGACCATGTCGGGGGCGTCACCGACCTGCTTGCCCACTTCCCCCACGCCCGGCTCTATGGCCCCAAACTTGACCCGATGCCGGATCACCACGGTCAGTGGCTGGAAGATGGCGATCAGATCAACTGGCACGGCCTCGCCCTCGAGGTGATCCATGTGCCCGGGCACACTCGCGGCCACATCGCCTACCACGGTAACGGCATGCTGTTTTGTGGCGATACCCTCTTCTCGGCCGGTTGTGGCCGCCTGTTTGAAGGGACGCCGGAGCAGATGTACCACTCGCTGCAACGACTCGCCGCTCTGCCCGATGAGACCCTCATTTATTGTGCCCACGAGTACACCCTCTCAAACCTGCGTTTTGCCTATGCGGTCGAGCCGGACAACCCGGCGATCCGCCGCCAGATCGGGCTGATCAGCAAACTGCGGCAACAGGGGCTGCCAAGCCTGCCAAGCCGGCTGGGTGACGAACGCGCTTTCAACATTTTTCTGCGCTGCGAACAGGATTCAGTGAAATTTTCTGCTGAAAAGCACGGGCTAAAATGCGTGGAAAATCCGGTAGATACCTTCACCATCCTGCGTCAGTGGAAGGACGTTTTTTGAACAAACCTTGATCAGGGGGCCATTGCCCCTTATGATGCGAGCTGTTTTTCCTAAAAATGACCGGAACGAGATGAAGGTACGAACGGCCTTATTGGCAGCGCTGTTGCTCAGCGGCTGCCAAAACCTGAGCCATCAGGATGACCGGGCGCTAACGGCAATCGAGCCGATCAAGTCCCCCCAGGTCAAGAAAAAAGCGCATAAAAAACACTCTTCCCATTTTCTGTTTGGCGATGAACAGCTGGACGAAATGGAAGATACGGACAATCTGTGGGTGCGTATCAGCGATGATATGCAACTGGAAACTCCGGACAACCCGCGCATCCGCCAGCAACGTGAGTGGCTGTTGCGCAATGATAAGCATCTGGCGACCATTGCCAGCCGGGCTGAACCCTACCTCTATCTGATGGTAGAGGAGATTGAACGGCGTGAGCTGCCAATGGAGCTTATTACTGTCCCGATGATCGAGAGCATGTTTGATCCTCATGCCCGATCCCGCAGCAATGCCGTCGGACTCTGGCAGTTTGTGCCAGCGACAGGCAGAAACTTCGGTCTGCGCCACGACAACTGGTATGACGGACGGCGCGATGTGCTGGCCTCCACCAATGCGGCGCTCGACTATCTGGAGTACCTGAACCGCTTCTTTGACGGTGACTGGCTGCAGACGCTGGCCGCCTACAATGCCGGTGAAGGACGGGTGCGCAACGCCATCCAGCGTAATCAGCGCGCAGGCAAGCCGACCGACTACTGGTCGCTCGATCTGCCGCGCGAAACCCGGATGTATGTGCCCAAGATCCTCGCCATGGCTGACATGATCAGCAATGCGGACAAGTACAATATCCAGTTGCCGGTGCTCGCCAACGAGCCGAAGCTGCGAGTGGTGGAGACCGGCAGCCAGATCGATCTGAATGTGGCCGCCCAACTGGCAGGTCTGCGCACCTCACAGCTCAAGGAGGTCAATCCGGCCCTGAGCCGTGGTGTGATGTCGCCCCGTGGTCCTTACCGCCTGCTGGTACCGGTAGAATATGCCGATACCCTGGAGCTGGCACTGGCCGATCTGCCCAAGAGCGAGCGTATTCGTACCCGCTCCTATCAGGTCACCAGTGGCGATACCCTGTCGCGCATTGCCCAGAATCATGGCGTCAGCGTGAGTGAGCTGAAGCTGGCCAACAATCTGCGCAGCAACAACCTGCGTCGCGGTCAGCAACTGGTGATCCCGACCCACGGTCAGGTCAGCAGCAAGGCCAGCTCCGCCAGCAAACCGCAACAGCTGGCAAGCCGTGGCAGCAGCCAGAAGGCCAAAGTCAGTTACAAGGTGCGCTCGGGTGACAACCTGTGGAGCATCAGCCAGGCACACGGCGTCTCCCACGAAGAGCTCGCCAAGTGGAATGGTCTGAATGCCAAGTCGGCGCTCAAGCCAGGCATGAAGCTGGTGGTCTATCCCAAGCAAGGGAAGAAGAGCGACAAATCGATGGTGTATCAGGTTCGCCGTGGCGACTCCATCTCCTCCATCGCGGCTCGCTTCCAGGTGGCCATCAACGATGTGATGCGCTGGAATCAGCTGGATAAAGGGGATTACCTCAAGCCCGGTCAGGAGCTGACCCTGTTTGTGAAGAACAACAGCTAAGCCTCACCGCTTGAACCCGATAAAAAACGGGGCCAGTCATCTGACTGGCCCCTTTTATTACTGCGGCTAACCGCTGCTGTGTCTGAGCCACCGACGAAAACAATGGCTTGGCGCCGCCTGCGGATGCATCACCGCTCTGAAGGAAAAACTATCACCGCTATTCCCAGAGCCTTGTCGGCACCACCATCAGCACGGTGCGCTGGCCGATCGCCACATTGGCATTGGGGAAGACTACCGCCTCACGCGGCTTCTCGACCGTGTAGCGAAGCTCGCCATCCTCGGCCAGCACGAACCCTTGCGGGAATTCGGTGAAGTTGTCGACATCGCTGGCAAACAGGAAGCGAAAGTCCGCCGATTTTTTGGTGATCACCCGATCGATGGCAAACAGGGTGAAATCATCCGCCCGCCACGGCTCCAGCGCCACCTCATCCTGAGTAACCAGCTCCTGCAGCGCTTGGCGGGTTTCGATAAAGCGGGTCATATCGTTCTCGCCAAACGGGCGCACCTTGCCCAACTCCACCGTAAAGGCGTGGGCACCATGCTGGCGGGAGCTGTAGTAGCTGAAGGTCGTGGTCGGACTAGCGGAGAGCAGAATAGTACGCACCCCGCAGGCGCCGAGGAACTGCACCTGCTCGCGGCAGTGAGGCCGCTCATGGGGAAAGGGGTAGACGGCAAACTTCTCGTGGCGCGAGCCGCGAATGGCGGTGTGCAGATCGTAGTGGTAGCGGGGACGAGCCGGATCGGCAAAGAAGCGGCTCACATACTGCTCGAGACGCATGGCACGGATCCGCTCCCGATTGCAGAGCCCCTCCCCCTTGCTGTGAGCACCGGAGAAGAGCCGGTTCATGTTCTCCTCCACCTCCCGCAGCCCCAGATTCATCGCCGCCGGATTGCCAAACAGGAACAGCACCCGATGGCGGGCGCTCAGCTCGCCTGAGAGCAGACGGCTCAGCAGTTGGTTGCAAATCTCGATGGGGGCAGTCTCGTTGCCGTGGATACCGCAGGAGAGGACGATATCCTTGCGCCCTCCCGGCTGGCCGCCCGCGCCACTGGCAGGCTCCAGACAGAGCACGCCGGTATCCCAGACGCTGACCCGCGCACCATCGGACAGGGCAAATTCAAAGGGCTCAAGCTGCCACTCATGGCTGCGGGTCAAGGCCAAAAAATCGTGCTGGGGAATCATCCGTCTCACCCTCTCGCTCTGGAATACTATGGCCGGATTATACGCAAGGCATCGCGGCTTAAAATCGTTTTTTAAACAAATTCAAACATTAACGATACAAGTGTGATAACAATCGAACGATGACAGCAATGGCAGTAGCGATATGGAATAAATATGAAAGGAAAAAGGATCAATAAATAACGGGGGAAAACGGGGGGAGATAAAACAGACAATGACAGACCTGGCGGCTGGACGCCACAGGAGCAGAACAGCAAACGACTCAGCAGAAAAACAAGGCATCCATGCCCGGCAGATCAACCACGCCAGAACGGCTTGGTGGTCTCTTGATAACGGTCAGCTTCGTTCAGGCCGATGTCTTTGAGCAGGTACTCGGGCAGCTCGGAGAGCTGGCGACGGCTGCGGCTGCGCTCCAGCCAGGTCAGAACGGTCATTTTAACGCGAGCAACCAGATTCAATTGGCTGGAATGCTGGTAACCGGTTTCGGTATAAGTCATGTTGGCCATGATGTGGCTCCTCTGAATATTTGTTTACGCACTGGGCTTTATTTGATGCGCAAAGCTTAGTCAGGGAGCAGGGCCGACTCAATTGACGAATTTTGATACGTTACATTAGTAAATCTAATGTCTAAAAACGGCAGGGTTTAATTTTAACGCTTTGATTTTAAACAAATAATTATTTTGACGGTTGGCCAGCAGAGTCGCACAGCATATTGTGCTGCATGGCACCCATATATATATGCATTTTACTGCTTTACATATGCAGGGATGGACAAGGTGTGAACAGCTGGCAACAGCGGAGTTACACGTGAATGTTAATTTAATGATCTTGTGGAGATCTTTATTTAACACCCTGAAACATAAATAAAACCATCACCACATCCCCATTCAGAGGCGCACATTGCCCCCTCCTCAAAGTGCCTCTTGGCACTCCAACCGCATGCTGGTATGTTTATTTATACAGTAGTTTTGCTACCCGCAGCGATGTCATACCTGATGTCGTCAACAGCGGGTCAGACCACAGGATCATCGATGGATACCTTTACCCCGACCGCCGCCCTGCGTCAACAGATGGCCGCCATTGAAGCCTCTCTCAACCAGCTGGCCGATCTGCTTTGCCAGCTCGACCTGCAGGAGGCTCATGTCTATCCCCTCCCCCCGGTTGCACAGGGGGAAGAGCACGACCCGATCGAGCAAATTGAGGTGGGCTATCTCAACGGTGAAGCCGCGCTGGCAGCCACCCTCGCCGCCTATCAGGACCACAGCGCCCGCCCCGGCTGCTCCACCAAGGCAACTCATCGGCTGCCCGGCTGGTTGCGCTTTCCTGCTGCCGCAGCCCCCTTGCTGCAACCGCTGATCGACCAAATCAACCAGCAAAAGCTCGATTTCAAGGGGCTGGTGCAGCAGGCGGGGGGACGGGACGAGAAGTTCGAACTGGTACATACCGCCCTGCCCGGCGTGATCACCCTGCAGGTCTACCGCAAGCTGACCCTGCTGGCGGGGGAGCTGCAATCCCTCGGCTTTACCTGGGCCGACAAGCAGACCATCAATCGCCTCAGTCGCGAGCAGGTGCTTGAGATGCTGGAGCGCAGCCGCCGCTATATACCGGCCCTCTCCAACAACGAGGAGTGGAGCAAGATGGTGGATCAGGAGGTCTATGACATTCGCCGTCTGCCCGCCGATGCCGAGCTGCGGATCCGCCGCCCGGTCAAGACCCACCCGATGATCAACCTGCTCTGGCTGGAGCGCACCCCGCGCAAGCAGCAGATCAAGGCGAGCCTGCCTCTGCTGCTATGCTCGGATACCCCGCCTGCAGTCACCCATCTGGGCAACTATCCCCCCAAGAGCCGGCAGGCGCGGCGAGATCGCAAGATTGGCGGCGAGCCCATCATCGAGCGGCTGCACCTCTATCTCTATCAGGGATGAATGGCGCAGGAATAACCGAGCCGCCTTGCCGCCATAAACGAGTATCCCGCATCTGCGTCCCAAACAAGAAAGGGGAGAACATCTCTGGATGCTCTCCCCTTTTCTGTATCGATAGGCGGTATGAAAGGTGGCGTCGCCAATCAGCCCATCAGCAGGGCCCGCAGGCTCTCCACATCCAGCCCGCGCACCTCGGACTGGCCGCTCAGCAGGCCATCGGCCAGCGCCCGCTTCTCGTCGTGCAGGGCGACGATCTTCTCCTCCACCGTCTGCTCGCACACCAGCCGGTACACGGTCACCGGCTGGGTCTGGCCCATGCGGTGCGCCCGATCGCTCGCCTGATCTTCCACCGCCGGGTTCCACCAGGGATCGAGGTGCAGCACGGTATCGGCCTGGGTGAGGTTGAGGCCGGTCCCCCCTGCCTTGAGGCTGATGAGGAACAGCGGCACCTCCTCATGACGAAAACGCAGGATGGAGTCCTGACGGGACTTGGCGGAGCAGCCGCCATCCAGATAGCAGTAATCCCAGGATTTCTGCTCGATGCGGGCCCGCAACAGGCTCAGCAGGTCGACGAACTGGCTGAACACCAGCACCCGATGACCACCGTCAATAGCCTCCTCCAGCAGCGCCATCGCCTCGTCCAGCTTGCTGCTGGTTTGCGACCACTCGGGCATCACCAGCTCCGGCGAGCAGCATAGGCGGCGCAGTCGGGTCAGGCCACTCAATACATGCATCAGGGCGCGGCCATCGGCGCTTTGCACCTGCTGCACCACTTCCCGCCGGGTCGCCTCGTAGAGCTGGCGCTCTTCGGGGGAGAGGCTGATGTGGTGGATGATCTCGGTCTTGTCCGGCAGCTCGGTCAGCACCTGCTGCTTGAGACGGCGCAGGATGAAGGGGCTGATCACCGCCCGCAGCTGCGCCATGTGCTGGGGATCCTTGACCGCTTTGCCAAAGCGACGCTTGAACTCGCCAAGGCTGCCGAGCAGCCCCGGGTTGATAAAAGTGAAGAGACTCCACAGCTCCCCCAGATGGTTTTCGATGGGGGTGCCGGAGAGGGCGAGGCGAAAATCGCCGTCGAGCTGGAACAGCAGCTTGGCGCGCTGGGTGCCGGCGTTTTTGATCTGCTGGGCCTCATCAAGCACCATGGAAGACCAGCGGCGGGACTTGAGCGCCTCCGCCAGGCTGCCGAGCATGCCGTAGTTGATGAGGATCACCTGACCGGCCTTGGCCTCGCGAATCATCCCCTCCCGCTCGGCCGGGTTCTCGAACACCACCACATCAAGCTCGGGGGCGAAACGGGTCACCTCCTCCTGCCAGTTGGTGACCACTGACTTGGGTACTACTACCAGCGCAGGGCCAAGGTGCTGGCGCATCCGCAGCACGATAAGCGCCTGCAGCGTCTTGCCCAGACCCATGTCATCGGCCAGACAGGCACCAAAACCGTGATGGGCCAGGGTCGCCATCCAGCGCACCCCCTCTTTCTGATAGTCTCGCAGGGAGGTAAGCAACTCGTCCGGGCAATCGACCTCCTGCTGCCACTCCTGCTGCAGGGATTGCCACGCCGCATCCCCTTCGGTGGTAATGACCGAGAGCAGACGGGTCAGGGGATAGGCCAGCTTGTTGTTGATGCGCTGCTCTTCATCGAGCATGGCCCCCAGCATGGTGAGCCGCTCCACCAGCTTGTCGCTCAGCATCAGGCTGGTCTTCTCGTCGAGCTGAACGGTACGCTGGCCCGGGGTCATCTGGCGCAGAATAAGGCGCAGGTCGAGGATCTGGTGCTCATCGAGGGCCAGCGCCCCTTCGACCTGGAACCAGTCCTGCCGCCGCTCGATGTGCAGGCTCAGAGCCGCTTCATCAAGGCTCTTGAGGCGAGCGCTGTCCTGATGCCAGTGAATGACCACACCGGCGTCCACCAGCTCTGGCAGGGCATTGACCAGCGCCAGCGCCTGTTCCCCCTGCAGCAGCCACTCGCTGCCGGGCAGGCCGATGGGCAATTGATTGCGCAGCAACTGGGCCTGCAGCTTCTCGGCCGCGAGATCCCGCTGCCAGTAGTGGTACGCCTTGATCCCCTGCCGCACGATCGCCTCCCCCTTGCCAAGGGGCTGGGGCGGCAGATCCTCAAAGCGGGTCACCAGCTTGACCGACAGCTGACCATCCTGCCAATCCAGTTGCACCGAAGGAATGCCCAGCCAGGGAGCCAGTTCGGCGTTGCCGCTAAGCCCCGCAACCTGACTGTGCCAAGGCAGCTCGGGAATGGCGTCCAAGGTGCGTTGCAGCTCGGCCAGCCCCTCGGCGGGCAGCAGCGGGATAGATTCGAGCGCAGGCAAGCGGTCGAGCAGCGGCTGCGGAGTGAGGATCAGCTGCCACAGATCCTGCGCCAGCGGCATGATATGGGCCCCGCGGGCGGCCGCATCGGGGCAGAGCTGCGCGCTCATCCCCTGTTCGGTGGCCACCACCTGCAGCAGGGGGGCGCTGATGGCCAGTTGCAGCTTTTGCCCCTTGGCGTTGAACAAACGGGGGTGATCGGCCAGCGGCGCCCAGACATCCCGCGGCAGTCGTCCCATCACCCGTGGCAGGGTGCGGACCAGTGCCCAGTCGTGCTCATCGAGCATGGCGGCATACTGGGTAGAGAGCAGGGCCGGATCGACTCGGCGACCGGCGGTCCACTCCCCCTTGGTGCTCAGTTTCTGGATCTTGCACTCCAGCTCGGGGCCGTCGGCATGGAGCAGCCACACCAACCGCTCTTGCGGCTTGCGTACGCCACTGGCGCGTCCCAGTCCCTGCAGCCAGTTGAGCCAGCTGGCAGAGGCCGCGGTTTTATCCTCGTCCCCGTCATCATCCTGCTCATCACTGCCCTCTTGCGCACTCTCCTCACTGCCGCGCAGTTGGCACAGGGGCGCCCCTTTGGCCGCCTCGCCCAACAAGATGCGCAGCAGATCCTGACAAAAGGCCATCAGGCGATGATGGGGCTCGGCATCGAGCAGATGGGAGAGATCCCACTTGTGCAACATGGCCACCTGCGGGCTCTGTGCACCGTGACGGGCCAGCGCGCAGAGATCGAGCCAGAGATAGCCCCAGTGGAGCTCCTCCACCGGCAGCTGCAGGGTATCGAACAGGCCGACCGCCTGACCGTGGCGATCGCCCGCCCACTGGCTGAGCAGATCGGCAAGCAGGGGGAACTGGCCAGTCAGACTGCGCTGCCACTTCTTGCGCTGTTCGCTGGCGATGACGGGATCGGCCTGCTGCAACCAGCCAAGCCAGAGCAGGGCGCTGAATGAATGGGGCCACTGGCCCGCCTCACCCTCATCGGTTGCCTGCCACTGGCCCAGCGCGGTGAGCAGTCGCTCGCCAAGCGGGCCGTTCTGGCTCTGCTGGGCCAGCGCCTGCAGGGCTGGCCAGCCGGGGGCGGCATCCTGGTCCTCGCCGGTTGGCGATGTGCTCTCGCCATCCCCGCAGAGCCAGCGCCACTCCGCCTCGAACGCTTTGGCCCGAGCTTGCACCTCGGGAACGCAGCGCACCAGCGCATTGGCCAGCGGCCAGCGCTCTTCATAGGGGGCATCGAGCAAGAGTTGCAGCGAGAAGTGCTCCAACAACATTTGCTGCCAGGCGGGGCTGGAGCCCGCCAGCAACTGGTGAGCGTCCGGGGTATCGAGCAGGGTCAGCAGATCGCTGGCCGAGAAATAGGTCGGGATCTCCCCCGCCTTGCCGCGGCAGAGCTCGCGCACCACCGCATGGGTGAGATCCTGCCCGGTCAATGAGGGCACCCGGCTCCAGTCCGGCGCCGGGCAGAGACCGGCACGCACCCCCAGGATCAGCGCCAGCGTCCCTTCGGCGGTCAGGCTCCACTGCTGCTCCCCGCGCAATCTGACCAGCCCCGCATCCTGCAATCGGGTCAGTTTATCGATCAGGGCATGGCCTATCGCCAGTTGTTCTTGCAGCAAACGGGTACTGGCAACGCGCTGCAATTGCAGGGTGGCGAGCAGGGCATAACTATCCGAAGAGAGGGTGGACGCAGACATCAAGACTCACGGGCAAGTGCAAAAGCGGAATTTTAACGGTAAAGCGCCAGCGGCTCGACCCTTTACCGTGAAATAACTCAAAAAAAAACGGCCATCCATGATGACCGTCGAAAGTAACGAAGGAAATAGCCGGATCATCCGGTTACCTCCCACAGCGGGAAAATCGGGAGCGCTAGCCCCTAATTCGTGGAGCCAATGCTAGAGGTTGGCGCCCGAAAAAGCTTTGAAGCGGATCACAGTTGAAAAGGATTTCTGAAAACGGTTTCAATTTTTAGCGGTAAAAACCATGATTTCGCGCCAAATGAGCCATGTCCAAACCCCTCCTGCTCACCCGGCACAAGCGGTAGAAAACCCTATAACGGTCGCTTGTCGAACGCCCCTGTGCGGGCAGCTGTCAGCTGTATAGCTTCATCAGAACCTGTCGACCCCAGGCTAGATTTCAGGGCCACCGGACATGGCCGAGATGGGCCAGGAGAGCACGAATCGGCTCCCTCCCCGCCCGGTAGCTTGGCAAACCGCACTGCCGCCGTGGGCCTCGGCAATCGCCTTGACCACGGCGAGTCCGAGTCCACTGCCGCCGCTCTTGCGCGAGCGTGACGGATCTCCGCGACGAAACGCATCGAAGATACAGGCGGCGATCTCCTCGCTGATGCCTGGCCCCTCATCTTCCACACTCAGGACGCACACACTCTCCGAGCGATGCAACCGCACGGTCAGCAGACCCGGCAGCGCGTGCTTCTGGGCATTTTCCAACAACGCCATCAGGGCCTGACGGATGCGAAACAGATCGCAGCAGACATGAAGTTCGCTATCGAGCTCCCGCTGCAACACAAATCCGCTCGCCGCCAGAGGGTTGTCAAACGCCTCAAGCACCACGGCAAGCTCGTCGGCCAGCCTGACCTCGGTCCGCTGCAACTCCAGATGGCCGCTGTCGTTGAGGCTCAATACCCGCAAATCCTCGATCAGGTGATTGAGCCCCTCCACCTGACGCAACAACCCCTCGAAGAGTTCGCTGCTGGGAGGAAATACCCCTTCGGCCAGCCCCTGCAAGCGGCCGCGCAAAATGGTCACCGGAGTGCGCAACTCGTGGGCAATGGCGGCATTCCAGAACTCCCGCTCGCGGGTCATGCTCTGCAGCCGCTCGGCCATGGCGTTGAAGTCGCGCACCAGTTGCGCCGTCTCCCCGATCGCCTGCTCATCCTCCGGCACACGGGCATCGAGTTTGCCCTCGGCCACCTCGCGCAGGCTGGTTGCCACCGAGTTGAGCGGAGTCAGGATGCGGCGAGAGAGGCGAACCGCCACGTACAGCGCCATCCCCAATGCAATGAGAATGGTGGAGCCGATCCATAACATCTCGACTCTGGAGGGCACCCAGGTCTCGGAGATGCTACCCGGCACAAACGCCACGGCGATGCCATAAAACACATAGGTGCCGATCACCGCGAGGGAGATGATACCAAGCGTCATCAGACCCAGAGAGCGGATGATCTGCCTGCGAAGGCCGGGCGCCGATTTCATGCATCGCCCCCGAAGCGATAGCCAACGCCCCAGACACTGGCGGGGACCCCCTGAATGCCGTGTGTCTCCAGTTTTTTGCGCAACTTGCTGATGTGGCTATCCACCGTACGCTCCTGGGTATCCCCCTCCGGCAAGCAGTGAGTCAGCAGTTCGGCGCGACTGAACACCCGTTTCGGCGCCCGCATCAAAGAGGCGAGCAACTTGAACTCGGTCAGTGTCAGCTCCAGCACCTGCTGCTGGTCATCGCGGAAAATGCTGGCCTCGTGGCTATCCAGATCGATCTGAAACTGGCCGACCCGCAGCACGTTCGCCGTGGCTGGCGTTACGGCCCGGGTGCGCCTGAGCACGGCCTGCACTCGCGCCACCACTTCGGCCGGATTGAATGGTTTGACCACATAGTCATCCGCCCCCATGCGCAGCCCCATCAGCTTGTCGAGATCCTGATCGAGGGCGGTCAACATGATCACCGGCGTATCGCCGCGCGCCCGGATCTCGCTGAGCACCTGCCAGCCATCCAGCTGCGGCATCTGCACATCCAGCAGCAGGAGATCGGGTTTGAATGCCTGATGCATGGCCAGCGCTTCACGGCCATCGGCGGCGTGAAGGGAGCTCAACCCATGACGTTGCAGGTAAGCGGCGAGGATGTCGGCGATCTCAGCTTCATCCTCTGCAATCAGTACCAGTGACTGGCCCGCCGGGCTGGCGGAAGCATTGAGATGGGACATAGTCGGACTCGAAAAAAGGTGGCGTTGAACTTTATCATCGCCTCCATGGATTCTCCACAAAGCCTCGAATCATTCGCAATAGCCCCTCGCCATAATGGCCGCTCGATGCACTCTCCGGTCACATCACACCGGAGAGACGGTTTAACGAGGTGAGTGGATGATGTTTGTCAAACAGCGGTATGCGGGCGCCCTGCTCGCCGTCATTGCCGCATTCGGGTTGGCGGGTTGCGATGTCGCGCCGCAAGAGCAGGAGGCACCCGCCCCTCCTCAGGTATCGGTGCTGACTCTGACTGGTCGGGAGCTGGTCATCAGCGAGGATCTGCCCGCCCGGGTGGCGGCACTGCGCAGCGCCGACATTCGCGCCCAGATCAGCGGCATCGTGCAGCGCCGCCTGTTCGAGCAGGGCGCCGAGATCAGCGCAGGCACAATGCTGTTCCAGATAAACCCGGCCCCCTTCAAGGCCGATGTCGACAGCGCCGCCGCCGCATTGCAACGGGCCGAGGCCGTGCTGGCCCGCGCCCGCATCCAGATTGACCGCCTGCAGCCGCTGCTGCGCACCGACGCCATCAGCCGCCAGACCTATGACGATGCGGTCTCCCTGCGGGATCAGGCGGCCGCCGATGTAGCCCAGGCCAGGGCGACCCTGGCCCGGCACCAGCTGAACCTGCAATTTGCCAGCGTGGAAGCCCCCATCGCCGGACGCATCGATCAGGCGCTGGTGAGTGAAGGGGCCCTGGTGTCCCCCACCGATACCACTCCCATGGCCCGGATCCAGCAGATTGATCAGGTCTACGTCGATGTGCGTCAACCGGCCTCGGTGCTGGAATCCTTGCGCCAGCAGGCTGGCTCAACGGCACCGGAACTGGCGGTGGAGATCCTCGGCAGCAATGGCACACCGCTGGGAATGCAGGGACACATCCTCTTCTCAGGCATCGAGGTCGATGCCGGGACCGGCGATGTGCTGCTGCGAGTGCTGGTGGATAACCCTGAGCGGCGCCTGTTGCCCGGCCTCTATGTGCAGGCGCGCATTCCCCGGGCCCGCTATGCCAACGCCCTGACCGTGCCCCAGCAGGCGGTAGTTCGCACATCGGGTCAGACCAGTGTGTGGGTGGTGGATGGCCAGGAGCAGGCACAGCTGGTTCCGGTCAACACCGCTGAACTGGTGAATAACCAGTACCGCATCGCGTCCGGGCTCAGTGCCGGGCAACAGGTGGTGATCGAAGGGATCGACCGTCTGACCCCGGGGGTTCAGGTCACAGCTTCCCCCTGGCAACCACCCGCCGTCAGCCAACCGGCTGACGGTGGCATTCGCTGAATCGGAGAGTTATCCATGCCGCAGTTTTTTATCCATCGCCCGGTGTTTGCCTGGGTGATCGCCCTGTTCATCGTGCTGGCAGGGGTCATCGCCATCCCCAAGCTCCCCATCTCCCGCTATCCCTCGGTGGCGCCGGTGTCGGTGACCCTCTATGCCACCTATCCGGGCGCCACGCCCCAGACCCTGAACGACGCGGTGGTGAGCCTTATCGAGCGCGAGCTGTCGGGAGTGAAGAACCTGCTCTACTTCGAGTCGTCGGTGGACGCCTCGGGCAGCGCGCAGATCACCGCCACCTTCAAGCCGGGCACCGATCCGGAGCTGGCCCAGATGGACGTGCAAAACCGCATCAAGGCGGTCGAGCCTCGCTTGCCACAAACGGTGCGGCAAACCGGCCTGCAGGTGGAGTCCGCCACATCCGGCTTTCTGATGATGGTCGGCATGACCTCACCGGATGGCCGCTTCGATGAGGTTGCCCTCAACGACTACATGGCACGCAATATTGTGCAGGAGTTGCGCCGCATCGACGGGGTAGGACGAGTGCAACTGTTTGGCGCCGAGCAGGCCATGCGCATCTGGGTAGATCCGGCCAAACTCGCCGCCTATGGGCTGACCATCAGCGAGGTGGCGCAGGCCATCGAGCAGCAGAACATCCAGATTGCACCGGGGCGCCTCGGTGATGAACCCGCCCTGCCGGGACAGCGCCTGACGGTTCCCCTTACGGTTCAAGGCCAACTGACGACCCCCGAGGCATTCGCCGCCATCGTGCTGCGAGCCGGTGGCGATGGCGCCAAGCTGGTGCTGGGTGATGTCGCCCGGGTCGAGCTGGGGGCGCAATCTTACGCCTTTTCCAACCGGGAGAACGGCGTGGCCGCCACCAGCGCCGCCATCCAGCTCTCCCCCGGCGCCAACGCCGTGCGTACCGCAGATGCGGTGCGCACCCGTCTCGCCCAGCTCGCCCCCACGCTGCCGGCGGGCATGGCCTATTCGATCCCGTTTGACTCGGCCCCCTTCGTCAAGGTCTCCATCGAAAAGGTGATGCACACCTTGCTGGAAGCCATGGTGCTAGTGTTTCTGGTGATGTTTCTCTTCCTGCAGAACCTGCGCTACACCCTGATCCCGGCCATCGTCGCCCCCATCGCTCTGCTTGGCACCTTCGCGGTGATACTGCTGGCCGGTTTTTCGATCAACTCCCTCACCATGTTCGGCATGGTGCTGGCCATCGGCATCATAGTCGACGACGCCATCGTAGTAGTGGAGAATGTCGAGCGCCTGATGGCCACCCGGGGGCTGTCGCCCCGGGAGGCGACCTCGCAGGCCATGAAGGAGATCATCGGAGCGGTGATCGGCATCACCCTGGTGCTCACGGCGGTGTTCCTCCCCATGGCGTTTGGCAGCGGCTCGGTGGGGGTCATCTACCAGCAGTTCACCCTGTCGATGGCGGTGTCGATCCTCATTTCGGCCTTCCTCGCCCTGACCCTGACGCCTGCGCTCTGCGCCACCTTGCTGCGTCCGGTCAGTCCGAGTCATCATGAGAAACGCGGCTTCTTCGGTGCCTTCAACCGGGGTTTCGAGCGGTTCACGGCAGGCTACGGTGCGCGGGTAACCCGGCTGGTCGGGCGCAGTGGACGGATGATGGCAACCTTTGCCGCCCTCTGCGCCGTGCTGGCCCTCGCTGCCGCCCAGCTGCCCTCCTCTTTCCTGCCGGACGAGGATCAGGGTTACTTCATGACCTCCATCCAGCTGCCAACCGGCGCCACCAGCGAGCGTACTCTTGAGGTGGTCAAGGCCTTCGAGGCTCACGTCGTCTCTCGCGAGACGCTAGACACCAACCTGGTGGTGCAGGGCTTCAGCTTCTCCGGCGCTGGCCCCAATGCCGCCATGGCCTTCACCATGCTCAAAGATTGGGATCAGCGTCATGGCGCCACGGCAGCCGAAGAGGCAGATCTGGCACAAGCAGCCATGGCAAATATTCCTGAAGGCACGGTAATGAGCCTGCTGCCGCCCGCTATCGACGAGCTGGGCACCGCCTCCGGCTTCACCCTGTTCCTGCAAGACAGAGCCAACCGGGGGGACGCCGCGCTGCTGGCCGCTCAGGCCCAACTGCTGGAACTGGCCGCCAACAGCAAGGTGGTCAGTGATGTGTATCCCGACAACCTGCCTCCCGGCGAGAGTATTCACCTCGAGATCAACCGACAGAAGGCCGAAGCCATGGGACTCTCGTTCGCCAGCGTAAGCAGTACCCTGTCGGCCGCGATGGGATCGCTCTACGTCAACGACTTCCCAAACGGCGGGCACATGCAGCAGGTCATTCTGCAGGCAGACGCGTCGGCGCGCATGCAGCTCGATGACGTGCTCGGCCTGCGGGTGCGCAATGCCAGCGGCGGCATGGTGCCCCTGCGGGAGGTGGTGACACCGGAATGGCGCGAATCGCCGCAACAGATGATGCGCTTCGATGGCTTCCCTGCCGTGCGTATTGCCGGGGGGGCAGCGCCCGGCATCTCCAGCGGAGCGGCGATGGCGGAGATGGAGCGTCTGGTGGCGCAATTGCCGCCAGGCTTCGCATTGGCCTGGACGGGACAGTCGTTGCAAGAGCGCCAGTCGGCCGAGCAGGCACCCCTGCTGATGCTGTTGTCCGCGCTGGTGGTCTTCCTGGTGCTGGCGGCACTCTACGAGAGCTGGTCGATCCCGCTCTCGGTGATGCTGGTGGTGCCGCTGGGCCTGCTCGGTGCCGTCGCGGCCGTGATGCTGCGCGGCATGCCCAACGACGTCTTCTTTAAAGTAGGCATGATCACCATCATCGGTCTGTCGGCCAAGAACGCCATCCTCATTGTGGAGTTTGCGCGCCAGTTGCACAGTGAAGGGCGCTCGCTGCTTGATGCGGCTGTTACTGCTGCTCGCCTGCGCCTGCGCCCCATTCTGATGACGTCGCTGGCCTTCACCCTCGGGGTGGTGCCCTTGATGCTCGCCAGTGGCGCCAGCGCGGAGACCCAGCATGCCATCGGCACCGGCGTGTTCGGCGGCATGATCAGCGGCACCCTGCTGGCCATCTTCTTCGTACCGGTCTTTTTTGTCTTCATCATCGGGGCGCAGCAGCGCCTGCACTCCTGGCAGGCACGGCGAACATCCAACAGCATTCATCCGGATCAATGACCACAGATACACAGGCGGCCGGATAGTCCCTCAGCACATCACCAAAAGAAAAAGCCCAACCTGCTAAACAGGTTGGGCTTGGTATGTGGCGGAGAGACAGGGATTCGAACCCTGGGTGGCATTGCTGCCACAATTGATTTCGAGTCAATCCCGTTCGGCCACTCCGGCATCTCTCCGTGGGGAGAGAGTTTTACCCAAGCTGGGCCGAGGATGCAATAAAAATTTCTTAGATATCAAATGGCTGAATCAGATATCTGGGAGCAGGCTCACAATGCGGCGCGTGCTGTTCGCGTTGCTAGGCCACCCTGCATCCACCCGACATTAACCCTCTCGCACACCCGGCCATTATCCATATCGTGATATTGCCCCATTGCCATCAGGCGTCTCTTTTTCCTGCTTGGTGCTCAAATTTATGGGTGATACCGATTTTGGCAGGTTTCCTATGTATCCCCACATCATTGCGAGTGCGTGGCAAGCTGGTAATCATGGGCTGATTGAGGAACAATCGCGCCATTCTGGCGGCTGTGTTGATGATGTTCCGCCCCGATTGAACTGATGGATCTTCTTATGCGATTGCCGAAACTCAAGCCCCTATCCTTAACACCCGCCCTTTCCCTGCTGCTGGCAGCGATCCTGCTCTGCGCGGCGCCGGCAGAGGCCAAACGCTACCCGCTGCCACCTGCCGGGAGTCGCCTCATCGGTGAGCTGGAGGATTACATCATCCAGCAGAATGAACATCTGGAGCTGGTTGGCAAAAATACGCAAATTGGATTTTTGGCGCTGCTTGAGGCAAATCCGGGTGTAGATCCCTATTTACCCAAGCCGGGAACCCGCTTGACGCTGCCCACCCAGATGCTGCTGCCTGATGTGCCTCGCGAGGGGATCGTCATCAATCTGCCCGAACTGCGTCTCTACTACTTCCCCAAAGGGAAGAGCGAGGTCATCGTGCTGCCCATCGGGATTGGTGATATCGGCCGCGAAACACCCGAGATGACCACCACCGTCATCGAGAAGAATCCCAACCCGACCTGGGTACCCGGCCCCATGGTGCGCAAATCCTGGCTGGAGCAAAAAGGGATCACCCTGCCCGCCGTGGTGCCCCCCGGCCCGGAGAATCCCCTCGGCAAGTTCGCCATGCGCCTTGGCTATGGCAAACGCGACTACCTGATCCACGGCACCAACAAGGATTTTGGCGTTGGCCTGCGGGTAAGTGCAGGCTGCATCCGGCTGCGACCTGACGATATTGAGGCCCTGTTCAAGATTGTGCCGATCGGCACGCCGGTACGGGTCATCAATCAACCGGTCAAGGTCGCCATCGAACCGGATGGTCGGCGCTGGCTGGAGGTACACTCCCCGCTCTCCCGCACCGAAGAGGAGCTTGAAAATGGCGCCCCGCTGGTGCTATCTCCGGCCATAGAGAGCTTTATCAGTGCACCTGACGTGATGCAGGATGAGGTGACGGCGGCGCTGGAGAGCAAAAACGGCCTGCCCCGCCCCATCAGCAGCCAACTTGTCAGTGGCTAAGTCACCAGCGCCCTAGTCGCACCGGAGTCACCTTACCTCATGAAATTCCTGCCCCTCCTACTCCTGTTGGCCTGTCACTCCTTGTGGGCCAAGGACATTCTCTGGATGAACAATGGCGATCGTCTGACCGGTAACATCGAGGAGGTGACCGAACAGTCGGTGCGCATCGCCCTGCCCTACAGTGGCGCAGTCACCGTCCAGCGGGAGGCCATCAAACGCTGGCGCATCGATAAAGAGGACAAACCCAAGGCAACGGCAAAGGGTGGGCTCAAGCTGTTCGAGGATGACCAGGATGAACGCAACGCCTGGCTCTGGACCGGCAGCGGCGATCTCAATGTCAAACTCAAACAGAATGACAAGCAGACCAACAACGTCAACCTCAAGTGGAAAAGCGAGCTGGCCAATCTGGACTGGCGTTACAGCTTCTCCGGTGAATATACCTATGAGACCGCTGACAACGTCACCGACAGCCATGATTATCAGCTCAACCCTACGCTGGACTACTTCTTCAACCAACAGTGGTTCTTGCGCACCTCACTCGATGCCGAATATGACATGCTGGATAAAGATCGCTATCTCTATATGGACTATGGCTCGGGGCCTGGCTACCGCTTCTGGAACGACAAACGCCGCCGACTGGAGCTGATGGCCCAAGGGGGATTAAGCCGACTCTACTTCCGTGAAGATAGCGAGGTTCCCAAGATTTTTCTGGGTGAACGGGTCATTGACTACCCCTTCGCCGGTTTTAACTGGGATTATCGCCAACCTTTCTCCCTCTGGCAGGAGAAAATGGAGCTGTTCAGCCAGGGGCGCTATCTGAAATATCTGGCACAAGCCTCCCCCTATTTCACCCGTAATCAGGATCTGAAAGGCAGCATAGGATTGCGCTACTACTTCAACGACCATCTGCGCCTCTCCTGGTCGAGTGAGCTGGATTGGGAAGATGCTGACATCCTTGTCGACACAGGCAGCCCGGAACCCCGGGAGAGCGAATTAAGACACCTGCTCAGCCTTGGCGCCAGTTTCTAGCCTCGGATCCCCAACACGCAAAGAGGAGCCAAATCGGCTCCTCTTTGCTTTAGGCGAACAGGCTCGCTAGATCAGCCCCCAAGCGGCAATCTGGTAGATCCATACCATCGCCAGCAGGGTGCCGACCAGCCCCATGATGACACCGATGCGCACCATCTGGTGACTCTCCACCAGACCGGTGGCGTGGGCCAGCGCATTGGGCGGGGTACTGATGGGCAGCGACATTCCAAGCGAAACCGAAATGGTAACCGCCAGGATCAGGGTATGACTGCCGCCCCACTCGGCCAGCTCCGGCATGCTGACCGCCAGTGCCGCCACCAGTGGCAGCAGCAGGTTGGCGGTCGCGGTATTGGACATGAAGTTGGCCATCACCACTGCCAGCAGACAGGCGCCGACCAGTACCGCCAGCGTGGAGTACTCGTGGAACGGAATATGGGTGATGAGCCGCTCGGCCAACCCGGAGTCCTCCAGCGCCAGCCCCAGCGCGATACCGCCCGAGACCAGCCAGAGTACATCGAGGGAGATCTTGTGCAGATCGTCCTTGGTGATGATGCCGGTGGTCAGGAACACCGCTACCGGGATCATGGCGACCACGTAGGAGCTCATGCCGTGCAGATCCCCCAGTAGCCAGAGCACTATGGTGGTGATAAAGGTGAGGTAGACCACCCAGGCGCGAGGGGTCTGCATAAAGCGCCCCTCAATCTTGAGATCCATCCGCTTGAGGGTGCTCGGGAAGAAGCGCCCCAGCAGGAACCAGCCAAGCAGCAACAGCAATACCACAAAGGGCACCGCAAATCCCATCCACTGACCGAACGAGATGGCATGCTCGCCGGTCAGGTATTTGAGGGCCACTGCGTTGGGCGGAGTGCCGATGGGAGTGCCGATCCCGCCGAGGTTGGCCGCCAGCGGAATGGCCAGCACAAAGCCGATTTTGGCCGGGTCCTTGTCGGGGAACGCCGCCAGCACCGGGGTAAGGATGGCCAGCATCATGGCGGTGGTGGCGGTATTGCTCATAAACATGGAGAAGGTGGCGGTGATCAACATCAGCCCCAGCATGACGATCCGGGGATCCTGACCGAACGGGCGCAGCAACACCCGCGCCAGATTGACGTCCAGATGGTATTTGGTCGCCGCAATGGCGAGGAAAAAACCGCCGAGAAACAGCATGATGACCGGCGAGGCAAAGGTCGCCATCACCTCGGTGGACTTGAGCAGCTCACCAAAGCCCGGCTCTGCCTTGTCGGCAGTCATGAACCAGAGCCCCTTGTCGGAGAGCAGCAGCAGCTCCAGCACGATGATCAGCACCGAGGTGGCGAAGATAGGGATGGGCTCCAGGATCCAGCAGAGGGCGGCCAGCACGAAAATGGCCACGACCCGCTGCTCGATGACGGTGATCCCCTCCAGCGGGATCCAGTGGGTCGGGATCAGCAGGATGGTGAGGCTCAGCAGCAGTGGCAGAATAATCTTGTTATTGATGGGCACTATTGTCTCCAGGATCGGGAGTAAGAAGCCAATAGTGGCATAACATGCTATCGCCTCACGCGGCCAACTCGCCAAAATGAGAGCTGGCTAACTGCACGGCGCACCGTTTTGTGAGTCATATCAAGCTGGGGTCGGCGCGCGATGGCTGACGCCTCAACCCTTGCAACAAACAGGCAAAAAAACGGGCCCGCTGTTCGTTGCACACGACAGCGGGCCCGTTTCACCACTCATGCCGATGAGAGAGCTCAGAAGTAGATGCGGGTCACCGACTCGATGACGCAACCCGGGCGGCGGATCCCTTCGATCTCAACCTTGATCTCTTTGAGCAACTCCAGCCCACCCTTGATGGGGGTGACCCGGGCCAGCTTGGTGCGGGCGCGGATGTTGCTCTCCACCTTGATGGGGTACGGGAAACGTACCTGATCCAGCCCGAAGTTCACCACCATGCGGGCGGTCGGGAACTCGGGGGTGGCCTCATCGACCGAGCCGGTCAACTGCGGCAGCAGCGCCAGGGTCAGGAAGCCGTGGGCGATGGTGGTCTTGAAAGGCGACTCTGCGGCCGCACGCTCCGGATCGGTGTGGATCCACTGATGATCCCCGGTCACGGCAGCAAACTGATCGATCATCTGCTGGCTGACGTGCAGCCACTCGCCGACATGGGTCTCTTCACCAATGCGGGCCTGCAGGGCGGCATAGAGCTCGGCCGCCTCGGCCCCCAGCTCAACAGCGGGTTCCTGAGCCACGGCAGGCTGACCGTTGGCTACTTGTGCCACGGTTGCTGCATCCTGTTGCTGCTCGCTCTGGGACTCGGCTTGCAAGTCCAGCACACGCCCCAGCAAAGGGTGAAGATGTGCCTTTTGCTGAAACTCACGCCAGTAGTCGCGGATCGCCGGGGAGAGCCAATCCTTGAGCTCAAAGGGGTGCTGCGCCAGAATTTCGCGCTTGCGCTTCAGAAAATCGACAACTTTCATCTACCGATCCCTATTTGATTCAATGCCTGTAAAGAGGTCTAACCAGTCCTATTTTATTAAAGTTTCAGCTGTAAGTGCAAAAAAATCTCGGCGTACACCTGTACCAAGGCGGAAGTAACTACTTACACCATGTAAACCAGCACGATCTGCCAATGAGGAAATCGATTGCCAAAGATGCCGCCAGCAGGGGAAATTCGCGGTGCTCATCATGAAAAAAGGCCCTCATCGGGCCTTATGGTGGGAAGTCAGCGCACGCCCGACCAACTGTTACGCAATCCCTCTTCATCCAGGAAGGACCAGGCGAGGATCCGGCTCACCTTGTTGCCCTGCGCCATGTCGATCACCCGTACCTGACGCGCCCCCACCCGGCTCAACGCCTTTTTCGCCCCCGGCAGGTTCTCTTTTTTCGACACCAGCGAGCTGAACCAGAGGCACTGAGTAGCACACTCCTTGCTCTGGGCAATCATGTTGGCCAGAAACGCCGACTCGCCCCCTTCGCACCAGAGCTCGGCCTTCTGGCCGCCGAAGTTGAGCACAGGAGCGCCTGTCACCTCCTTGCCCAGATTGCGCAGCTTGCGCTCCGTCCCCTTGCTCGCCTCTTCCAGCGACGCATGGAACGGCGGATTGCACAGCGTCAGGGCGAAGCGCTCCTTTGGCCCTATGATGCCGCGAAACACATGGTTGGGGTTACACTGCAGACGACACTCAATCTGGTTGCCGAGTCCATTGCTCTTGGCCAGCAAAGTGGCCGCCTTGACCGAGACCGGATCGATATCCGATCCCACAAAACGCCAGCCATATTCGCGGCAGCCGAGCAGCGGATAGATGCAGTTTGCCCCCACCCCGATATCCAGCACCCTCACCCCCTTGCCGGTAGGGAGCTGGCCTGCGCTCTCGGTCAGCAGGTCGGCCGCCCAGTGCAGGTAGTCCACCCGTCCCGGGATAGGCGGGCAGAGGTAACCGGCAGGCAAGTCCCAGTGGGCAATCCCGTAGTGATGGGCCAGCAGGGCGCGATTGAGAGTCTTCACTGCATCGGGATCGGCAAAATCGATGGTGCGGGTACCGTAGTCATTGATAAAGACATGAGCGGCCAATTCGGGAGTTCGCAGGCAAAGCGCCTCAAAGTCGTAACCAGTCTGATGGCGATTACGGGAGTGAAGTCCGGATTTACGGTCGCCCGACTTGGGGCCACCGGCTGATGGGATGCGGGGTTTCATGCTGAGCCTGCCGAAGAAAACGGGCCCACACTATAGTGATTTGACTCGGGAAAGTCTAAACGACGGCAATAAAAAACCGGGCTATCGAGCCCGGTTCAAGTGAGGTTGGAAAAACAGTCCGTACTGCGAGCCGTTTGTCCAGCCTGACTCAGATATCGATCCGGCGAGCTTGCCAGAACTTGTTGCGCCAATATTGGCTATCCAGCTTGGAGCGCGTCACACCGGCGCGAGTCGAGGCGTGGATGAATTCACCATTGCCGACATAGATACCAACGTGGTTGAGACGACGATTGATTTTGAAGAAGACCAGGTCACCCTCGACCAGATCCTGCTTGGAAACGCGCGTCCCTTCATGGACTTGGGAGCGGGTATCGCGGGGTAATTCGATACCGACGGCATTGCGGAACACTTCACGGGCAAAGGCAGAACAGTCGATACCGCGCTGGCTGCTGCCACCCATACGGTACGGAACACCACGCCACTCTTTATATACAGTCAGGATTTCATTCACATCGGGTGTCTGGGAAGCTTCCGGTTCGATGACAGGTTCAACCATGGAAACTTCGATCTTGCTCGCGACCTCGGGTTGGGGTGCCGAGGCACAACCCACCATTCCGAGCGCGACCAGCAGTAGCATCAGGTGGCGCAATCCTTTATCCCCGCTAAATAGTAAATCTTGTTAAAATACGGCCCCAAAGGGCAATTTATAAGGCAACAGCACCCGACTATATCCAAGAATTCTATCGAGGCAAGTGAAAATCCCTATCAAGCTCACATTTTTGCAAGGAAATGCACGATTTTTCATAATTAATGTGATCATGCCCAAACAATATACAATCGCAAAAAGAGCCTTGGGCCTCCTAGATAACTGGCTTTTATCCCTGCTTCAGCACCTTTTTAAAGTGAAAAATCATGATCGAAACCGATCTTTTTTTGTTAAAACCGGCCAGGGTATGCCAGGAGCTGCTTGCTCAATTGCCTGAATGGCTGTCAACCGATGAGCAGCATATCTGGCAAGCCATGACCCATCCTGAACGGCGTCAGGAATATCTGGTGAGCCGCGCCCTGTTGCGCCAGCTATTGGCCGAGCGGCTGCAACAACCTGCAGCCAGTCTGCAATTTTGCAACGGCCCCCACGGCAAGCCCCGACTGCATGATGATGCTTGGCAGTTCAATCTGAGCCACAGTGGCAGCTGGCTGGTGTTGGCGCTCTGCCCGCAGGGGCCGCTTGGGGTGGATATCGAGCTGGGCAAACGGCGGCATCATCCCCTCCCCCTGGCCCGCCGGTTTTATGCACAGAGTGAATATGAGTGGCTCTGCGCACTGCCTTCCCAAGAGCAGGAGAGCGCCTTCTACCGGCTCTGGTCACGCAAGGAGGCGGTACTGAAAGCCCACGGTGGCGGCATAGCGGCGGGACTGGAGAAGGTGCGGTTTCTCCCGGAGGAAGGATGGCGACTCGACAACCGGCTCGATGACACCCCTTATCAGGTACAGGATTGGCCCTTTGCCAGCGGCTGGCTCAGTCTCGCGGCAACGGCAGCCCCCGTGACCTTTTACCGGCTGGATGAGCGCTTGAATTGCAACTCGCTTAACCCCATGTTACTTAACACCCTTTCTGAAGAGTCCAACTCATGATCGTCGACATTACTCCCCAGAATTTTCACGCTGAACTTATCGATGCGTCCATGAAGAAGCCGGTAGTCATCTATTTCCATGCTCCGCAGATGCCGGAGTGCCAGGGGATGACACCGCTGATCGAATCACTGGTTGGGCCCGCCAATGAGCAGGTCACCCTGGCCAAGGTGGATATGAACGATCCCCAGTTGCAGCCGCTGGCCAGTCAGCTCGGCCTGCGCGCCCTGCCCGCATTGGTGCTGTTCCATCAGGGTCGCCCTGACGAACAGGGGATCATCGAAGGACCGCAGGATGAAGCCACCCTGCGCCAGTATTTCGCCGCCTTCGCCCCCAAAGAAGAGGAAGAGTTGCTGGCCAAGGGGCAACAGGCGCTGGCTGACGAGCAGCCCAGCATCGCCTATGCCCATCTGACCAAGGCACACCTGCTGGCTCCTGAACGTCACGACATCAGCCTGTGGCTCATTCAAGCTGCGCTCGACCTCAACCTGCTGGATGAAGCGCAGGAGCGCCTCGGCACCATCCCGATGGCGGCGCAGGATGGTCACTTCCATACCCTGAGCTCACGGCTGGCGCTGGCCCTGCAAGCGGCAGACAGCCCGGAGCTGCGCGCGCTGGAAGCCCGTCATGCAGAACAGCCTGATGATTTTGCCCTGACTCAGGAACTGGCGGTGCAATACAACCAAGCTGGTCGTCAGGAAGAGGCGTTGGGACTGCTGCTGGAGATCCTCAAGCGGGATTTGGCATTCGGCGATGCCAGAAAGACCTATCTCGATATTCTGGCGACCATGGGCAGCACTCCGGCGGCACAGAGCTACCGTCGCAAACTCTATAGTCTGCTCTACTGATCGGAATCGAACTGGCTGGTAATGATGGGGGAGTGTCGGGAGACCGGCATTACCTCATGAGTCAAGTACGAAGAAGGTGCTGTGGGAATAGTGGAGATACGGTGAATTTCAGGCAAAAAAAAATGGCGCAAAACTGCGCCATTTTTTTCGCATGGATTACTTCTTGTAGGAAGTAGCCATGTTGTCGATGCGCTGGTTAGCACGCATAGCTTCTTGCTTGGCTTCGGCAACATCAGCAGCGATTTTGGACTGATCAGCACGAACTGCGCTAACATCTTGAGCCAGTTGGTCAACTTTGTTAGACAGATTCTGAACGGAAGTTTCCAGTTCGCTGGTGTTTGCACAACCGCCCAGCAGAGCGGACAGACCAACAACACCTACCAACAACAATTTTTTCATTTTTAAAGCTCCCTTGAACTCGCCAGACGTTTAGCAAGCGGCGTGATTATGGCACAAAAAAATCCTACTTTGCATAGTCCCCACCACAGATAAATGCATTAAAACCCTCATTTTTTTTTGAATGAACAGTTTTTGTCCAGATTCGTCTAAAAAATGAGTGCCGTGTGGTGGGGGCACGGACAAAGGTTAACCAAATTTTTGCCTTATTACAATTTCGTATGAGGCTCAGGCTGTACGTTCTGACAACAATTGACGATATTGCACCAGATCCTCGATGGTCAGCACCGGCATCCGGTGCTTGCGACCGAACGCAACAAGGTCTGGCAGACGCGCCATCGAGCCATCTTCTTTGGTCAATTCACACAACACACCAAACGGTTTGAGGCCAGCCAGCTGCATCAGATCGACCGTCGCTTCAGTATGACCACGGCGGGTAAGCACCCCACCGGTTCGCGCACGCAACGGGAAAACATGACCCGGGCGGTGCAGATCACCCGGTTTGGCGCCATCAGCGATAGCTGCACGGATGGTGGTGATGCGATCAGCCGCCGAGACACCGGTCGTGACCCCCTGCGCCGCTTCGATGGTCACGGTAAAGGCGGTCTGGTAGTGGCTGGAGTTGGCCTCCACCATCATCGGCAGTTCGAGCTGGCGAACCCGCTCGTCGGGCAGGCAGAGGCAGACGATGCCGGAGCACTCGCGGATCATCAGCGCCATCTGTTCATTGGTCATGGATTCAGCGGCGAAAATGAGGTCGCCCTCGTTCTCCCGATCTTCATCGTCGGCCACCAGCACGCCGCCTCCGGCACGCAAGGCAGACAGGGCCGCTTCGACACGGGCAACGGGATCACCGAATTCACTGAGTAGAGACTGATTCATGGTAAAACTCCTAAACAAGACAAGGACCAGAATCAGGGCATGGAAAGGCAGACAGAGACGGGCATGCAGCGGCCAGCCCACAAGGGCCAACACGGCAAGGTCTGTCTTATCCTCTTTCATCCGGACTATGACCGTCGGCTCCGGCATCTCACCGGATCTGCTGACCCCGACCCGGCAATCAGCCAAGTCGGGCGCTCGCGGGCTCCCCGAGTCAATCGGGATACCGCCGGTGGGGAATTGCACCCCGCCCTGAGAATAAGCGCAGACAGCCTAAAGAAAAACGGTTGCAGATACCAGCCAAAATCCCCCGCAGGCTGAAAAGCGTTTCAACATTGCGCACGAGATCCCGCTCTGCGGCCTGCTCGCCAGCGTGCGAGGCCATGACTGGCGAATTTCTTTATGGCGCGGATCGGTTTATGGCATAGTTCCCGAAACCAAAAAACAGAGCCTGAAAAAGAGCCTGAACAACGCTGCCGGCGCAGACAGCAGCGCCAACACCACAAACGGAAAATGACAGAGATGGAAAAGAAAATACTGCTCACGGATTGCCCTGATGCCAAAGGGCTCATCGCCAAGATCACCAACATCTGCTACAAGCACCAGCTCAACATCATCAAGAACGATGAGTTTGTGGATCACGAGAATGGTCGCTTCTTCATGCGTACCGAGCTGGAGGGGCGCTTCAACGACGAGACCCTGCTGGCCGACCTCGATGATGCCCTGCCCACCGGCGCCCAGCGTCGTCTGGTCAAGGCGGGCAAGAAGCGTATCGTCATCCTGGTTACCAAGGAGACCCACTGCCTCGGCGATATTCTGATGAAGAACTACGCGGGCGCGCTGGATATGGATATCGTCGCGGTGATCGGCAACTACGACACCCTGGCCGAGCTCACCGGCAAGTTCGATATCCCGTTCCACACCGTCAGTCACGAGGATCTGAGCCGGACCGAACATGAAGAGCAGGTACGCGCCATCATCGACAGCTATGAGCCTGACTATGTGATCCTGGCCAAGTACATGCGGGTGCTGACCCCGAGCTTCGTCGAGGCCTACCCGCGCAAGATCCTCAACATCCACCACTCCTTCCTGCCCGCCTTCATCGGTGCCCGCCCCTACCGGCAGGCGTTTGATCGCGGCGTCAAGCTGATCGGCGCCACCGCCCACTTCGTGACCGACGATCTGGATGAAGGCCCCATTGTCGAACAGGACGTGATCCACGTCGGTCACGCCTTCAGTGCGGACGACATGGCCAAGGCGGGTCGGGATGTGGAGAAATCGGTGCTGAGCCGCGCGCTGGAGCTGGTACTGAACGAACGGGTGTTCGTCTACGGCAACAAGACGGTGGTCTTCAAGTAATCCGCCCACATGGCTCGTATGCAAACGCCAGAAACAACAACGGCTCCCGCGGGAGCCGTTGTTGTTTCTGCGCCGAGTGTCAGAGCGGCAGATCGTTTACCGTCACCGCGCCCTTCTCCAGCTTCAACTCGGAGGTCAGCGCTTGCTTGTCGGCCTTCAGATAACCCATCAGGGTCAGCTGATCGAGCATGGGGGCCAGTTGCGGCACCGCTTTGCCCAGCTTGTCGCTGAGGCTGGCATGCAGCACGCCGGAGAGGGCCTGCATCCCCGCGTCGCTGTTGAACAGCAGCTCCAGCGAGGTAGAGGCCAGCTTCACGTCCCCCTTCATGGTCACCGCCTCACCGTTGAGCTTGGCGCTGAGATCGGCCAGTTCAAGGGTCGCGCCACGTTTGAGCATCTTGTCCAGCGCCAGCTGGATAGCGGCATCTTCAACTCCCTTGCCACCGGCGGCCTGCAGCCCCTGATACCCTTCCAGATCCAGACCGTTGAGGTTGAGCGCCAACTTGCTGTCGGTCACCGCCAGGGTGTCGGTCTCGTTCTCCAGATCCAGCTTGGCAATTTTCATCTGATAACTGCTGGAGAGGGTCTGGGCATCATCGCCGGTCAACTGAGTCTCGGTGGTCATCCCCTGCAGGGCGACCTTGACGCTGTCAGGCAGTTGTACCGTGAGGGCCGAGAGGGTCATCTCGCTCTGGGGCGAGAGGAGCACACCGCTGATCTCGGCAATGTCGGCACTCCCTTTCAGATCGGCCAGCACCAAGTCCATCTTGCTCTGCTCTTCGTGAACCGTCATCCCCTGCCAGGTCATGGTGAGGTGACCATTCCCCTCCAGATTGCCGTGGAACTCGCCGCTCAGGGGCAGGAAGCTGAACTCGTCCAGCCCCTGTTTGATCTTGAATTCATTGGCCCAGAAACGGCTGCTGTTACCCTGGGTCCAGAGACTGGTGACCGACTCCAGACCGAGTTCCCACTGCTCCATGCCCAGTGCGGTAAAGACTGGCGCCAGAGTGCCATTATGGGTATCGAGCAGGAAGTGGCTCTTGATGTAGAGCGGCAGGATCTGGCTCTTGACCACCAGTTGCAACTCGATGGGCTGACTGCCCTCCAGCTCGCTGTCGATGGCAGCCAGCTCCTCCGGCGTCACCACGACCTTCAGGATCCCGTCACGGGTGAAGAGGTTGCTGCTGCCCGGCTGCCACTGCATGTCGATGCCAGTCTCTTGCTCTACCTTGGCGATCTGCTCCGCCATGATGTTGTCGAAGCTGTTGCCCGTGTACCAGCACGCAGCCAGACCACCACCTACCAGTGCCGCACCCACGGCGAGGGCCACTATCTTTTTCATATATCCATGTGTCTCCAGGGAGTTGTCACTGCACTCTACGGGGCGGACTCGGGGCTAGGCAAGTCCAATCAGATGGCGAGTCCACTTTCTTGCGGCTCGCCACAACATCACAGCAAGGGGCTGAAGAGATAGAAGATGTTCTCCATCGCCTTCTTGTACCAGGGGCGGGCCTGCCATTGGGCCAGGGTCATCGGGGTGGCTTCCGCCATATAGCCCTGTACCAGCCGGGTCATCTGGGCCACGAACGAGGGGTTATCCACCAGCAGGGTCACCTCGAAATTGAGCCAGAGGCTGCGCCGATCCAGATTGACCGTCCCCACCAGCGCGAAGTCATCATCCACCAGCACGCTCTTGGTATGGAGCAGACCGGCATCGTAGCGGTAGATCTCCACCCCGGCCGCCAGCAGCTCCTCCATAAAGGCGTTGCAGGCGTAATTGGCCATGATGGAGTCGTTGCGTGCCGGCAACACCAGCTGCACCTGCACCCCGCGCGCCGCTGCCGAGCTGAGTGCAGCCGCCAGCGGATCGTCGGGTACAAAGTAAGGGGTCGTCAGCACCAGATGGCTGCGCGCCTGATAGATGGCCAGCAGCAGGCTCTGCTGGATGCAGTCGCCGCCGACGAAGGGGCCGGACGGGATCAGCTGGGCACGGTAGTTGGTCTGGGGCCAGGCCTCCGGCTCATGCTGCAGACTGTCGAGCAGCCGCTCGCCGGTCTCCATCTCCCAATCCCAGACGAAGATCGACCACATCAACGGCACCATGGGGCCCTGCACCCGGATCATGATGTCGACCCACTGGCCGACCCCGGCATCCTGTTTGAAGAAGCGGGGATCCACCATGTTCATGGAGCCGGTGTAACCCACCCTGTCATCGATCACCACCAGCTTGCGGTGCATCCGCAGATCCTGACGCTGGAACAGAATGCGCCAGGCGCCGACCGGCAGCACCTCCACCAGCTTGACCCCCGCCTTGCGCAGCTTTTTGGGCCAGTGGGAGCGGAAGAACTGTTTGCTGCCCACCGAATCGAGCAGCAAGCGACAATCCACGCCGCGTTGCGCCACTTCAATCAGCGCCTCGCACACCTCGTCGGCATCGCCGCCCGGATGCCAGATGTAGAACTCCAGATAGCAGGAGAGCGTCGAGCGACGGATATCCTGGGCAATCTCGCGCAAGATCCAGTCCGGCTTGTTGAGCAAGGTCATGCGGTTGCCGGAGAGCATCGGCATGGCGAGCCGTCCCTGGATGAGATCGTGCAGCGGCTGTGCCTTGGCGCCCACTTCGCAGCAGTGCTGCGGGAACAGACGGGCCAGTTGGCGGATCCAGATGGAATAAGGGCGATACATGGCCTGGGCGCGCTCGGCACGGCGGCGCCCCAGCTTTATTTCACCAAACAGCACATAGAAGCCAACCCCGGCAAACGGAATGGCATAGATCAGCGCCAGCCAGGCCAGCGACACCCCGATGGGACGGCGTTTCATCACCACCCGAAACGACACACCGGTGACAATCGCGGTATGAAAAAGCAGTAGCAGCCAACCCAGAAAACGGGAAAACAGCAGTTGAAGATCGTGTTCCAGACCGTTAAACAACGGGGACTCCTTCTAATCGACAAACAGCGCGGTGGGCAGACCCCAACCGGCCGGGATGGTATGCTGTAAGGCAAATCCATTCTATCAGGTCGCACGCATGATCCTGCAATCTATGCTGCTCAGCCTGGCCATGCTAGGCCAAGGCTCATATGACATCAATGAGCAACAGATAAACCAGTACCTGCAATCTCAGGTGCAAGTCGACAAACAGCTGGAGCTGCCGGGCATCATCAAGGCCCATGTGACGCTTGAGCAGAGCGACGTCCAAATCGGTCGCCAACGCCCCGATACCGCCCGGGTCTATGGCAAGGGCAAGCTCAAAATCGCCCTGCCAGACAATACCGAATATGACGCCCGCCTGCAGATGACCTATGAGGCGAGACCCCGCTATGACAAGAGCCAGAGCGCGCTGTTTCTCGATAACATGAAGCTGGTGGAGTACAAGCTGGAGCCGGAGGCGGCCGAGAAGAAGTTCGGGCTGATGCTCAACATGCTGCTGCAGAGCATGGAGAAGCGGCTCGAGACCAAACCGGTCTACAAACTCAATGACAAGGACCCGGATCAGGCGTGGCTGAAGGAGAATCTGCTGGGGCTGGAGCTGTCACCGGGCAAGATCCACCTGCTGACCAAACCGCGCTAAACCGCTCAATTCAGGAGGGGCTGGGTGGTATCCCGTACCAGCAGCTCCACCTGATAACCCTGCTGCTGCTGCCGCTCGTAGAGGGAGAAAAGCGACCCGCTCAATTGATTGAGGGGCATATCGGCAAACCCGGCCTTGAGATAGAAAGGCTTCTCGAAGGGCAGCGCCTGACAGACCACAGGTTTGTCCAACAGACCGTGACAGGCGTGCTGCAGCAGCCGTGACCCCAATCCCAGCGACTGGTAGTGGGGCAACAGGCGAAAGCCGCACAGATGGTAAAACTCCTCCTCGTCCCGCAACCGTACCGCCCCCACCAGCCAGTGAGCATCACGCACGACAAAGATCCGCTCGGCCAGATCCGGCACATAGTGGGAAAACGTCGTCTCGTAATAGTCCCTGATAAGGGAGAGGTCGGCGTCGCAGTACTCTTCGAAAGTGAGTTCCATCGCCAGCTTGCTTGTCACAGACAAATCCTTTGATAATCAGTTATTAGTGCCAGATACGGTGCGCTAATCCGACCACATGACGCCAGCACGATAGCATGCCTTTCGTCAACAAAAAAGCGGACGTCGTGGGCAGCTTGCTTACCCGGTGGAAGAGGCCATGACCCACCGCACGACTGCCAAAACCGTACTTTATGATGACAATCCTTTATTGCGGCGGATACTTTGATCCCGGTCACCGAATCGGATCATTTGCCCCCTGTTGGCCGCTTGTTCTGCCCTCGTCATGATGCTTTACTCAACATGGTCATCACAAGAAGGAGTATTAGGGTTGAAAGCATGGATGCTGGCAGGCCATATGTTGTTGATCCCCCTGAACGGATGGAGCCAGACTCCCCCTCCCGCGGAGGTGATCTTCCTGACCGCCGCGCCCTCCCCCTTGCGTCCGAGCAAAGATGCCACTCCCGCCTCACAACCCGACACCGCTCAAACAGCGGCAGTCGCCACCAACGGCAAGAAGCAGATCCAGGTCTATAAATCGGTGCAGCGAAACGGGGTGGTTCGCTACTCCGATATGGTACCCGAACAGGGCCATTACGAGCTGTTGCTGTTCAACGACTGCTTCGCCTGCGATCCCAAATCCAGCGTCAACTGGCAGACTACAGGGCTGTTTCTCTATGACTATGCCAGCACCATCAAGGCGGCTGCCAAAACCTATCAGGTTGAGCCGGCGCTGATCCGGGCGCTGATCCATGCGGAATCCGCTTTCAATCCGCTGGCGGTCTCCCGCAAGGGGGCGATGGGTCTGACCCAGCTGATGCCCGCCACAGCGCGGGAGTTGGGGGTCGGCAATGCTTTGCTGGCGGAGCAGAATATCTTCGGCGGGGTGAAATACCTGGCGGGACTGCTCAAGCAATATGATGGCAACGTGGCGCTGGCGACCGCGGCCTACAACGCCGGCGCAGGCGCCGTACAAAAACATGGCGGTATCCCGCCCTATGCGGAAACCCGTGCCTATGTGGAGCGCGTCCAGCTCCTCCACCTGCGCTACAAAGAGATGCTGCAGGCCAAAGGGCTCTGAGGTTAGCCTCAGTTAATGCTCTTTTCTTGCCCCTACAGAAACAAAAAACACGCCCGCAGGCGTGTCGATACCACACTTTGTTTCGCAAATGATTACTTCTGCTCAGTCGCCACCAGGCGATAAGCCAGCGCACCCAGAATGGCACCGACAATCGGGGCAACCCAGAACAGCCACAGCTGGCTGATAGCCCAGTCACCGACAAACAGCGCAACACCGGTACTGCGGGCCGGGTTGACCGAGGTATTGGTCACCGGAATGCTGATGAGGTGGATCAGGGTCAGGCACAGACCGATGGCGATCGGCGCGAAACCGGCAGGCGCACGGCTATCGGTGGCCCCCATGATGACGAACAGGAAGAAACCGGTCATCACCATTTCGCATACGAGTGCAGCAGTCAGACTGTAACCACCCGGAGAGTGCTCACCGTAGCCGTTGGAAGCAAAACCGGCAGAGAGATCAAACCCGGCCTGACCGCTGGCAATCACGTAAAGCACGGCAGCGGCGGCAATGCCACCCAGCACTTGCGCCACAATATAAGGCAGTACACCGGATGCCGGAAAACGACCACCCGCCCACAGACCGACGGTCACGGCCGGATTGAGGTGGCAACCGGAGATATGGCCGATGGCAAACGCCATGGTCAGCACGGTCAGACCGAAAGCCAGCGAGACCCCCAGCAGACCAATCCCGACGTGAGGGAAGGCTGCAGCCAGCACGGCACTGCCGCATCCGCCCAATACCAGCCAGAAAGTGCCCATAAACTCAGCAGCAACAGGTTTCACATTATTTCTCCCATTTGAGATAACACCGAACAAGACCCGAGAAGGGCCCATGCTTGAACAAGCGCAGCATTATGGGAGTGTGAGTCCAGATTGCGAACCCGGCAGGCGGGGCTCACTCAATGTGACATTCGTCACAATTAGTTGATTAGATAAGGGATTTATCATTAAGACAGCTGGCTGCACATCTCATACCCAAGAGCGTCATGCGACAACTTGTGACACCGTTTAGCTCGAGTGCTCATCCCTTGAACGATATAAACGGAGGCGTGGTCAGTCTCCTGCAGGGGCAAAACGGCTGACAACCTGCCCCTGATGCTCAATCCACTCCATAAACATGGCGACGGGACGGGCATAGACCTGACCATCCTGCTCGGATTGATAAATGACCAGCTGCTCCTGGGTTTCGGTATGCAGAGCCAGGGCAAGCACTTGATAGTAACCCCCCTTGAAGTGGCGATAGCGGCCTGGAACGGGTGCTTGCATGGGAAAACCTCGCAGAAGTGAACACCGATGAGCGAACCACATAAAGATGACACCATGAGTGCCATTCAACTCATCGAAAAGGGGGACGAAGACGATTTTTTACACAAGCCAATCGTGCCACAGGATCCGGATATTGCAACACAGTCAGGCAGCTTTGTTAATTCGTTCCCCATGTTTCACTAGTTAACCTTGGTTAGCACCAAAGATCGTGCTGAATTTAACGTTCTAGCAACCCTGTTTTAGGGCTAAAAATCAGGGAATTCTTCTAAAAAGAGGATTGTTCTAGCATTCAATTCTGTGAAGAATAGGGGAAAAGAAATTTGATACTAAAGATCGCCTTTTTCGCCAACGCGTCCCTGTGGGGAAGGAATCACACTCACCATGTTCACAATCGACAAGTCGCACAAGCTCGACGATGTCTGCTATGACATCCGCGGCCCGGTGCATAAAGAGGCTCGCCGTCTCGAAGACGAAGGCCACCGCATTCTCAAGCTCAACATCGGCAACCCGGCCCCGTTCGGCTTTGATGCGCCGGAAGAGATCATCAAGGATGTCATCCTCAACATGCCGCTGAGCCAGGGCTACTGCGACTCCAAGGGGCTCTTCTCTGCCCGTAAAGCGGTGATGCAGTACTACCAGCAAAAAGGGATGCGCAAGGTCGATATCGACGACATCTACATTGGCAATGGCGCCAGCGAGCTGATCGTGATGGCGATGCAGGCGCTGCTCAACAATGGCGACGAGATGCTGGTACCCTCCCCCGACTACCCGCTCTGGACCGCCGCCGTCACCCTCTCCGGTGGCCATGCAGTGCACTATCGCTGCGACGAAGGGGCTGACTGGTATCCGGATCTCGACGATATCCGCGCCCGCATCACCCCGCGCACCCGCGGCCTGGTGCTGATCAACCCCAACAATCCGACCGGTGCCGTCTACGGCAGCGAGTTCCTGCTGGAAGTGATCGAGATCGCCCGCCAGCACAACCTCATCATTTTCGCCGACGAGATCTACGACAAGATCCTCTACGACGATATCTCCCACACCAGCGTCTGCACCCTGTGTGACGATGTGATGGTGGTGACCTTCAACGGCCTCTCCAAGGCCTACCGCGCCTGCGGCTTCCGTCAGGGCTGGATGGTCATCACCGGTCCAAAAGGCCGTGCCCGCGGTTACATTGAAGGGCTGGAGATGCTGGCCTCCATGCGACTGTGCGCCAACGTGCCGATGCAGCACGCCATCCAGACTGCGCTCGGCGGCTACCAGAGCATCAACGAGCTGATCCTGCCGGGCGGCCGCCTGCGCAAGCAGCGGGACAAAGCGTGGGAGCTCTTGAACGAGATCCCCGGGGTCTCCTGCGTCAAACCCAAGGGGGCGCTCTACATGTTCCCGCGCCTCGACCCCAAGGTGTATGACATCCGCGATGACCAGAAGATGGTGTTCGACCTGCTGCAGCAGGAGAAGCTGCTGCTGGTGCAAGGCACCGGCTTCAACTGGCCGGCGCCGGATCACTTCCGGCTGGTGTTCCTGCCCCGCGAAGAGGAGCTGGAGGATGCCATCGGCCGCCTCGCCCGCTTCCTCAAGGGCTACAAGCAGTAAGCAAGGCTCATGAAAAAGGCTCCCGCGGGAGCCTTTTTGTTATCTGTCGTTTTCTATCCGCACCATCAGCCGTGCAGCAGGGCACCGGCTACCAGCACCGCCATGGTGATGAGGGCTACGCCGATGATAAAGGGCAGCACCCAGCGCACGAAGCGATCGTAGGGGATCTTGGCGAGCGCCAGACCGGCCACCAGATGAGCGGCGGTGGGGGCAAACAGGTTGATCCAGCCGGAGGCGGACTGATAGGCGGTGATCACCAGATCCCGGGAGATGCCGGAGAAGTCCGCCAGCGGCCCCATCAGCGGCATGGAGACGGTCGCCAGCCCCGAGGTAGACGGGATGAAGAAACTCAGGATAATGTGCACCAGATAGGCCATCAGGATGAAGACCGACGAGGAGAGTCCGGTCACCAGCCCTTCAGCCCAATGCAAAATGGTGTCGATGATGACGCCCTGCTCCATCACCACATAGATGCCACGCGCCACCGCTACCACCAGTGCCACCCCGATAAGATCTCGAGCGCCGTTCAGGAAAGTCGCCACATAGTTGGACTCCGGCATCCGGTTGATCAGCGCAATCAGGATGGAGGCACTGAAGAAGAGAGTAGAGAGCTCGTCAAACCACCAACCAAAGGTGGGCAGCACGTCGATCCCCAAGTCCGACCAGGGCACCACCGCATAGATCATCAGCAGGAAGGTGCCGAAGAAGACCAGCATGGTGAGCTTCTGCTTGCCGGTGAAGGCGAGGTTACCGCTCTTCATCTGGGAAAACTCGTCGTCATAGACGATGTCGGCCAGCACGGAGCGGGACTTGTCCTGCTGCACCTGCTTGGCGTAGCGCATCACGAACCAGGAGGCGAAGATCACCAGCAGCAGCCACTGGATGACCCGCAAACCGATCCCCTCGCCGATGGGGATACCGGCAAAACCGGAGGCAATGCCGGTGGCAAACGGGTTGACGGTGGAGGCGAGCACCCCGACCCCGGAGCCGAGCAGGATAATGCCCGCCGCCACCATGCGATCGAAGCCCGCCGCCATCATCACCGGCACGATCAGCGCCCAGAAGGCCACCGTCTCCTCTGCCATGCCGAAGGTGGAGCCGCCGAGGGCAAACAGGGCGATCAGCACCGGGATAAGCAGCCGCTCACGCCCGGCAAAGCCGCGCACAATGGCCCCCACCCCGGCATCGAGCGCACCGCTTTGCATGGTCACCGCGAGAAAACCACCGATGATGAGCACGAACAGCGCCACGTCGGCCGCCTTGTGAAAGCCCTGAATGGGGGCCTTGAGCACCTCGAACACTCCTTGCGGGTGGGCGGGTAACTCGGTGTAGCTGCCAGGCACCGGCAACAGCCGCTCGTCGCCGCTGTAATCGGCCACGGCCGCTGCTGCAACCGGCTGCTGGGTCTTGGCGGTGACATAGTCATATTTGCCCGCTGGCAGCACCCAGGTGAGGGCGGCCATCAGGGCGATGATGATGAAAAGCAGGGTATAAACTGTGGGGAGCTGGCGCTTCTTGGGCGCCTCGTTTGGAGTGGTCATAGCTTCCGTACCTCGGCAATGCCGTCTGTGATCCGATCAGCGCAAGACTAGCGGGTTTGATATGGGAAAAAGGTGATCGCTGATAATAAAATTCCGCAAATTAGCGGAATGTTTGCCAAAAAAACAGGGCCCCGCGGGGCCCTGTTTTCACTTGAGTCAGACTCAGAGCTCGACCACGTCGAATTTCACATCCGGATTTACATCCGCATCGTAATCGACCTCATCCAGACCGAAACCGAACAGGCGCAGGAACTCCTGCTTGTAGCCGGTGTAGTCAGTCAGCTCGGAAAGATTCTCGCTGGTAATGGATGGCCACAGGTCGCGGCAGGTCTGCTGCACATCTTCGCGCAGTTCCCAGTCATCCATGCGGATGCGAGCCTGATCGTCCAGCGCCATGTCGGAGGTGTAGAGACGGGTGCGCATCATGCGATCCACCTGCTCCATGCAGCCCTCGTGAATGCCCTTCTCCTTCATAATCTTGAAGGCCATGGAGATATAGAGCGGCATCACCGGAATGGCGGAAGAAGCCTGGGTCACCACGGATTTGAGCACGGCCACGTGAGCGGTGCCGCCGTTGGCAGCCAGATCGCTACGGATGGCGGCGGCGGCGCGGTCCAGATCTTCCTTGGCGCGGCCCAGAGTGCCATGCCAGTAGATTGGCCAGGTCAGATCGGTACCGATGTAGGAGTAGGCCACGGACTTGGCGCCGTCAGCCAGCACACCGGCATCACGCAGGGCAGCCATCCACAGCTCCCAATCCTGACCGCCCATCACTGTGATGGTGTTCTGGATCTCTTCCTCGTTCGCCGGCTCGACGGTGGCGGTGATGATCTGGTCCTTATTGGTATCGATGGCGGTGGTGGTGTAGACCTCGCCGATCGGTTTGAGGGCAGAGCGCACAACTTCGCCGGTTTCCGGCATCTTGCGCACCGGAGAGGCCAGGGAGTAGACAACCAGATCAATCTGACCCAGATCCTGCTTGATAAGCTCGATCACCTTGGCGCGGCACTCGTTGGAGAAGGCATCGCCGTTGACGCTCTTGGCGTAGAGACCCGCCTCTTTGGCGGCCTTGTCGAAGGCGGCAGAGTTGTACCAGCCAGCGGTACCGGTCTTGGACTCGGTGCCCGCTTTTTCAAAGAAGACGCCGAGGGTGGCGGCGCCGCTACCGAAGGCAGCCGCAATCCGGGAGGCCAGGCCATAACCGGTGGAAGCGCCGATCACCAGCACCTTCTTGGGACCATTCTCGATGGTGCCCTTGGCCTTGGTATAAGCGATCTGGCGACGAACATTGGCTTCACAACCGACCGGATGAGTGGTGGTGCAGATAAAGCCGCGAACCTTGGGTTTGATGATCATATGGGGTCTCGGATCCGTTTAATGGATGAAATCGGGGCATAAGATACCTCATCTTGCCGCGATAAGGTGCTCTGATGTGTTGAACTGCGGCAAAAATGGGCATCCGAAGGTGGCAATCATGGTCCATGCCATGGTGCCACCTCACGGCAATTAGCAGGCAATGCGGGTGATGTGGCCATCCTGCAGCTTATAGAAGGCATCTTGCGGCAACTCCTGTGACCAGGTCGCCTCATAGTCGAGATCGGCATAGACGCCACGCAACATGGCACCAAGCAGGCCGTGGGAGATAACGATGGCCCGCTCGGCGATGGCGGGATCCTGCAACCACTGGTGTGCCCGGCGCTGAATGCTCTCGAAGCTCTCGGCCCCCGGTGCCTGCAGATACCAGTCCCCTTTGCCGGTATCGAGCTCGGGGTGGGCAAGACGCAGCGCCGGGATCTGGCAGCTCTCCCACTCTCCCATGCCGAGCTCCATTAACCGGTCGTCCCAGACGATGCGCTCTGCCGCCAACCCCAGTTGCTCGCACACCAGCAGCGCAGTCTGGCGAGCACGGCCGAGCGGACTGGCGTAGACGGTCCAGCGGGCGGGATCTGCCAGTTCGGCAGCAAGGCGCCGCCCCATGGCGATGGCTTGTGCCTCGCCCTTGTCGGTCAGATCGGAGTTGCAACGCCCCTGCAGACGCTGCTCGGCATTGAATCGGGTCTGGCCGTGGCGCAGCAGATAGATGAGTCGAGACATGATTTCTCCAGCACGTTCAGAGAGATAGAAAAATAAAGGGGGGTGATGATAGCAGATGAGCCCGAAGGATGGCCCAAACAGAGAGGCTAAAACGGGCGTAAAAAACGGGTCAGGGCTGACCCGTTTGCTGCCAATTTGGCCAGATTAAACCGGCTCAGCCCTTCTTGATCTCCCGCAGATAGCGGTAGATAGAGTGGACCGAAATACCGAGCTGGCGCGCGGCGATCTGGGCGCTGTCTTTCAGTTCGAAGATCCCCATGTCGTGCAGCTGGTTGACGATGACCCGGGTCTTCTGGGACGGGGGCACCGCCTCGTTGCCGCGCACCTCGGCACTGACGGTATCTATGGTGCTGTTGAGCGCTTCGTCGATGTTGCGGGCGAACACCTCCGGGGTGGCATGGCTCTCGTGGGGATGCATGCACTCCGGCATCATGGTCCGCAGTACGGATTGCAGCGGGGCATCCATGTCGCTGTTGATACAGAGCAACCCGATGGCCCTGTGCTCCCCGTTACGGATCACGGTAGTGATGGAGCGCAGCGTCTTGCCGGTAGCACACTTGGTCATGTAGGGGCTGGAGATATCCTGCCCGCTCTTGAGCTTCATCATCGCCAGGTTGGTGATGGGGGCACCGACACTGCGGCCGGTGATATGGCCGTTGGCAATCTTGACGATCGAGGGATTGCGCGCATCCAGACTGTGGAGCAGCACTTCGGTGTGCTGACCATACATGGCGGCAATGCCATCCACTATGTTCTCCATCGACTTGAGGATCTCAAAATCGCTCGGACTCAACTCTTGCAGCTTCACAATGGGACCTTCTTGCAAGGGTTGCTGCCGGACAATGGGCGCCGGGCAGCAACCGACAGGGACATCAGGCGGACATGATATCAATAATGGTGCTGTCTGTGGCAGACATGCCCTCCTTCACCATCTGGCCGACGTTGCGGATGGTCTGATCCACGTCACCTGCGACGATCCCCTGTCCCGACACCGAGTGGCTGTTGAGGGCCATCAGGAAGCCGCGCACCGCCGCACCGGAGGAGGTACTCACCTTCATGGCGCAGGAGGCTTTCGCCCCGTCACATACCATACCGGCACTGTCACTCAGCACGTTCTGGATGGCGAAGCAGGATTGCTCGAAGCTGCCGCCCGCCAGATAGACCATGGCCATGGAGGCGGCCGCGCTGGTCACGGTATTGCCACAGAAGGCCGACAGCGGCGGATAGTGGGACTTGATATAGATAGCGCCCAGATGGCTCATGATGAGGGCGCGAGCCAGCTGCTCTTCGCTGGCCGCAAAGCGCTCGGCAATTACCATCACCGGAATGGTGGCGGCAATGCCCTGGTTACCGCTGCCGAAGTTGCTCATGGCAGGCAGGGTCGCGCCCCCCATGCGGGCATCGGAGGCCGCCGCCGTCATCATCACGATGCGGTTCATCACATCCTCGCCGATAAGACCTGCATTGATGTTCTGCTGCATGGTGCGGCCAATCTCCAGGCCATAGGGGTTGTTCATCCCCTCGGCGGAGAGCTTGCCGTTAAGCTCGGAAGCTTTGAGGATGAACTTGATCTGCTCGAACTCCACCCGGGTGGCGAACTCGTAGATGGCAGCGATGCTGATATCTACCCCGTCGCAGATGGAACCGGTGGCACCGCCCTGGCTCTGATCGGCGGTGAAGGTCACCTCGCCATCGCGGCGCTGCTCGACGATGCGGGTATGACCGCCACACAGGGTCACTTCGGCGCTGTGCTCTTCACCATGTTCATCCGTACCATAAACGGTCACGCGGCAGAAGATAAACTCGGGGGCGGTGGTGCGGCTCACCTGCACCTTGCTGGCATCGATCAGCTGCTGGGCACGCTCCACCTGTTCTGGCTGGATCGCGGCCAGCACCTCCAGCCCGGCATCGGCGTTGCCGCCGATGGCACCGGCCGCGGCCGCAATGGCCAGACCGATCTTGCCGGTCCCCGGCACATAGACACCCATCGAGTTTTTATAGAGATTGTCCGACACCGCAACCTCGAGGCGACCGGGCTCACAGCCCAGTTGCCGGGTGGCGACAGCCGCGGCATAGGCGGCGGCGATTGGCTCGGTACAACCCAGCGCTGGTTTGACAACCTGTTGAATAATCTGCAGATACTGCTGCCACGCTTGTTTCATCACTTGAACCTTTTTATCAGCATTAACGAGCGATATGGGCGATCGCTTCCACTTCAACCTTGACGCCCATCGGCAGATCCTTCACTGCGAAGCAGCTGCGCGCCGGACAATCTTTCTGGAAATAGGCTTTATAGACCTCGTTGAACGCGGCAAAATCGCTGATCTCGGCGAGGTAACAGGTGGTTTTGAGCACGGTATCCAGCGAGCCGCCAGCGGCTTCCAGCACGGATTTCAGGTTTTCCAGTGACTGGCGGGTCTGGGCGGCAATCCCCCCTTCCACCACACCCCCCTGCTGCTTGCAAACCGGCAACTGACCGGAAGTAAAGATGAGGTCGCCATAGGCAGTGCCGTGGCTGTAGGGACCGATAGCGTCAGGTGCCGCTGCTGCTGTGATGATGCGTTTCATATAGCCACTCCTGTTTGTGCAATTTTTTTTGCAATCACGAATCTCATTCCGTTCAACATTATTTGCTTTTTATTTTATCCATTCAACAAAAAGATACAAAAATGGCGTTTAAAGGCACCTTTCGGCCTCAATATAAACCGTGATCACCATCCTGATTTGAACAAAAGTACTCTTATGGGCATTGTTTATGACAGTTTCATTCAACTATATTTGCGCCGCTTTCCCACATCCCTACAAAAAAGAAGGTTTTAATGGACGCGCATAGCACTACACTCGCCAGCCCCGTGATGGGCACGCTGGAATGGAAAGAAGCGGTTCGCTTCGACAGCACCGACTGGGGCTGGATCATCATGAGCATCGGCATGGCCATCGGCGCAGGGATCGTCTTCCTGCCGGTACAGGTGGGTCTGATGGGCTTGTGGGTCTTTCTGCTCTCGGCGGTGATCGGCTACCCCGCCATGTACATGTTCCAGCGCCTCTTTATCAACACCCTGGCCACTTCGCCGGAGTGCAAGGATTACCCCAGCGTCATCACCGGCTACCTTGGCAAGAACTGGGGTGTGCTGCTCGGCGCGCTCTACTTCGTGATGCTGGTGATCTGGGTCTTCGTCTACTCCACCGCCATCACCAATGACAGCGCCTCCTTCTTGCAGAGCTTCGGCGTCACCGACGGCCTGCTTTCCGAAAACCCGCTCTACGGTCTGGTGCTGATCTGCGGTCTGGTGGCTCTGGCCTCGCGCGGCGAAAACCTGCTGTTCAAGATCTCCACCTTTATGGTGCTGACCAAGATCAGCGTGGTGGCCGTGCTCGGCCTGATGATGGTGGACAAGTGGGATGCGGCCAACATCACCGCCATGCCCGCTGCCGGTGACTGGATGAAGGATGCCATCATCATGCTGCCCTTTACCCTCACCTCCATCCTCTTTATCCAGAGCCTGAGCCCCATGGTGATCTCCTACCGCTCGCGGGAAAAGTCGCTGGAAGTGGCCCGTTTCAAGGCGATGCGCGCCATGAATATCGCCTTCGGCATCCTGTTTGTGGTGGTGTTCTTCTACGCGGTCTCCTTCACTCTGGCCATGGGCCACGATCAGGCGGTCAAAGCCTCCGAGGAGAACATCTCCGCGCTGGCGATGGTAGCCCAGGGGATGCCCGGCCAGACCCTCAAGCTCCTGAGCCTCACCCTCAACATCTTTGCGGTAATGACCGCCTACTTCGGCGTTTACCTCGGTTTCCGTGAAGCCTGTCAGGGGCTGGCGATGAACCTGCTGCGCCGGGTGCTGCCGGAAAACCGCATCAACAAAGGATTGGTAGGCAAAGGGATCATGGTGTTTACCGTCATGCTCTCCTGGGGTGCCATCGTGCTCAACGCACCGGTACTGAGCTTCACCTCTATCTGCAGCCCCATCTTCGGCATGGTGGGTTGCCTCATCCCGGCTTATCTGGTCTATCAGGTACCGGCGCTGCACAAGTACAAGGGCACCTCCCTCTACATCATCATCGTCACCGGCCTGCTGCTCTGTGTCTCGCCCTTCCTGGCGTTCAACTGATCGGTTTCCCCTTATCGACCGCGGGTCACCTTCGGGTGGCCCGTTTTCTATTGGCTCGGCTGACCGCGCCCCCGCCCGGAAGTAAAAAGCCAAGGGGATCACAACTTGCAACCGGCCATCACCCAAGGGAGGCCGCTCGGAGTACTATTCAGGCAACACGAATCACGCCCGCACTCAGGTATCGAGGCTTAACATGAAATGGATTTTCAACCCCGCCATCCGGCTGGGCAATCAGCTCTCCTTCAAATACAAATTCCTGCTCTGGTCCTGCCTGATGCTGCTGCCACTGGCCTACAGCATGACCAATCTGCTGGGGCGGCTGCAGGATGACAACGTCCAGGCCAACCGCGAGCTGGCGGGAGTGGTCAATCTCACCCCCGTGCCCGCTATCGAGCAAGCCCTGCTCACCCATCGCAATCTGGTAACCCGTCACGCCTATGAAGTGGATCCGGTCGGTGATGATCAGGTCAAGGCAGCCGCACAAGCCGTTGATCAGAGCCTGCAAGCCTTTGCCGACACCCGCCAGAACAACCCCTCCTTTGAGGTTATCCAGCAGGGCTGGGCCGCCCTGCAGAGTGAAGCGGGCAAGCTGGAAGTGGAGCAGAGCAACCTGCGCCACGACAAGCTGCTGACCGAGGTGCGCCACCTCTACAAGCACATCACAGCCAGCAGCAGCCTGATCCAGGATCCGGCGCTCGGTACCTACTACATGGTGATCCTCGCCAGCGAGCGGTTGCCGCAGCTGCGCGACCTGCTGGCCCAGGTGCGGGATCGCGCCGCCACCATCGCCGACTTCGGCCTGTTTCAGGCTGAGGGCTACAGCGGCCTGCGTTTTCGTCTTGATCTTATCAGCGCCACCCTGCAGGAGCTGGAGGCCGATCTGACCCTGCTCTACCAGATCGAACCGGCCTACCGCGCCGAGCTGGGTCAGCAGACCGATGCTCTGATACAGCTGGTGCGTCAGGGGGTCGAGACCATGGAAAACAAGATGATGAAGGATCAGCTGGTGCAACTCTCCACCAAGGAGGTGCAGGCGCTGGGGGATAAAATGGACGAGGCCATCACCGCACTGGCAGGCCAGGTACGCCAGCGGCTGGAGGCCGACCTGCATCAGCGGCTGACCGCCAACCAACGCCACTTCTGGTGGGTCACCGCGCCGCTGACCGCCAGCTTGCTGCTCTACCTCTACCTGATGATCGGTGCCTATCTCTCCCTGCGCGACACCGTAGGGCGGGTGCGTGATATCGCCGCCCGGGTCAACGCCCAGGATCTCAGCCAGCATATCGAGATCGTTGGTCAGGACGAGTTGGCCGCCATCAGCCGGGATTACAACGTGACCCTGGAGACCCTGCGCACCCTGATGCGGCGAGTGCGGGAAAATGGCGTCACCGTGGTGGAGAGCGCTACCGAGATCGAAGCGCGCACCTGCCGCTCGCAGGAGGTCATTGCCGATCAGCAAGGGGAGACCCATCAGGTCGCTACCGCCATCAAGGAGCTGGCCGCCACCTCACAAGACATGGCGGGCAACGCCCTGCAAGCCGCCCGCATGACGCAGGAGGCGCAGAACGTGGTCGGTCAGGGCGAGGATGTGGTGGAGCGCACCATCAAGGCCATCGACCATATCAACCGCGAGGTGCTGCGCACCGCCGACACCATAGGCCAGCTGGAGCAGCAGTGCAGCCAGATTGGTGGCGTCATCAGCGTGATCCGCGGCATCGCCGAACAGACCAACCTGCTGGCCCTCAACGCTGCCATCGAAGCGGCCCGGGCCGGTGAGCAGGGTCGCGGCTTTGCGGTGGTGGCCGACGAGGTGCGATCTCTTGCCAACCGCACCCAGGGGGCTACCGTCGAGATCCAGCAGATGATTGAACAGCTGCAATCCGGCGCCCGCGCCTCGGTCACCGCCATGTCGGCGGCCAGCCATGAAGCGCAGGAGGGGGTCGGGCTGGCGCAGGAGGCAAAACAGGCTTTCGGTGCCATCACCGAGAAGGTGGATCGAATGGTCGATACCAACGCCATCATCGCCAGCGCCATCGAGCAGCAGGGCGCCGTGGTCAACGAGATCGAACGCAACGTGGTGCGCATCTCCGATGGCAGTGACGAGGCGCTGCAAGTGGCCAACGCCGCCCGCGATGCCGCCCGCCAGATCCACCAGCTCACCGAACAGCTGCGCGCCATGGTACAGAGCTTCGTGCTGTAACAGAGCGCTGACAAGCCGGGCTCAACGTGAGCCCGGCATTATCTCGGTCTCGCCCCTGCCAACAACATCTCGGTTGCTCGGATCATCCAGAAAATCTCTGCGACCCACTTGCCGGGCAAACGCCAACAAAGTAGTCTCGAACGAAAACAAAATGCGGCATTCCCGACACGCACGGTCTGCGACGTCGAGGCAAGCAAGCCGCCTGCGAGCCACAGATTAAACCCAGCGTCACGTCATTTATCACCCGCTTCAAGCGAGGATTTACCCATGGCCAGATACCAGTTTTTTACCATTCCGGCGTCCAATCGGCAGCAATACACCTTTATCGACATGGCATCACCGACTTTTCTGAGTGAAAAGGCGGCCCTGCTGACCCAAGGATTCGAGGTGGAGGAGGACTTTATTGACGCAACCAGCCCGCGAGAGGCCGTCGAGAAGTTCCAATCCAATTTTCTCTATATAGCGGATGAGATAGGCAAGTCCGATAGCACCTATGCCGCAGCCGTCGCCATGCTGGAGATTGGCAAGGGGTTATTCGGTAATAAAACCCGCCTAGATTAGGTGCAGCGGTAAAGAGTGGTGGCCATCGTGGCAACGCGCCCGATGGCCATATGGCAAGACATCAATTCGGTAAGTCAGAAGCGCCCCAGCTGCTGGAGCATCTCGATCAGTTCCTCTTCGCTGCTCGGCTCATAGGCCAGCTGAAGGCTCGGCGCAGCGCCTCCCATCAGCATGTAGACGTTGGTGCTGCAGTGGTCGTAGTGATACCACTTACCGTCGATACAGACGTCGGTATAGCATCTCGGGTCCCTTTTCAGTTCCATATGCACATCCTTTTGTTACATTCCATCAACATCACTCCTGACCGTAAAATAACCACCGAGGTTCACGCTTGATGCAGATCAAGGGAAACAGCTGAAAGGGACAGATATCTGCCAGATCTGTGGCCTGCGGATGCCTTGAGCCAGCATCGGTTATCCGAATGAAGATGGGCCGAGAGCCCCGCCATATCGCCGGATGGCCCCCGGTAACAAAAACGGCGCCCGCAGGCGCCATTTTTTCATCTCCCCGCCAAAGCAAGGGGCAAGCCAAAAGGCTTATTCGTCTTCCAGATAGGCGTAGCCTTGCAGGCCCAGCTCCAGCTCGTCGAGCAGGGCTTTGCGAGTGGCATCGTCCAGCGCCGGGTGAGCGGCGATCCGCTGGTAGTTTTCGCGGATCACGGACGGGTCGATGTTGACGTAACGCAGCAGCTGGTCGACGGTGTCGCCGCGCACCACGTTGCGAATGTCCATCTTGCCCTCTTCGTCCAGCCACACTTCCGCGCAGTGGGTGTCACCAAACAGGTTGTGCAGATCGCCGAGGATCTCCTGATAGGCACCGACCAGGAAGAAGCCGACGTGGCACTCTTCGTTTTCGCCATAAACCGGCATCGGCAGGGTGCTCTCGACCCCCAGACCGTCAACATAGTGCTCGACCTGACCGTCGGAGTCACAGGTGATATCCATCAGGATGCCGCGACGGCTGAGCGGACGCTCGAGACCGGAGAGCGGCATCACCGGGAATACCTGACCGATACCCCAGGCATCCGGCAGAGACTGGAACAGGGAGAAGTTGGCAAAGCACTTGTCCGCCAGCTTTTCACTCAGCTCGTCAGCCAGCGCACGGTGGTTGCGGTTGACCGGGTTGAGCATCTCTTTGAGTGCCAGACAGGTGTTCTGGTGCAGCATCTCGGCCCAGGCACGCTGTTCAAGGTTCAAGAGGCCCATGGTGTACTGGGTATTCACGTCACCCAGATCTGCCACCGAGTCATGGAAGATCTCCAGCAGGGAGGGATCTTCGCTGCGCAGATCCAGCCAGCCTTTCCACATGTTCTGCAGAATGGTCGGTGCATCTTCGTCCGGCGCGCTGATGTCGTTCATCTCCACCCCTTCGGCACCAATGATATTGGTGACCAGCACGGCGTGGTGGGCGGTCAGGGCACGGCCGGACTCGCTGATGATGGTCGGGTGCGGCAGATCGAACTCGCGGCAGACATCACCGATGCCCCATACCACGTTATTGGCGTACTCGGAGAGGCTGTAGTTGGCGGAGCAGTGGCTCTGGGAACGGGTTCCCTCGTAGTCCACGCCCAGGCCACCACCGACGTCCACGACTTCGATGTTGGCACCGAGGCGACGCAGTTCAGCGTAGAAACGGCCGCACTCGCGGATGCCGCCCTGAATGTCGCGGATATTGGCGATCTGGGAGCCCAGATGGAAGTGCAGCAACTGCAGGCAATCCAGCTTGCCCAGCCCGCGCAGACGTTCGATCAGCGCCAGGATCTGGGAGGCGGAGAGACCAAATTTGGACATGGAGCCGCCACTCGATTCCCACATGCCGGAGCCGGTGGAAGCGAGCTTGGCACGCACCCCGATGTTGGGCTTGATGTTGAGACGAGCTGACTCGTCCAGCACCATTTCCAGTTCGGAGGGCTTCTCCACCACGATGTAGACCTTGTGGCCCATCAGGTTGCCCAAGAGGGCGTGGCGGATATATTCGCGGTCTTTGTAACCGTTGCAGACGATCACCGAGCCTTGCTCATGGTGATGGGACAGCACGGCCAGCAGTTCCGGTTTGGAACCAGCTTCCAGGCCAAGCCGGGGCTTGTCGCTGTAGGACTGGCTGATGGTCTCGATGACACGACGCTGCTGGTTTACCTTGATCGGATAAACGCAGAGGTAGTCCCCTTCATAGCCTGACTTCTCGATGGCCTGACCAAAGGCGTTGAACAGCGCATCGACCCGACTCTTGAGAATGTCGGGGAAGCGCAGCAACACGGGGGTGGTCAGCCCGGACTGACGCAACTGTTCTATGGCGTCAGAGAGCACAATATGCGCGTCAGGGCGTGATTTGTCGGGGGCGACGGTCACATGACCGGCGTCATTGATATTGAAAAAACCCGCACCCCAGTAGGGAACGTTGTAGACCTTCAAGGAGTCCTTGCTGGACCAGTTAGTCATGGGCTATGCCTCGCAAATGAGCGACCCAAAGTCGCCTTCGTTACCCTCAATCACATCCAGACCATCTAGTGCAGAGTACGGCGAGCGCTGCCATCACGAGACGCAGCCACCCAAACCAATCCTTTGCACATCGCGGCAAGCCAGAGGCTGCCTGGTGGATCTTGGGGAAGTAACGAGTCTTGATGTGGGGCTGGTGGCTTTACATCAAGCTCAACGGTATGCGGTGCCACTATGCCGTAGCGCCGCGGTACTTTGATGACAGACGACATCAGCCACGCCGTCAGTTCATCATTCGGCAGCGATCCCGACAGAAGGAGAGGGTTCCAAGGAAGAGAAGCGAAGGCGCCAGCACGCATGCGTGTTGATAGACGACAACAACCACAGCCCACCTCACCTCCAGTGACCGCCCATGACAAGGGAAGATGATGAGCCGGTGGCCCACTCGGTCAAATGAAGGATGAGAGTCTGTTGTTCTCCCTGATACCGGAGCCTAACCGGTATTAAAGAAACCATTCCCCAGCAGTGTCTGTCGTTTCTGCGTGCCTCGCCCTATAGGCGTATGATCGGTCGGGTTTCTGGCGGCTCTGCCTGCTTCAGGGTTGCCCTTGGATCGGCGCGGAGTGTACACACTTACCGCGGGCAGTGACAATAAAAAATAGTGTTCAAAATCCCCTTTTAATAAGTCGATCAAATCTTGCTGGCGGGCAGGCAGGCTCTGGGATGGCGCAGGTTATGCGACAGCCCGGTTTCCCCTTGAAAAGTGTGTGAAAACGCCATGATTGGGCTGACGCCTTGCTGTGCGGTCGCTGAGGGGAATTTGGTCGCCACCGCCAGCGCCTAAATATCGCAATAAATGCCACATTTATGCGATCTCCCTCCCGGACGTTGCCCCGCACGCCGCACATTCGCCGCTCTTCCCTTGCGTCAAAAAATGGGAAAAACCTGCGCTGACGCAATGAGTGCCCCGCACGGATTGGCCACAATGACCGCTCACAATCGGTTAGAGGCTGACTAATGGATACCCTGCTTGAGCGTTTTCTGCGTTACGTAACTTTTCATACCCGCTCCGATGAGACCAATCCAGCCTGCCCCAGCAGCGAAGGCCAGCTGATCTTTGCCCGTGCCCTGCAAGAAGAGATGAAGGCGCTGGGGCTGAGCCAGGTCACCCTGGATGAGCACGGCTACCTCACCGGCTGCCTGCCGGGCAACCAGCCGGACGCACCCGCCATCGGCCTGATTGCCCACATGGACACCGCCGACTACGAGGCGGAGCACGTAGTACCGCAAATCATCGAAAACTATCAGGGCGGCGACATCTGCCTTGGCAAGGGTGACGAGGTGCTCGCCATCCGTGACTACCGCTTCCTGAAAAACTACCTGGGTCAGGATCTCATCACCACCGACGGCACCACCTTGCTTGGCGCCGACGACAAGGCGGGTATCGCCGAGATCCTCACTGCCATCGACCACCTGCAGGCCCACCCCGAGATCCCCCGCGGCGATATCTGGGTCGGCTTTACCCCGGATGAAGAGATTGGCCGTGGCGCCAACCTGTTCCCGCTGGAGAGATTCCCGGCCAAGTGGGCCTATACCGTGGATGGCGGCGAACTGGGCGAGCTGGAGTATGAAAACTTCAACGCCGCCAGCGCCACGGTGCGTTTTATCGGCAATAACGTCCACCCCGGCACCGCCAAGGGGAGCATGATCAACAGCCAGACCCTGGCCGCCCGCTTCCACGCCGCCATGCCTACCGAGCAGACCCCGGAGTGCACCGAAGGGTATGAGGGCTTCTTCCATCTGGCCCAGATGAGCGGCACCGTGGAGGAGAGCACCCTGCACTACATCATCCGTGACTTCGACGACGAGCACTTCGCCGCACGCAAGGCCGAGATGCAGAGCCGGGTGGCCGCCCTGCAGGCCGAGTATCCGAAGGCCCGCATCGAGCTGACCCTGACCGACAGCTATCGCAACATGCGCAGCCAGATCGAGCCGCACATGCATATCGTCGAGCTGGCCAAGGCCGCCATGGAAGCCGCCGACGTGGTGCCGAAAATCAAGCCCATTCGCGGCGGTACCGATGGCGCCCGCCTCTCCTTTATGGGCCTGCCCTGCCCCAACCTCTTCACCGGTGGCCACAACTTCCACGGCAAGCACGAGTTCATCCCGCTGCAATCCATGGAGAAATCGGTCGCCACCCTGGTGGAGCTGGTGCGCCTCACCGCAGCCTGGCGCGGTTAATCGATTACCATGACAACCAAGGGGGGAGCCGGTTTACCGGCACCCCCCTTGCTATCTGGCCATCACCCATCAGGAAAGGGAAACCGGGGGAGGGTCGCTCAGGAGCTACTGGCTGCCGCTGCCATCAAACTGTCATCCCGCTGACATGTCGCGGGAACAGTGCCACATCATGCTGGGAGCAACGGATCGCCGGAGCCCCCCAGATGTTCACTATCGATACCCTGCTGACCCAGCACTTCCCCCGCCTGCTTGGCTACCCCCTGCTCACCCCGCTGTTAAAGCGGCTGCTGGGCTGGCTGCTCAACGAACGTGCCTTTGCCGACTTTGCCGCCCGCTACCCGCACCTGCGCGGCCTCGACTTTGTCGAGCAGGCGCTGACCCAGCTCGATTTCGACTATCGGGTCAGCGAGGCGCAACTGGAGCATATTCCAGCCAGCGGCCGGGTCATTCTTGTTGCCAACCACCCCATCGGCTCGCTGGACGGACTGGCGCTGCTGCAACTGCTCGGTCGCATCCGCCCCGATGTGAAGATCGTCGCCAACCAGCTGCTGGCCCAGCTCGCGCCGCTGCGCCCTCTGCTATTGCCGGTGGACAATATGGAGGGCAAGACCGATCGGCAAGCCATCCTCGCCATGAACGAACACCTCGCCCATGAAGGGGCGCTGGTGATCTTCCCCGCTGGTGAAGTCTCGCGGCTTGGCCTCAAGGGGGTGAAAGACGGCCCCTGGCAGGCAGGCTTTATCAAGCTGGCCCAGCGCACACGCACCCCGCTGGTGCCCATCCATCTGGGGGGGCGCAACAGCCTCTGGTTCTATCTCGCCTCCTGGCTCAACAAGCCCGCCTCCGCCCTGTTGCTGGTGCGTCAGCTGTTTCGCCAGCAGGGGCAAACCCTGCCGGTGACCATAGGGGCACGCATTCCGCTCGGCAGTTTTCAGGAGCTGCCAGCCAAGACGGCGGCGCGGCTGGTGCGCAACCACCTCTACCGGATTGGCCGTGGCAAGGCGGGGCGCCTGCAGACCGAGGCCCCCATCGCCCTGCCGGAGGATCGCCGCCAGCTCAAACAAGCCATCGAAAGCTGCGAACAGCTCGGCACCACCCCGGATGGTCAGGGGATCTACCTCTACCGCCGCCACGAACTGAGCCACTCGGTGATCCTGCGCGAGCTGGGGCGACTGCGGGAGATCGCCTTTCGCGCAGTGGGGGAAGGATCCGGCAAAAGGCGGGATCTCGATGGCTTTGACAACGACTATCACCACCTGATCCTCTGGGATCCGGCCCAGCTCGACATTATCGGCGCCTACCGGTTCGCCCCGGTGGCCGAGCTGCTGGCCAGCAAAGGGAAGGATGGCCTCTACAGCCACACCCTGTTCGGCTTTGAGGATAAGCTGCTGCCCCGGCTGGAGCAGGCCATCGAGCTTGGCCGCAGCTTTATCCAGCCCGCCTACTGGGGCAAGCGGGGGCTCGATTATCTCTGGTTCGGCATCGGTGCCTATCTGGCCCGCTATCCCCGCTACCGCTACCTGTTTGGCCCGGTGTCGCTCTCCGGCAGCCTGCCGCCGGCGGCCAAGGATCTGCTGGTGAGCTTCTACCGCCAGCACTTTGCCCCCGAACTGGCGCTGGCCCCCTCCCGCCGTCCCTACCCCGAGACGCAACCTCTGTTCGAGGGGGTGGATTACGGCGCCGATCTCAAAGCACTCAAGGCCCGTCTCGACAATCTGGGCTGCGCCATCCCCACCCTCTACAAGCAGTATTCCGAGCTGTGCGAGCCGAGCGGGGTGCAGTTTATGGATTTTGGCATCGACCCCGACTTCAACCACTGCATCGACGGGCTGGTGTGGGTCGATGTGAGCCGCATCAAGTCCCACAAGCGGGCCCGCTATATCGGCAGCCATCTGGCCGAGCCGCGCTCATAGCCCTGCAGGCGCCAGGCAAACAGCCAAATGCAAAAAAGGAGAGAGAGGCCATCGCCTCCCTCTCCTTTCGCTCTCATGCTCAGCACCTTTTCGAGGCGCTCGGCCCATCTGGCGTTACTCGGCCGCCTTGCGATCCGAGTGGCCGAGATCACGCTCAGGGGCGATGACGTCACGCACCCGCTGCTTGATCTCCTTGGCCTCGGGGAAGCCGTCATCGACCACCCGATCCCACACCTGCACCCCGTTCACCAGAATGCGGAACTCCCCCTTGCTGGCCGGCACCAGCGCCACCTCCCCCAGATCGCTGTCAAAGGTGGAAAGCAGCTCCTGCGCCAGCCAGGCGGCGCGCAGCATCCAGCGACAGAGGGTGCAGTAGCGGATTTCGATGCGGGGTTTGCTGATCAGGGTTTCAGACTCGGTCATGAGTGACTCCATAAAAAAGCGACAATGGCGGGAAGTGGCGTACTGCCGCCCAATGGCCGATCCCGGTTTGGTCAAATCAGTGCTGCTCAACCCCATGAAAATCGGCCAGCCAATGGCGGGCAATGGTACGCATCGCCGATTCTGGCAGCTCGAACAGGCCGGGTGCAAGAGGGCCTGCCGCCAGCATCCGGATCCCTTCCATGATCTCCGCCAGCACCAGATAGACATATTCACCAATCACGGCGCCATGGACGAAGTTGACCGCCTCGCCCCGGTTGAGCAGGTAGATCTGGGTACCATCCGGCCGGTTGAGGGCCAGCACATGGGGGCACACCTCTTCGCTCGGCCACGGCAACTGGGCCAGCGAGAAGGCGAACTCGTCGTCAGCCGAGGTGACCGAGGCCACCATGGTGCCGGGGCGCAGCGCCTGCAGATCCACCAAGTCCAGCGAGCCGTTGCCGGTAGAGCAGATCACCAGCTCGGCACGGCTCAACGCCTCGGCCTTGGTGATCAGGCGAAAACCGTGAGAGAGCGCTTCGACCTGTCGCAGCACATCGGTCTCCACCAGCCCGAGATGGAGGTTGCGACAGCGCAGGTCGCGGGCGATGCTGCGCCCCACCTTGCCATAGCCAAACAGCACGGCTTCGCAGACGTTGAAAGTACGGTTGAGGTTACGGGCCAGCGACTCCGCGGAGTAGACCACGCTCAAACCAATCTGGATATCCTCGGCCTGCTTGAGGGGACTGCGTGCCACCGACACCACCGGGGTCGCCAGCACCTCCTGCTCATAGCGCTGGTGGCCGTTCTCGGTCATCTCCACCACCCCTAGGAAACGGGGGCCGAAGTATTCGCTCAAGATCACCTGGGTTTTGGCGAAGTAACCGCCTATATCGAGGATCAGCAACCGCTCGTGGGGGGCCACCAGCGGCGCAATCTGCTGGATGATGCTGTCGGGTTCATTGGTCCAGCGCCGGTTGAGGGGCAGCACCGGATAGTGCTGGGATACCCACTCCAGGGTCGGGCCATGTACCGATTTCGGTTTGGGCAAAATGGCGCCAATCCGTCCAATCTGACCGAGAGCGTCGATAAAACGGGGGCGATCGGGAAGTAGGTGAGTGACCAGCAGAATGCAGAGACCGTCGATACGTCCCTGTCCGGTGAAATGGCGAAAAAACAGATGCTCAGATCCTTGACTGCGCAACTGTGGCCTCCTTATGTGCCGCAAAGCAGGCAAACAGAACCCGGCGCGGCCGGGTTCTGTGTGTGTCCAAATAAAATGAAAATCCTTTTTATCTGAAACACATATGGGGCTCAATCATTATCTGCCAAGAGTATGAGCGAGTATGCAAAAATGACTGTAATTGCCTGTTTTTCATGCAAAAATCAGTACAAAGAAGCAGCAGGCCACACCCACCACAGGCTGAGCCCGGTTCCCGCCGCTGCGAGCAAGATCAGCCCACCCCAACGCACTGGCCAGGGTTTGTCACGCAACACCCACTCCAGCAGCGGCAGCAACCAGACCGGCAGCAACACCACCAGCAGCACCTCCACATATTGCCAGGCGAGCATCTGGACGAAGGCGAGGGCCAGCGCCAGACCGGCGGGTGCTACCTTGGTGCCAACAAAGGTGGCAAGCAGGGCGCGAAAACCGGCGAAAGCGGCCAGCGCACCGGCCAGCTGGGCAATCAGCAGACTGCCATCGATGCCGATCACCAGCGCCAGCCAGATAAAACCGAGGGCAAACCCGAGCCCCTCGCGGCTATCACAGCGCAAGGTGCTCCAGCCAAACCAGAGGATAGCGGGCAGCAGTGCCAGCCAGATCCCGGGTTCGCTCGCCAGTACCGAGGCCAATCCCTGCCACCACACCAGCGCACTGAACACCGCAAAGAGCAGCAGTGAACCGCGCAGATTGTTCACCTGAGCCGCAATGGCGGGGGCCAGCAGGGTCAGCGGCAGCCACTGCCACGCCTTTTCCGGTATGCCATAGAGTCCACCGAGCCAGGATCCCACCAGCCAGAGCGCCAGCGCGCCCCACAGATACCCCAGTCGCGGCCAGCGCCACGATAGCAAAGCGGCTCCCAGAGGAGCCGCCAGGGTTTGCAGCAGAAGTTCCGCGCCCATTACTTGCGCACGCCTTCGACAAACAGGTTGATGTTCATCTCGTCCGGAATGCCGGGCAGCATGTAGCTCACGCCAAAGTCACTGCGTTTGATGGTGGTGGAGGCGTTGAAGCCGCTGCGGTAGCCGCCCCAGGGATCCTTGCCCTCACCGATCTTGACCAGATCGAAGGCCACTTCCTTGGAGACGCCGTGCAGAGTCAGGGTCCCTTTCAGCACGCCTTTATCCTTGGTGCCCTCGTAAGCGGAGCTGACGAAGGTCATCTTGGGATACTGCTTCACGTCGAGGAAGTCCGGGCTGCGCAGGTGCTTGTCGCGGGCCTCGTGATTGGAGTCGACGCTGGCGGCATCCACTTCAAAGCTCGCCTTGGCGGCCGCCGGGTTGGCGTCATCCATGCTGAAGGTGCCGCTGAAGGTGTTGAAGCGACCCACCAGCTCGGAGAAGCCCAGGTGACCCACCTTGAACTGCACTGTGGTGTGCGCCGCATCCACATCGTAATCCGCCGCCATCAGAGGGGTAGCCATAAACAGGCAGGAGGCCAGCAGAGCCTTGGTCATTTTCATCCGTTCGTTCCTTCATCTTGGGGTTCACATCAGTGGTTAAAATGCTAACCTCGTTCTGAAGATGAATAATCAGTGATTTATTAAATTCATTATTTACTGAGGATGGAAAATGGACCAGATCGCTGCCATGCGCACCTTTATCAAGGTGGTGGAGTGCCAGAGCTTTACCAAGGCCGCCAACCAGCTCGGCATCTCGGTCGCCATGGCCTCCAAACTGATACAGCAGCTGGAGGAGTCCCTCGCCACCCGGCTGCTGTCGCGCACCACCCGTCAGGTCAATCCCACCGAAGCGGGCCAGTTCTACTACCAGCGCTCCCTCGCCCTGCTGGCAGAGCTGGAAGAGACCCACAGCCAGCTGACCCACCACAACCAGCAGCCGAACGGCACCCTCAAGCTCTCGGTGCCGATGGATTTTGGCTATCTGCACCTCTCCCCCGCCCTGCCGCTGTTTCGCCAGCGCTTTCCCGATCTAAAGCTCGATATCGAGTACAGCGACCGGCGGGTAGCGCTGGTGGAAGAGGGGTTCGATCTGGCGCTGCGGATCGGCCACCTCAGCGACTCCTCGCTGGTGGCGCGCCAACTGGCCACCATTCGGGTCGAGCTTTGCGCCAGCCCCGCCTATCTGGCGCGCAAGGGCAGACCGGAAAAGCCCGAGGATCTCAAGCAGCACGACTGTCTGATCTACACCCTGACCCAGCCGGAGTGGCACTTCAAACGGGGAAGCGAGCAGCAGAGCATCCGGCCACAGGGGCCGCTGCGGGCCAACAATGGGGTGGCGCTGACCCGCGCCGCTTGTGATGATCAGGGCATCATATTGCAGCCCACCTTTATCGTGGGGGAGGCGCTGCGGTCAGGACAGCTGGTCAGCCTGCTGCCAGAGTGGGACAAGGGAGATGTGGGACTTTATGCGGTCTATCCGCACCGCCGCTTCGTCTCGGCCAAGGTGCGCTGCTTTATCGAGTTTGTGCAGGAGCGCTATCTCGCTCCGCAACAGTGGGATGCGCCGACCTGATTGCCAGAGCAGAGGATACGGCCTGACTGTCCGGCCTGCTGACCCGGCTTAAAACCTAGCGCTGGCCAGGGGCCGTGGCAGGAACCAGCTTCGCCAGCAGACGCTCCTGCTCGAGGCTTAACTGCCAGCGTGGCAAACGGGTGCGTATCACCGACAACTGCTGCTCACTGAGGGCATAGGGGAGCGCCACTTCAATCTCGGGGCAGTCAAACATGGCGGCCAGCTGCAGGATCAAAATGAGGTTTGCCTCGTCGGTCTTGTGCTTGTTGACCCGTTTGCGGATCTCGTGGCGCAGCTGGGTTTCGGGGTCCTGGGTCATCGCCTGCCAGCCGAAACCGAACAACGGCACCAGCGCGCTGACAATCCCCAGCGCCGTCATCGGCTGCTTGGGGGGATGATAGAGTGCGTTGAGATCCAGCAGAACAGGATTCTGACGAACCTCACCCTCACCAAATAAAATCGTTTTCGTCATTGGATTACCCGTTATATTCCACTAGACTGCGCCGCATATTTTACCCCGATATGCCAACGAGGTGCTGATGCTAAGCGATATCGAGATCTCCCGCCAGTCCCCCCGTCTCTCAATCCACGCGCTGGCCGAACGCCTCGCCATCCCCCAGCACCTGCTCAGCCCTCATGGCCACTACAAAGGCAAGCTCAGCCTCGACCTGCTCACGTCTCAACCCAAGCAGAGCGGCAAGCTGGTACTGGTGAGCGCCATCACCCCGACCCCGCTCGGTGAAGGGAAAACGGTGACCACCCTTGGCCTATCCATGGGGCTCAACCATATCGGCCAGCCCAGCATCGCAACCATCCGCCAACCGAGCCTCGGGCCGGTATTCGGGGTCAAGGGGGGGGCCGCTGGTGGCGGCCACGCCCAGGTGGTGCCGATGGAGGAGATGAACCTCCACCTTACCGGCGATTTTCACGCTCTGACGGCGGCTCACAATCTGGCGGCGGCAGCCCTCGATGCCCGCCTGTTCCACGAACAGAAACTGGGTGCAGAGTTCACCGCCAAAACAGGCCTGCCGCGGCTCGATATCGATGCCGATAACATCCTCTGGCCGCGCACCCTCGACATGAATGACCGCGCCCTGCGCCACCTCACCATAGGCCGGGGGGGCGCTGCCGATGGTGTGGAGCGCAACGATCGCTTCGTCATCACCGCCGCCTCCGAGCTGATGGCCATTCTGGCGCTGGCAAGCGATCTTAAAGACCTGCGCCAGCGCATCGGCCGCATCCAGCTGGCCCGCGATATCCACGGCAAGCCCATTACCGCCGAACAGCTAGAAGTAGCGGGCGCCATGACGGTGCTGCTGAAAGACGCGCTGCAGCCGACCCTGATGCAAACCACCGAGCAGACGCCTGTGCTGGTGCACGCTGGCCCCTTTGCCAATATCGCCCACGGCAACTCCTCGGTGATCGCCGATCGCATCGCCCTTGGCCTGACCGACTATGTGGTGACCGAGGCGGGTTTTGGCTCCGACATGGGGCTGGAGAAGTTCTTCAACATCAAGAGCCGCCAATCCGGTATTACCCCAGCCTGCGTGGTGCTGGTGGCCACGGTGCGCGGCCTCAAGGCCAACAGCGGCCTGCTCGATATCCGCCCGGGCCAGCCGCTGCCAGCCAGCCTGCAAGGGGAAGAGCTGCCGACCCTCAAGCAGGGCTGCGCCAACCTCGCCTGGCATATCCGGAACGCCCGTCGCTACGGGGTGCCGGTGGTGGTCGCCATCAACCGCTTCCCCACCGACAGCGAGGCCGAGCTGGCGCTGCTGGCCCATGAAGCGCAGCAAGCCGGTGCCTGTGGCGCAGCCATCTCCAACGCCTTCACCCAGGGTGGTGCCGGTGCCAGCGAGCTGGCCCGCGCCGTGGTCACCGCCTGCGAGCAGCCAAGCAAAGTCAAACTGCTCTACCCCGACGAGATGAGCCTCGACGCCAAGCTGGCTACCCTGGTGGAGTGCGGCTACGGCGGCCGCGGAGTGCTGCTCTCCGACAGAGCGCGCCAGCAGCTGGCGCAACTCTCCGCCGAAGGGTGGGATCACTTGCCCATCTGCGTAGCCAAGACGCCGCTCTCCATCAGCCATGACCCCGCTCTCAAGGGCGTGCCGACCGATTTCGAGGTGCCCATCGACGAGGTGAAGCTCTGCGCCGGTGCCGGCTTCGTCTATGCACTGGCGGGCCCCATCATGACCATGCCGGGCCTTGGCAGCCTGCCGGCCTATCGCCATATCGATATCGATGAGAACGGCGAGATAGTCGGCCTGAGCTGAGCCCTTCCACAACGCCAGAAACAACAAGGCCCCGCCAATTGCGGGGCCTTCTGTTATCCATGCATCAACCCTTAGAGGGTGAAGCGCTGGGTCATATGGTGCAGGGTGTTGGCCAGCTTGCTCAGCTCGACGCAAGCCTGGGCGATCTGATGAGCGCCCTGGGCATTCTCGTCAGCGGCATTGTGAATGTTGACGATGCTGCGGTTGAGCTCTTCGGTCACCGCGTTCTGCTCTTCGGTGGCGGTGGCGATCAAAGTGTTCATGTCGGTGATGCGCACCACGGCACCGTTGATGGTCTCGATACTGGTACCGGCATCCCGTGCCAGACCGACACTCTCCTGCATCTGGTGACGGCTCAGCTGCATGGCGTTGCCCGCCTCGGCGGCGCGGCTCTGCAGCAGCTCGATCATCTTGCTGATCTCGGCGGTGGAGTCCTGGGTACGCTGGGCCAATGAACGCACTTCATCCGCAACGACCGCAAAACCACGGCCCTGCTCACCGGCACGGGCCGCTTCGATGGCAGCGTTAAGGGCCAGCAGGTTGGTCTGACCGGCGATATCGCGGATCACATCCAGCACCACGCTGATATTGGCGCTATCGGCCTCCAGCTGCTGCACCACTGTGCCCGCCTGTTCAATCTTGACCGACACCTCTTCGATGCTGGCAATGGAGCTGCGTACCACTTCGCTGCCGGCAGCAGAGGTGCGGGAGGCATCCTTGGCGGCGCTCATGGCATCCGTGGTGTTGCGGGCCACTTCATTGACGGTGGACTGCATCTCGTTCATGGCGGTCGCCACCTGGGATACTTCGTTCTGCTGGATGGCCATGCCGCTGGCAGACTGGCTGGAGATGGCGCTCACCTCCTCCACTGCGCTGCTGAGTTGGCTCACGGAGCCGGCGATCTCACTCACCAGATCGGAGAGGGAGCCCTGCATCCGGTTGATGGCGGAGCCCAGCTGACCCAGTTCATCACGGTTGAAGCGGCTGTCACGGATCCACTGCTGCAGTTCGCCCTGACCCAGATCGCCATTGGCAATACGCTGGGCCTGACGGGCCAGCATGATCAGCGGGTCGCGGATCTGGCGGGTCAGTACCACGGAGAGCACCACCACAAGGATCAAACCGAGCACCAGCGCGATGGTGACACTCAGATTGGCGGAGTGATAAGAGTCGACAATATCGCTGCGGGATTCAGACGCATAACCATGGTTAATCTGGATAAGGGAGGCCACTGACTTGCTCAGCGCGGTGTAAAGGGGAACCCCCTCCTCAAGGAAGATGCGTTGGGCTTCGGCAAGCTGATCGCTGTCTTGCAGCTGTTTGACTCGCTGGTGCAGGGCGACGTAACGATCCCAGTCAGATTTCACCGTATCGAAGGTACGGCGCTCCGCCACATCCTCAGGCCAGATCGTCTTGTCATGGGCAATCAGCTGCTGCGCGATCGAGTTAAGCTGTTGACTGGCAATATTCCGATATTCAGCCCTTTTCAGCGGCTCGGCGGCCACCACGAAATAACCCAGCTCATAACGACGCAGCTCACCGAGAGAATCCCCGATCGCGCTGGTGCGATTGACCGCTGGCAAGATGCTGTCGGTAAACCGGATGGCAACATCATTCATGTTGCCAAACTGGACAAGGGCAAAACCGCCGATAAAGGCGACCATCAAACCGAGCACGGCAAAGCCGGCGGTGAGTTTTTTACCTATGGTCATGGTACTGGTATTCATGGGATATCCTGGTGGTCGTTAAATTCGTAGCACTCGTCCGGTTCACGCCCTCCTGGCATGAACTATCTGGCCACCTGTTCAGTGGCGCACCATCCAACCTTGATGAATATCTCTGAATTCCATGAGCGGCAGCGAGAGCCGTGAGGGGGCGCTAGAGTAACCGGATTGTGATGGTTCGGAAAGAGTCTGTCCGGTTACTTTTTGTAAGGTGAAAACGAGGGATTTATCGTGCTCGATTAAATATACTGCTCAGATGAATAAATCGAAAAAATACATAACGTTTGCATAAGGCAAGCCGCACGGGCCAAGCCGTTGCAGGCCACCACTCTGATCCAGAACCAATGAAAAACGCCAGCAATGGCTGCTGGCGTCTCGTTTATTCAGCAAGGCGGTTACAAAATAACCGCCATCTTATCCGCGCAGGCCGCCCAGAAATTCGGCCCGGGTATCGGGTTGGGTCTTGAACACCCCACCGAGGGAGGTGGTGGTGGTGTAAGAAGTCGAATCCATCACCCCGCGCGCCTTGACGCAGTAGTGGGTCGCCTTGATGCTGATGGCCACATCCTTGGTGCCGAGCAGGGTCTGCAGCGCCAGCAGGATCTGCTGGGTGAGCCGCTCCTGCACCTGGGGACGGCGGGCAAAGAACTGCACGATGCGGTTGATCTTCGACAGGCCAATCACCTTGCCTCGAGGGATATAGGCCACATGAGCCATGCCGTCGATGGTGACGAAGTGGTGCTCGCAGGTGCTGGTGAGGCTGATGTCCCGCACCATGATCATCTCGTCCACCTGCATCTTGTTCTCGATCACTGTCACCTTGGGGAAGGTGGAATAATCGAGGCCGGAGAAGATCTCATTGACGTACATCTTGGCGATGCGATGCGGCGTCTCGGCCAGACTGTCATCGGCCAGATCCAGCCCCAGCGTCTCCATGATGGAGCGCATATGGCCTTCGATCTTCTCCCGCTTCTGCTGGCTGTTAAGCTCGTTGGTGACCAGGGGGGTTTCCAGTCCCTGGGCTTCGAGGGCAGCCCTGACCAGCAAGGCTTCCGGACTTAAGGTTGTCATTATCTTCTCTCCCACGCTCAGGGACTGTGAGGGCAGCTCATCGAGCAACCCCTTATGTTATGGCGACGTACAGGGCCGACGGTATCGCTGTAATGGTCGCCACTCGGGATGTAACGGCCATCTGTTATGGCGGCATAGTAAACGGCCATTGCCGCCAAGATTCAAGTCAACTTGTGCGTCACCTCATACTTTATGGCCATCTAACCCCGTTTCAGCGCCGATTACCCCGAGAATCCTTGAGATAACCTGCCCATCCCCGGGGATTTTTGTGATAATCCCGCCTTCAATCATAGAAAGAGGTCATGACGATGGGATTTGATACCAGCGGACTACTCCCCTTAAGCGATGCCCTGCAAGGGATGCTGGAACAACTCGCCTGCTGCTGCGACAGCGAGCAGTTGCCCCTGCCAGAGGCCCTTGGCCGGGTTCTTGCCAGCGACATCGCCTCTCCCCTCGCCGTGCCCCCCTTCGACAACTCCGCCATGGACGGTTATGCCGTGCGCCTTGCGGATCTCGCCAGCGGCACCCCGCTCATCATGGCGGGCAAGGCGTTTGCCGGTCAGCCCTATCATGGCGAGTGGCCCGCTGGCCACTGCGTGCGGATCATGACAGGCGCCCCGGTCCCCGCAGGCACAGATGCGGTGGTGATGCAGGAAGAAACGCAGGCCGACGGCGATCGGATCACTTTTCTGGCACAACCCGAACCGGGCCAGAATATCCGCCGCACCGGCAGCGATATCGGCAAGGGCGCCTGCGTGCTGCCAGCCGGCACTCGCCTCACCCCAAGAGAGATGCCACTGCTGGCCTCCCTCGGCGTGGCTACCGTCGCGGTGCGCCGACCGCTGAAAGTGGCCATCTTCAGCACTGGCGATGAGCTCAAACCGGTCGGTACCCCGCTTGCCCACGGCGATATCTATGACTCCAACCGATACGGCGTGCGGGCCATGCTGGCGCGCATGGGCTGCAACTGCCTCGACCTTGGCATCATCCCGGACGATCCCGCCCAGCTACGCGCCGCCTTTATCCGCGCCGATGAAGAGGCCGATGTGCTCATCTCCACCGGCGGCGTCTCGGTGGGGGAAGCGGACTTCACCAAACAACTGCTGGACGAGCTCGGCGAGATTGGCTTCTGGAAGCTGGCCATCAAGCCGGGCAAGCCGTTTGCTTTTGGCCGTCTGCCCCGCGCCTGGTTCTTCGGCCTGCCGGGCAACCCCGTCTCCGCCATGGTCACCTTCGATCAGCTGGTGCAACCGGCGCTGGCCAAGCTGGCGGGCCAGCACTTCGAGCGCCCGCTCCAGCTGCAAGCCATTGCGGCCGAGCCACTCAAAAAGAGCCCGGGCCGACTCGACTTCCAGCGCGGCATCCTGAGTCAGGGGCCAAACGGCCTCGAGGTGCGCAGCACCGGCTCGCAGGACTCCGCCGTGTTCAGCTCCCTGTCGCAAGCCAACTGCTACATCGTTCTTGAACGGGAACGGGGCCGCGTCGCCGTGGGCGAGACAGTAACCGTGGAGCCATTCGGGGGATTGCTGCTGTGAGCGAGATCCTCAGCGACGCCGAACTGCTGCGCTACAACCGCCAGATCATCCTCAAATCCTTCGATTTCGAGGGGCAGGAGGCGCTCAAACAAGCCCGTGTGCTGGTGATCGGTGCCGGTGGCCTTGGCTGCGCCGCCAGCCAGTATCTGGCGGTGGCCGGGGTTGGCCGACTCACCCTGGTCGATTTCGACAAGGTGGAGCTCTCCAACCTGCAGCGTCAGGTGCTGCACAACGATGAGCGCATCGGTCACTACAAAGTAGACTCTGCCGCCCAGTCGCTGCGCGCGCTCAATCCCTGGCTCAACGTCGAGACCCACGCGGCCGTGGCCGACGAGGCGCTGCTCGATACCCTGTTGCCCCAACACCAGCTGGTATTGGATTGCACTGACAACCTGGCCATTCGCAACCTGCTCAACCAAAAGGCACGCCAGCATGGCGTGCCACTGGTCAGCGGCGCCGCCATCCGGCTGGAGGGTCAGCTCTGCAGCTTCACCTGGCAGGAAGATGAGCCCTGCTACGCCTGCCTCAGCGCCCTGTTTGGCGAGCAGGCACTCACCTGCGTCGAGGCGGGCGTGCTCGCCCCTGTGGTGGGTCTGGTGGGCAGCCTGCAGGCACTGGAAGCCATCAAGCTGCTGGCGGGCACAGGAAAAAACTACAGCGGCCGCCTGCTGATGATCGACGGCCTGAGCGGCACCTTCCGCGAGATGAAGCTGCCCAAGCGCCCCGACTGCCCCGTCTGTTCCCATCCTTGACACAAACGGGATCAAAAAAGCCGAACCCTGTGGTTCGGCTTTTTGGTATCTGCACCTAACAACCCCTTCTTTAATGGGTCGTGAGGATCCGTTGCAACAGGTGATTAAAGCCCGAGGGGTCTTCCGCGGGCCAGGCGTGGTGGCCGTTGGGGGTGTGGATGGTGGCGTTGGGCAGGGCGGCAAACTGCTCTACCCGTTTGGCCAGCGGCAGGTAGTCGTGACTGGTGGAGATGATGGCCACCGGCTGCCAGATGGAGCCGAGCCGGGCGCGTACCGACCAGCCGGGTAGTGCCTCCAGCAGCGCCTTGTAAGTTTTCTTTTTATTGCGCACGAAACGCAGTCGGAAGGTGTGGCGCACCTGTGCCAGATCCGGGCCCGGGAAGAGCTCGCGTCCCAGCCACCAGGCGAGCGGGCGCATGCCAAACCAGCGCAGCCACTTGAGGCGCTGGGCGTAACGCTCCTGCTCTTTGGGGGTCTCCAGCAGAAACTCGCTAAAACCGTTGACCAGCACCAGCCCCTGCACCTTGTGGGGCAGTTGCAGCGCCAGCTCCAGCGCGACCATGGCCCCCAGCGACAATCCCACCACCCAGGCGGGTTCTGGCTGTGCATCGAGCCAGTTCACCACATCGGCTGCCAGGGTCGCCACATCGAACGGCCCCTCCTGCATGCTCTGGCCGTGGCCGCGCAAGTCCAGCGCCACCACCCGGTAGTGCTCGGAAAACCGTTCGATCTGCGCCTGCCAGTCGAGGCTCGAGGAGCCCAGCCCGTGCAGCAGCAACAACAAGGGGCCCTCCCCCGCACTGCGCAGGGCAAGACCGTTGAATTTCATCACCTGATTGCGGCGCATCAGTGTATTGCCTCTCGACTCATCACCTGAACCATCTCTCGTTGTTATGTTGCCCGTGGCCATCCTGCCACGTTATCAGCACGGCGCCCAATCAGCCTTCGCTGACCAGACTCACCGCCTTGATATAAGCGTAGATCTGCTGCTCCGGCGCCAGCGCCAGCCGCCTGGCGGAGCGGCTGGTGATCCGGGCCAGCAGTATCTGCTCACCCAGCGCCAACTGCAACAGGGTCTGGCCGGGGCGCACCTCGCGCACAGACAGCAGACGGGTGACGAGACAGTTGGAGAGACTGGAGTGCTCGATGGGGGCGGTGGCGATCACCACATCCCGCCCCGCCACCTTGATCTGCAAGGGGCCGCTCTCGTCCGGCACATGGGTCATGGTGACCCGCAGCTGCTGCTCACCGAGCTGCAGGGTCGCCATCTGTTCGTCGTCATCGTAGTGGGCCAAGGTCGCATCCAGCATCACCCCTGCATCGTCACGGCTGGCCAGCGAGAGATCGGTGCGGGCGAAGATCTCGCTCGGCCTGCCTTGCGCCTCGACCCTGCCACTTTCCAGCAACACAAGCTGATCGCAGAGCAGGCTGACCTCCTCCATGGCGTGACTGACGAAGATCATCGGGATGCCGCTCTCCTGCTGCAACCCCTTGAGCACATGGGCCTGATGGATGCGGCTGCGCCGATCGAGCGCCGAGAAAGGCTCATCGAGCAGCAGCAGATCGGGCTCGGCCAGCAGCGCCCGCCCCAGCGCAACCCGCTGGCGTTGGCCGCCAGAAAGCGCATGGGCAGGCTGCTCCAGCAGATCGGCAAAACCGAGCCGCGCCGTCAGCGCTTCGGGCTGCCAGCGCCCTCGCCCCTTGCGGGCCGCCAGTTGCAGATTGCCGAGCACCGTCAGATGGGGGAAGAGGCGCGAGTCCTGAAACACCAGTCCGATCCGGCGCACTTCGGGCAGCAGAGCGGCGCACTCCCGCTCGCGCCACCATAAGCGATCCCCTTGTTGGCGATCGAGCCCGGCGATGATACGCAGCAGGGTGCTCTTGCCGCAGCCCGAGGGGCCAAACAGTCCGAGGATCCCACCCAGTTCGAGGGTCAGTGCGCAGTCGAGGGTAAAGGGGCCAAACTCGCGCCGGGCATGGAGGTTCAGGGCATGGCGGTGCGGCACGTTCACAGGCGGCATAGTGGCGGGCTGTTTCATCCAAACACTCTCCGCTGTCTGCGCTGCAGCACGCCGTAGACCAGAACCAGCATCACCAGCGAGAAGGCCATCAGGCCGCCCGCCAGAATATGGGCGTTCTGGTAGTCCATCGCCTCCACATGATCAAACAGGGCGATGGAAAGCACCTGGGTTTCGCCGGGGATATTGCCGCCAATCATCAACACCACGCCAAACTCCCCCAGGGTATGGGCAAAGCCCAGCGCCGCCGCCATCACAAAGCTCGGCAGGGTCATCGGCATGATGATGTGGAAGAAGCGTTCCAGCGGGCCGAGCCCCAAAGTAGCGGCAGCTTCCAGCTCCTTGTTGCCCATGTTGACGAAGGCGGAGGTGAGCGGCTGCACCACGAACGGCAGCGAATAGAGGATGGAGGCAAACAGCAGGCCGAGAAAACTGAAGGCGAGCGGGGCACCAAAGGTGTCGCGCCACCAGGCGCCGAAACCATATTCGGGGGAGAAGGCGAGCAGCAGATAAAAACCCAGCACAGTGGGGGGGAGCACCAGCGGTAGCGCCACCAGCGCCTCAACCAGTGGCCGCAGCCGGTTCTGACTGCGCGACAGCCACCAGGCCAGCGGCGGTGCCAGCAACAGCAAAATCGCTGTGGTGCAGGCCGCAAGCTTCAGGGTGAGCCAGACCGCCAGCAGATCCCCTTCACTCATTGCCGACCTCCCGGTTGATAAATGCCTCCAACGGCATGGTATCCATCCTTATTGCAAAGAGTGGCCGACCCGAAGGCCGACCACTCAGGGTATCGCATCAGGCCCATCCCCTTATTGGGGCAAGGCATAACCAGCTGCCTTGATCTGTGCCTGACCCGGCCCCTTGAGCCAGGCCACCAGCGCCTCGACCGCGGCGCCTTTTTTCAATACCAGCCCCTGCTGCTCGATGGGGGGATAGAAGCCCGCAGGCACTGCCCAGGCTTCACCAGTCTTGCCCGCTTCCACCAGATTGGCCCAGGCGACAAAGCCCAGCTCGGCATTGCCGGTGTCGACAAATTGCCAGGTCTGGCCGATGTTGGCACCGGTCAGCAACCGGTACTGCTTGGGATCGATCTTGAGATGGGTGAGGGTCGCCATGGCGGCAGCACCATAGGGTGCGGTGCGGGGATTGGCGATGGCGAGATTGCCTTTCCAGCTACGCAGGGTCGCCTCGTCAGGGGCCGGCCCCCCCTTCTTCCACAGCCCCAGCTGGCCGATGGCGTAGGTGAAGCGATCGATCCCCTTGCCCTCTTTTTCCAGCTTCTCGGGGGTCGCCGCATCGGCGGAGAGGAAGAGATCGAACGGTGCGCCGTGACTGATCTGGGTGTAGAGCACCCCGGTGGCGGCAGACGAGATGGCCAGGGTGTGGCCTGTCTTGGCGGTGAACTCTTTGCCGATACGCTCGATAGTGCCCTTGAAGTTGGCCGCCACGGCCACTTTCACTTCATCGGCCTGAACGGCACCGGTATGCAAGGTGGCGCAGATGCCGGCGATGACAACAGATAACAGCGGTTTCATTCCCTTTCTCCTGATGGGGCCTGCACATCCGCGCCCCTTGCGGGGCCGTGGTTCCCGTTGAACCTGCGCCCCTCGTGATGAACAGGTCAGGCTTGCCAGCGGGCAGCGGCGGCGTTGTCGCTCTCCTTGGCCTCGACCCAGCGTTGCACACCCTCGGCGGTCAGCTCTTTTTTCCAGAACGGCGCCCGGGTTTTCAAGAAATCCATGATGAAGTGACAGGCGTCAAAGGCGGCGTCGCGGTGGGCACTGCTCACCGCCACCAGCACGATCTGATCGCCAAGCCACAACTCGCCGATACGATGAATGAGGGTACACTCCTGCAGCGACCAGCGGCGGCGGGCCTCCTGCACGATATCGGCCAGCGCCTTCTCGGTCATGCCGGGGTAGTGCTCGAGGGCCAACCCCTTCACCTCCTCCCCCTGATTGAAGTCGCGAACCTTGCCAACGAAGGTGACGATTGCGCCACTGTCGGGGCGGGTGGCGAGACGGGCATATTCGTCCGCCAGCGAGAAATCCTCCCGCTGCACCACAATGCGATCTGTGATGGTTGCCTCGCTCATCATCAGCCTCCGGTCGTTACTGGAGAGAAAGTGAAGAAGGCCACTTCGTCACCACCGCACAGCTCAGTGGTGCGATCCACGGTCATTATCTCGCTCATCCTTAACCTCCGGTCACCGGTGGGAAGAAGGCCACCTCATCGCCATCATTGATGGGGGTATCGAGGGGCACCAGGGTCTGGTTGACCGCCACCAGCAGTTTGCCCGACTCGAGGGCGAGTGCCCACTTGTCGCCGCGCTCACAGAGCGCCGCGCGCAGTTGTTCGGCGGTGGCGTAGTCGCAGGGCAGGTTCAGCTCGTCGCAGGCCACCAGCTCTCTTACTTGCGCAAAAAAGAGTACCTTGATCATGCTTGCTCCCCACTATTTGACCCCAACTGAAAATGGCCGGACTTGCCGCCTTTTTTCTCTACCAGACGAACCTGTTCGATCACCATGTCTTTTTGCACAGCCTTGCACATGTCGTAGATGGTCAGCGCCGCCACCGATGCCGCCGTCAGCGCCTCCATCTCTACCCCGGTCTTGCCGGAGAGCTTGCAGAGGGTGCGGATATGCACCCGGTTCTGCTCGGCCAGCGGCACTATCTCCACCTCGACTTTGGTCAAGGCCAGCGGATGGCAGAGGGGGATGAGATCCGCGGTCTTCTTGGCGGCCATGATGCCGGCGATGCGGGCGGTGGCGAACACGTCACCCTTGTGGTGCTGGCCGCTCAGGATCAGCGCCAGCGTCTCGGGGGCCATGGCAACAAACGCCTCGGCGCGGGCTTCGCGCTCGGTCACCTGCTTGTCGGTCACATCCACCATATGGGCTTCGCCGCTCTGGTTCAGATGCGTCAGGTTGGGCTGGGTCTGCTTGGGATCGGTCTGGTTCATCGTTTGCTCTCAGAGGTGGGAGACAAAGTTGCACGGCTTGGTGCGGGCATCGAGCTGATCGCGGATCAGTTGCTCCCAACCCAGCTGGCAGGCGCCGGTGGAGCCGGGCAGACAGCAGATCAGGGTGCGATTGGCGAGTCCCGCCAGCGCACGGCTCTGCATGGCGGAGCCTTTAATCTCGGCAAAGGAGAGTTGACGGAACATCTCGCCAAAACCCTGTACGGTGCGCTCGAACAGCACACCGACCGCTTCCGGCACCCGGTTCTGTTCGTTGAAGCCGGTACCGCCGTTAATCAGTACCACCTGCACCCCCTCATCGGCGATCCACTCGCTCACCCGCGCGCGGATGCGAAACAGGTTGTCCGGGCAGAGCGCCCGATCGGCCAGCTGATGGCCCGCGTCGGTAAGGGCCGAGACCAGATAGTCGCCCGAGCTGTCATCGGCGGCGGTGCGGCTGTCGGAGACCGTCAGCACGGCGATCTTGAGGGGAATAAATGCGTTGTGTTTCTGTCCCATCGGGCAGCTCCTTGTGGCTATGGGCCGTCAACGAGGCAGGAAGAGAAGGGGTATGAGAGGCCAGCTGTCAGGGCGCAAAAACGGACGCAGACAGGGGTGACCAACTTGCTCAAGCGTGTGACGGCGGGCTGATTCTATCAAAGGTTTCACGAGATATGGGATTTAAAAGACACACAAATCTGATGCTTGTCCCATATATGAACAAAACGCAGGCCGGGCAAACCCGGCCTGTCGTCGCAGGATCAGAACCCTTTCACCCCGGTCATGTCGGGCAGCTGGTGAGCAATCCCCTTGTGACAGTCGATGCAGGTACTTTCACCACTGGCCAGATTGGTAGAATGCATCTTGGCGGCACGCTGCCCCTGCAGGGAGAAGTCCATGTACTCGAAGTTGTGGCAGTTGCGGCACTCGCGCGAATCAGTCTCTTTCATCCGCTGCCACTCCCGCTCCGCCATCTCGCGTCGGTGCGACTCGAACTTCTCGCGGGTATCCACCTTGCCGGTGATCATGCCCCACAGCTCCTTGGAAGCCTGCACTTTGCGGATGATCTTGTAGGTCCACTCGTGCGGTACGTGACAATCCGGGCAGCTGGCCCGCACACCGGAGCGGTTGGCGTAGTGGATGGTATCGCGATACTCCTCGAACACGTTGTCCTTCATCTCGTGACAGCTGGTGCAGAAGGCCTCGGTGTTGGATGCTTCCATGGCGGTGTTGAAGCCACCCCAGAAAATCACGCCACCAAAGAAGCCCATCAGCAAGATGACCCAGAGAGCCGCCTTCGACGGTGACTTGAAGGTGGTCCACAGACGCTGGATAAAGCCGGGTAATTTCATCTATGGATTCCTCAGTTCAGCGCTTCAACCGGTTTAAAGGTATTTTCCACCAGCGGCTTGGCATCCGCTTGCGGTACATGGCACTGCAGGCAGAAGTAGCGACGCGGCGACACTTCACCCAGGGTCAGGCCGTCACGGGTCTCGAAGTGAGTCGGACTGATCTTGGGGGCCTTCATGGCGCTGGCATTCTTGAAGCTGTGGCAAGCCAGGCACTTGTTGACCTTGGTATCCACCTCATAGTTGCGAATGTCGTGGGGGATCAGCGGCGGCTGATGCATGTACTGGCGATCGTAGGGCGCGCCATCCTTGCGGAAGTTTTTCAGGGGCGCGGCGGTGGCATCGGTCACCAGATCGGTGGCGCCACGCTCGGACTTGAGGCCACCGGTACTGTTGGTGATCTCGGGTGCCGCTGCCATCAAGGATCCCGCCATCAGGCAGGCCAGCATTGCTCCAATCAGCTTTTTCATTATTTGTTCTCCGACGTTTTTTCTGCCTTGACGGCAAAACCTACAGTGATTTCAAAAACTTGTTCCGCGCAGACATCGATGCAGCGGCCACAGTTGGTACACTCCTGAGCCGCAATCAAGGGCCCGTGACCGCGCTTGGCACCATGAACAGGTCCGCGCAGGATGGGACGTTCCGGGCAGACCGCATAACAATCCATGCAGTTGTTGCACCGCTCGCGCCCCTTGGCAGAAATCTTGATAAATCCGACCCGGTTGACCAGGGCATAGAAGGCCCCCACCGGACAGAGATGACCGCACCAACCCCGCTCAACCACGAAGAGATCGAACAGGAATAGCGCTGCAAGCAGGGCCCAGCCAGCCCCCATGCCAAACAGCAGGCCGCGCATGGCGAGTGACACCGGATTGACCAGCTCCCACACCATCACGCCGACCACAGCAGGCACCACCAGCACCATGGCCAACAGCCAGTAGCGGGTCGCACGGCTGAACTGGCCATTGCCCTTGAGGCCAAGGCGCACCCTGAGCCAGGCTGCAGCATCCGTGATGAGGTTGACCGGACAGACCCAGGAGCAGAACACCCTCCCCCCGACCAGCCAGTAACCGGCCAGCACAATGGCAGCCCCCAGCCAGAGAGTGGTGATGGGCCAGTGACCCGCCGCCAGCGACTGCAACAGCGTGAGGGGATCGGTCAGCGGCACCGTCTCCAGCAACAGCGAGCTGGAGAGGTTGCCCTTGAGGATCCAGATGCCCGCCAGCGGCCCCAGCAAAAACAGCCCGAGCACGCTGAACTGACTCAGCCGACGCAGCAGCAGGAAGCGGTGGGAACGCCACCACCCCAGCTTGATGCTAGCCTCTTCCCCCGGATAACGACTCATAACCCCTCCGGTTTGCGGGTGGGCAGGGTGAGTCTGTCGCCGATGAGCGACTTGTTCCCCGCCTTGGCCTTCTCTTCCCAGCCGAGCCGGTAGTGATGACCCAGCTCACCTTTGGCGAGCTGGCGTGGCACCACCTTGATGGCCGCTTCCTCCAGCACGCAGGCATGCTCGCACTTGCCACAGCCGGTACAGACATCGCTGTGTACCGTGGGCAGGAACATGGCGTGTTTGCCGGTACGCTGGTTATGCTGCAGCTCAAGAGTGATCGCCTTGTCAATCAGCGGGCAGACCCGATAACAGACATCGCAGCGCAGCCCCAGATAGTTGAGGCAGGTCTCGTGATCGATGAGCACAGCCACCCCCATCCGGGCCTGATCGATGTCGGTCATCTGCTGATCCAGCGCCCCGCTCGGACAGGCCACCACACAAGGGATGTCATCACACATCTCGCAGGGCACGGCACGCGCCTTGAAATAGGGGGTGCCAGTGGTCACAGGGTCAAACAGCCGGGCGAGCTTGAGGGTGTCGTAGGGGCACGCCTCGACGCAGAGCCCGCAACGCACGCAGGCGCTGAGGAACTCTGTTTCATCGAGGGCGGCAGGCGGACGCAGCGCCTGGGCAGGCACAGCTTGTGCCTGCTGGCGTGCCATGCCGCCGAGCCCCACGCCAAGCAGGCCCACACCGCAGGCCCCCTTGGCCATGTCGGCCAGAAACTGGCGACGACTACGACTCATCTCGCACTCCCCCGCCTTAAGCCTTCATCACCTTGACGGCGCACTTCTTGTAATCGGTCTCTTTCGAGAGCGGATCGGTGGCGTCCAGGGTCAGCTTGTTGACCAGCTGGCTGGCATCAAAGAAGGGCATGAAGACCAGTCCTTTCGGCGGACGGTTGCGACCACGGGTCTCGACACGGGTCTTCACCTCGCCACGGCGGGAGGAGACGATCACCTCTTCACCACGGCGCACGCCGCGAGCCTTGGCATCGTCCGGGTGCATGAAGAGCACCGCATCCGGGAAGGCGCGATAGAGTTCGGGCACCCGACGGGTCATGGTGCCGGTGTGCCAGTGTTCCAGCACGCGACCGGTGGAGAGCCACAGATCGTACTCTTTATCCGGCGACTCGGCGGCGGGCTCGAACGGCAGGGCGAAGATGACCGCCTTGCCATCGGGCTTGCCATAAAAACGTACCCCCTCGCCCGCTTTCACATAGGGGTCGAACCCTTCACGATAGCGCCACAGGGTCTCTTTGCCATCTACCACAGGCCAGCGCAGACCACGGGCTTCGTGGTACTGATCGAACGGCGCCAGATCGTGACCGTGGCCACGACCGAAGGTGGCGTACTCTTCGAACAACCCTTTCTGGACGTAGAACCCGAAGTGCTCGGCCTCGTCGTTCAGCAGACCTTTGCTCTGCTCTTTCGGGAACTGGTTGACCTGACCGTTGGCATAGAGCACGTCGAACAGGGTTTTGCCCTTCACTTCCGGCATCTTGGCAATCAGCTCAGCCGGCCACACATCCTCAACCTTGAAGCGCTTGGAGAACTCCATCAGCTGCCACAAGTCGGACTTGGCCCCTTCCGGCGCTTTCACCTGCTGGTGCCAGAACTGGGTGCGGCGCTCGGCGTTGCCGTAGGCCCCCTCTTTCTCCACCCACATGGCGGTAGGCAGAATGAGGTCAGCGGCCTGGGCAGTGACGGTCGGGTACGGGTCAGAGACCACGATGAAGTTGCGCGGATCGCGATAGCCAGGCAGGCGATCGGTATTCATGTTGGGGCCAGCCTGCATGTTGTTGTTGCACATCACCCAGTAGGCGTTGAGCTTGCCATCTTTGAGCATGCGATCCTGCAGCACGGCGTGGAAACCCACCTTGTCGGGAATGGTCCCTTCTGGCAGTTTCCAGATCTTCTCGGCAATGGCGCGGTGCTTGGGCTCGGTCACCACCATGTCGGCGGGCAGACGGTGGGCAAAGGTACCCACTTCACGCGCGGTGCCACAGGCAGAGGGCTGGCCGGTCAGTGAGAAAGGACCATTACCCGGCTCGGAGATCTTGCCGGTCAGCAGGTGGATGTTGTAGCAGAGGTTGTTGGCCCAGACGCCACGGGTATGCTGGTTGAAACCCATGGTCCAGTAGGAGACCACCTTCTTGCTCGGGTCGGCATAGAGCTTGGCCAGCTTTTCCAGCTTCTCTTTGGAGACGCCGGAGAGCTTGGAGACCGACTCCACATCGTAATCCGCCACGAACTTGGCAAACTCCTCGAAGGTCATCGGAGTGGCATCGCCGCTGTCCGGGTTCTTCGCTTTCTGCTGCAGCGGATCGGTCGGGCGCAGGCCATAACCGATGTCGGTGGCCCCCTTCTTGAACACGGTGTGCTTGTTGACGAAGTCCCAGTTCACCTTGTCATTCTGGATGATGTAGTTGGCGACATAGTTGAGGATCGCCAGATCGGTCTGCGGGGTGAACACCATGCCGTTGTCCGCCAGCTCGAAGCTGCGGTGCTCGAAGGTCGAGAGCACGTGCACCTGCACATCCGGGTTGGAGAGACGGCGATCGGACATCCGCGACCAGAGGATGGGGTGCATCTCGGCCATGTTGGAGCCCCACAGCACGAATGCATCGGCCTGCTCGATATCGTCGTAGCAACCCATCGGTTCGTCCATACCGAAGGTACGCATGAAGCCAACGACCGCAGAGGCCATGCAGTGACGAGCGTTGGGGTCAATGTTGTTGGAGCGGAAACCGGCCTTCATCAGCTTGGCGGCGGCATAGCCTTCCCAGACGGTCCACTGGCCGGAGCCGAACATGCCGACGGCGGTCGGCCCCTTCTCTTTCAGGGTCGCCTTGAACTTCTCGGCCATGATGTCGAACGCCTGATCCCAGCTGATGGGGGCAAAGTCGCCATCCTTGTCGAACTGGCCGTTCTTCATCCGCAGCATCGGCTGGGTCAGGCGATCCTGGCCGTACATGATCTTGGAGAGGAAGTAGCCCTTGATGCAGTTGAGGCCACGGTTGACCGGTGCATCAGGGTCGCCCTGAGTCGCCACGACCCGCCCATCCTGAGAGCCCACCAGCACGGAGCAGCCGGTACCGCAGAAGCGGCAGGGAGCCTTATCCCAATGGATGGCAGTCTTGTCGGTACTGGTGATGAGATTGGCTGCCAGCGTGGGGGCACTGACACCGGCCACGGCAGCGGCAGCTGCCACCGCGTTGGCCTTCATAAAGTCGCGTCGACTCAGCTTCATGGCATATCCTCACATTGCTTATCGCGTAATAGTTGTCGAATCTGTCGAACGGGAGCCAGCCATCAGCGGCAGAGGGCATGCCCGGCATCCCATCACTCTTTTCAGTGACCGCCCAGTTCATCGAACTGGTGGTAAATCAGGGCGGCAGAGAGCACACCCGGCATCGCCTGTATCGCATCAATGGCCGCCATGATCGGCCGCTGGCTCGGACCTTCCAGGGTCACGACCAGCTTGCCCTCGTCACTGACGGCGTGGATCTCGGCCCCTTCAAGGGCGCCAATCTGCTCGGCGAGCTGATGGCGCAAAGGGGGCTGAGTCAGCACCACCAGACTCGATACATGGAACTCCTGATCCATTGTGGCTTCTGTGTCACACGGCTTCTGACTCATTCTGACTCCTGCTTGAGGGGGGGCTGACTCGCACCACCGGATGGGGCGGCTCGCCCGTCGACCTTGATGCTGCCAACTGGACAATCCTGCACACAGGCGCCGCAGCCATTACAGCGATCCGGCTCGACCGTCGGGGTGGGCACACGCCCCAGCACCGGAATAAAACGAATGGCATTGGGCTCACAGCTGTCCTGACAGCGCTGGCAGAACACCTGACCATTGGCCAGACAGTTGGCCTCGATATGGGCCTTGTAGTGCCAGGGGGACTCGCTGGTCGGGCGAAACACAGGCGCCTTGCAGACCGTGACGCACTCGGTGCAGAAGGTGCATTCGCCACGCTGGAAATCGACCACCGGAAAACCGCCCTCGCCATTCACCAGGATCTGCTCCGGACAGGCCGCCAGACACTCCCCGCAGCGGGTGCAGTCGGCGACAAATGCCGACCAGTTGACTGACCAGGGCAACTGCACCGGCGGTTCGGCGGTTCTCAGCCGCCCCCGGAACAGGCCGCGGCGGGCAAGATCGATCTCATCCGGCATGTTGACTCCTGTTCTGGTGAAAAAGGGGACAGTGCGAGTCCATGATTGGCATTCTTGATACCAATTATAAGAGTGGGTGTATATTGCGGCCCTGACAAGGTAAGGGATATACCACCAGGGAGATAAACAGGGGGGATTCTTGCGCCAGATCAAAGCCTTGCAGCGCAATAAAAATGGAGGTATCGGTTAAAATACCTCCATGTGAGGATTGCTATTTAATCGTTGGCGATTTTTTGCGGTTATCCGCCGATCGAGGCGAGATGAGGGGTGATGCCGGCATTGCCCTCATGGAGACGATGGGTGGCACTCTTGCCCGCCAGTGCCGCGCGAATGCGCTGTTGCAGCTCATCAGATTGTGCATCTGCGCCGAGCAGATCCCGCAGGTCAATGCCGTTGTCGCCAAACAGGCAAAGATGCAGCTTCCCCAGCGAGGAGACCCGCAGCCGGTTGCAACCGGCACAGAAATCCTTGCTATAGGGCATGATGAGCCCCACCCCACCTTGCGAATCGGGGTGCATAAAGACCTGCGCCGGACCGTCATCCGTGCCCCGCAACTGCTGCACCCAGCCGCTCTCCAGCAAGCGCTGTTTGATCTGTTCGCCGCTGACATGGTGGTCACGAAACAGGGTATCCATCTCGCCGGTCTGCATCAGCTCGATAAAGCGCAGCTCGATGGGCTTGTGTCTGATCCAGCCCAGAAAGGCATCGAGCTGGTAGTCGTTGAGCCCCTTGAGCAGCACAGCATTGATCTTCACCGATTTGAAACCGGCGGCCAGTGCTGCTTCGATCCCCTCCATCACCTCGGCCAGCTTGTTCTCACCGGTGATCTGGTGAAACTGGCGCGGGTCGAGACTGTCGACACTGACATTCAGCGCGTTGAGTCCGGCATCAAACCACTCCTGAGCCCGCTCCTTGAGGCGATAGCCGTTGGTGGTCATGGCGACCTTCTCGATACCCGGGGTGGAGGCAACCACCTTGACGATCTCGGTGAAATCGCGGCGCAGGGATGGCTCGCCCCCCGTGATGCGCACCTTGCGGGTGCCCATGGCTGCAAAACCGCTGACCACGCGGCGGATCTCGTCAATCGAGAGAAAGGGTTGACGCCCCGCTTTGTGACCTTCGGGGGGGCGATAACCGTCAGGCAAACAATAGGTGCAACGGAAATTGCACACATCGGTCACCGACAGACGCAAATAGTAAAAACGACGGGAAAAACCATCTTCAAGTGGCAACATAAACACCTTTCCAAATACGGGAGGCCAGGGCATTTCTTTCCTGACCCTTACAGCTCGAACGTCGGCTGACGGCTGGTTTCCCCCTATCGCTAGGACTTAGGCAAAACCGCTCGGAGTTCATCTAGTTTTTCGATGCTAACACAAGTTGGAGTACACTCCCACGCATCTTGCGGGGTCCTTATCACTATTCAGAGGTGCGCATCAGTATGGGAAAACGGTTCAGGGTCCATTCGGTCAGCAGTGCCATTGGCCGTGCCATGGTGTTGATCCTCTTCATGGCCAGCCTGATCGCGCTGGTCGCCATGGTCACCCTCTTCTACTCGGTACCCGATGCCAAGGCGATCAACCTCTCCGGTTCGCTGCGGATGCAGGCCTACCGGATGGCCTACGAAATCGAGCGGGGCGACAGCGTGCTGGGGCGCCTCTCCCAGTTTGAAGAGACCCTGCACGCCGAAGAGCTGCAGGAGACCCAGCGCTGGATCACTCCTGCCTCCCTGCGTCGCACCTATGGCGAGGTGCTGGGCCAGTGGCAGGTGATGCGCCAGCACATCGAGGATCGCACCCCCAGACGGTACACCGATAACACCGAGCAGTTTGTGGCGGCCATCGATAATTTCGTCAATCAGATGCAGTACCACGTGGAATTCAAGGTGAGGATGCTGGCGCTTGCGGAGGGGCTCGGCCTGCTGGCCATCATCACCATCGCCTGGTTCACTGTGCGCTTCACCCGCCAGCAGGTGGTCGCCCCCCTCAACCAGCTGGTCTACTGTGCCCGCCAGATCCAGCGGCAGGATTTCGATCTTAAGCTGCCCGCCCACGGCGAAAACGAGCTGGGGGAGCTGTCACGCGCCTTCGTCACCATGGCCGACGAGCTGGGCAAGCTCTATCGGGAACTGGAAAACAAGGTGGAAGAGAAAACCGCCAAGCTGCAGCAGGCCAATGACACCCTCTCGTTTCTCTACTCAACCGCCCAGAAGCTGCACGCGGCTCCACTCAGTACCCGTACCCTCATCAAACTGCTGGACCGCGCCGCCGCCCACCAGCATATCGACCATATCCGGCTGACCCGCTTCGAACACAACGCCATGCCGGTCTATATCTCGGGGCGCACCGGCTGGCCCGGCGATCTCGATGCGGTGGCCAGCTTTTATCTGCAGATGGATGAGCAGGAGTTCGGCCGCCTCGACATCATCAGCCAACACCCCATCGATGAGCGGTTGATTAAAAACTTCACCATGCTGCTGGCTCAGGTGCTGCACAAAGACCAGACCCTGCTGCAGCAGCAGCGACTGCTGCTGATGGAGGAGCGGGCGGTGATCGCCCGCGAGCTGCACGACTCGCTGGCGCAGGCCCTCTCCTATCTCAAGATCCAGTCCACCCTGCTCAAGCGCTCTTACGCCAAGGGACAACATGACAAGGCGCAGGAGGCGATGCAGCAGATCGACGAGGGGCTTAGCAATGCCTATACCCAGTTGCGCGAACTGCTCGGTACCTTCCGTCTCACCATTGGCGATGCCAATCTGGGGGAAGCGATCCGCGTCATGCTTGATCAACTGCAGCCTCAGACCCAGGCCGAAATCCGGTTCCATTACGGACTGGCCGACAACGACCTAGAGGCGGGCCAGCATATCCACATTTTGCAGTTGATCCGTGAGGCAGTGCTCAATGCCATCAAACATGCCAACGCGCAAGTGATTGATGTTAGCTGTGAGACCCTCGCCAGTGGTAACATTGAGGTTCAGATTTCAGATGACGGTGTCGGGATCGGACTCGCCAGCTCGGCGATCAACCATTACGGGTTGAGCATCATGAACGAGCGCGCCAGCAAACTGCACGGTCTGCTGACCATCAACGAGCAGCAACCACAAGGCACCTGCGTGCATCTGACCTTTCCCACCAGTCTAGCGAGAGACGCCTGATGGACGAGATGAAATACACAGTTCTGGTCGTAGATGACCATCCCCTCATGCGCAAAGGGATTGTGCAGTTGCTGGCTCTGGAAGAGAACATGGAGGTGACCGGTGAAGCCTCCAACGGCACAGATGCCGTGGCGCTGGCCAAAGAGTCCGAGCCGGACCTGATCCTGCTCGACCTCAACATGAAGGGGCTCTCCGGCCTCGATACCCTCAAGGCGCTGCGGGCCGAAGAGATCACCTCCCGGGTGGTGATCCTCACCGTCTCCGATGCCCGTCAGGATGTGGTGGCTTTGCTCAAGGCCGGTGCCGACGGCTACCTGCTCAAGGATACCGAGCCTGATCTGCTGCTGGCCCAGCTGGCCGACGTGATGACCGGCAAGCAGATCCTGAGCGAACCGCTGCGCCCCTATCTCGAAAACATCTACGAGCTGGATCACCTGCAGCAGAAGCTGGAAAGCTTAACGCGTCGCGAAATGCAAATCCTGCGCGAAATTGCAAAAGGCCTCTCCAACAAACAGGTCGCCTCGGTACTCCATATCTCCGAGGGAACGGTCAAGGTTCACGTGAAGAGCCTGCTGAAGAAACTCGAGGCGCAAAGCCGCGTGGAAGCGGCTGTCATGTATCTGGAGCAGCGCAACTAAGCGCCCTCAACCGCCCGAAAAGCCACCCTCCGGTGGCTTTTTTCATTCTCTGGCACAGTCGCTGCATTGTCATATTCAGCAACTACTCAATGGAGGATGGAACATGAAACTACAACCTTTGGCACTGTTCCCCTTGCCTTCCCACATACTGCCGGGCGGCAAGCTTCCTCTGCGTCTGTTCGAGCCACGCCACCTGCAGATGCTCAAGGAGTCATTCATCAACGATCAGGGCTTTGGCATCGTGATGGAAGAGTCGACCACCTCGGGACAGTCCGGCCGCATTCTGCCGGTGGGCACCCGGGTCAAGGTGACCGACTTCTACACCCTCAATGATGGCCTGCTGGGGGTGACGGTACTGGGACTGGAGCGCTTCTGCATCCACGAGATGGAAACAGACGAGATGGGGCTGCGCCGGGCCAAGGTGGAGATGCTGCCCAACTGGCCGAGCACCCACTCCGATTTCAACGACAAGCTGCTGGTCAATCGCCTGCGGGAAGTATTCGAGCAGTATCCGGAGCTTGATGAACTCTATCCGGACAAGCGCTTTGAAGATGCCGCCTGGCTCTGCCAACGCTGGCTCGAGATATTGCCGATGCCGATTTATGAAAAGCAGATGCTGATTGCCAAACAAAACAGCGAAGCGGCCCGTAAATTCCTGCATCGCCTGATTTCACAATGACAAAAACAGCGTTGCAAAATGCAATTATTCCAACAATGAAAATGTGAAATTCGCATTTTGCGAGTTAGTAGGAACGCAGAACGCCATAACAAGAGAGAGCCGCTGCGCTAAACGGCCAAAATTGAACACAAAAGAGTCTAAAAAAGTTGGCACAGATTTTTCATATAGATTGATACAACCCGATTTATCCCGTGCTCTCTTCAGTATTTGCTGAAGAACTGGTCAACCCACAAAGTTGACCATTTTTTTTATCCGCGCGTCGGCAACCGCTGACCAAAGTGACGCTGCAAACACTCTCTCAGCCGCGACAAGGTGATAGGCTTGGCGAGAAAGTCATCCATCCCCTGCGCCAGACAGCACGCCTTGTCCTCCGCCATCGCATTGGCCGTCAGGGCGACGATAGGCATAGTACATCCCAACTCACGCAAGCGCCGGGTGGCTTCCAGTCCGTCCATCAGGGGCATCCGCATATCCATCAGGATCAGATCCGGGAGCTGCTCATCCACCTGCGCCAGCGCCTCCAGACCATTGGCTGCCAGCCGTACCTTGCCCACCAGTTTTTGCAGCATCAGCGACACCACCAACTGATTCACTGGGCTGTCCTCCACCACCAGCACATCCAGTGGCAGCAGTGCCGAAGCCCCCTCCTCCCGCTGCGGCTGGCTATGGCAGGGTAGCGCCATGCCGGGCAGTTCGAACCAGAAACAGCTTCCCTTGCCCGGCTCGCTCTTCAGGTGGATCTCTCCCCCCATAAGCGTCACCAGACGCTTGCTGATGGCAAGACCGAGACCTGTACCGGAAAAACGCCGGGTGGCCGAGTTGTCGACCTGGGAGAAGGGTTCAAACAGCAGCGCCTGATCCGCATCAGCGATACCGATCCCGGTGTCGGAGACCGAGATCAGCAGCTTCTCATCCTGCCAACCCAGGTGCAGTGTTACCTGTCCCTGCTCGGTAAATTTGAGGGCGTTGTCCAGCAGATTGCCCATCACCTGTGACAAACGCATCGGATCCCCCTGCAACTCCCGGGGGACCGACTCATCGACCCGATAAACCAGCGCGATCCCCTTGGCGGTCGCGCGAGCTTGCAGCGGCTCGACCAGAGATTGGCAAAGCTGGACGGGTTGCAGGGTCTCGCAGTGAAACACCAGGGTTTGCGACTCGATTTTCGAAAAATCGAGCACGTCGTCGATGATGGTTTGCAGCAATCTGGCCGAGTGGGTGGCATGGCGCAGCAGGCTCTGTTGCTCCGGCGCCAGCTCGGCATGCTGCACCAGATCGAGCATCCCCAACACCGCATTCATGGGCGAACGGATCTCGTGGGTCATCATGGCCAAAAACTGGGACTTGGCACGGTTGGCCGCTTCGGCCTCATCCCGTGCCCGCGCCAGCTCCTCTTCACGGCGGATCTGGTTGCTGATATCCCGGGCAGTGCCACGATAACCGATAAACTGGGCATCATGGTCAAAACAGGGCTCGGCGCTCACTTCCATCCAGCAGGGGCCGTGTTGCAGCGCAACCTGCATCCGCACCCCTCGCACCGGCTGGCGCAGCGCCAAAAGCTGCAGGTATTTCTGGGCATCGCAGCTCTGCTTGTTGCAGACGTAGTCATAGAGGGTCGGCCGGGTCGCCTGCGGGGTCATCTCATCCAGATAACCCGGCTCAGAGGCATAACTGAGGCGATGCTCGGCATCTGTCTCCCAGAACCAGTCCGAAGCCATGGCGGCGAAGCTGCGAAAACGGCGTTCGCTGGCCTGCAGCGCTTCGGTTTTTACTGCGACCTGCTCCTGCAAGCGGGCCCGATAGGTGATGTTGACCAGCGCCTGGGCGATGAGCGGACGGCAACGCTCCATGGCGGCCTTGCTGGTGAGATCGAAGGTGCCCGCCCGGGCGTGGCGGCAGATGAGGGTAGCGGTAAAACCGGGGGCCTGTAGCCCGGTCAGCATCACGCTGGCCCAGCCCGGCTCGCTCGCCAGCGGCGCCAGCTCAGGCAGCTGGGCGGGATCGTAAATCACCAGGGTTTCACCCGAAATGGCGCGGGCAAATGCCGGAGTCATGCGCCAGCTGCGGGCTGATAGCATTGGCTCGGTACTGAGGTGGGTACTTCCCTGCTCCCCTTCCCAGGCCACCACATCCGCGTGCTCAAAGCCGATAAAGGGTTTGAGCACCTGGATAAGGCTCTCCAGCACCTGCTCCAACGTCTTGGCATCAGCGAGGGTGGCAACCCCGCCCAGCAGGGTCTGGGACTCGTGACGATACTTGGCCTCGCGCTCGCGGCAACGTATAAGATCGACCAGTGTGGTCTGCAATTTGTCGCCGAGGGCTTCCAGTTCACTGTTGCCAATCATCTTGTTGCCTGCTCTGTTATGTTCTGCCGACTCAACGGGTCAGGAAAATCACGCTCGATACCATCAGGTTGCCGTGGGCCAGCTCGCTATTGGGCAACCGCCCCTGCTCGCCGAAGGTAAAGGGGGTGATAAAGGGGATCTTGCCGAGGCGAGCCTGGCTCTGCTCGACAAATTGGCACAACATATCACCTAGCGCCAAACGGCAACCAGCACAAAAGATGATGAGCGCGCCGATAGGCTGCAATTCCACATCGACCCCATACCCTGGCTCAACGCGCATGGCATTGAGGCTGCGCTGCAACAACCCTTCCTGACTGCTGTACATTAACAGCAGACGCTCCCCTTGCACCACATCGGTAAAGAGCCGCAGCCCGCCCTGTTCGGTCACAGCTTCAGGATGGGAGAGTTTGTAGTAAGGAATGCCATCCAGCGCTCCCACCTGACGAGCCAGCGGGGTGAGCGTGGTCTCCCGCAAAATCGCCCCCACCGGCCAGGGCTGCTCGCGCCCGCACCAGCGGGCATAGACCTCGGCGGCAGGTTGGTGATCGATAGTGAGTACCTCCCGCCCGTTGCAGGCGGTGATCTCGCCGCTGAATTCGGCAGGCACATAGCCCGAGTGAAACTGAAAAGCGAGCTGGCAATCGGGATAGAGCACCGCCAGACCGATGCCATCCTGAGCCACCGCCTCATCCCAGCAGAGCTGCCAGTCACCGCTGACGCTACTATCAGCCGCGGATCCACCGACCACCGGCACCGAGGCACCAAGTTCGGCCTCGATACCGGCCAGCAGCCCCTCTTCCTTGCCGGGACTGGCATGAAACAGGATCAGCTGGGGCAGCTCGCCCGGCCGACCACAGTCGCTCATGGCTCGGCGCAGCAACTGCCGCACATCCACCCCGTCACCGCTGGCACCGGCTACCCCGAATGCCCCTTTTTCATCATACAGGGCAGCAACGGCCAGCCCATATCCGTCTCGGGCGTGGTGTCCCATCTCGGTCATGACACCACCGCAAGAGCTGCACCCAAGCAGGCGGGTCGTCGGGAACTGGCGTTTGAGCGCGTCGCGCAGTATCGCCCCCTCATGGGCTTGGGTAAAATAGAGTAACAGCAGGGAGGGGGCCTGATCGGCATGGTGGCGCAGCTGCGCGCAGATATCTTGGGCCGCCAGCGATGAATTCTGGGCGAGGGAGTGAACGGTCAGAAATTTCAACACCATCTCCTTGTTTTATCGAATGGCAGTCTCAAGCAAAAATCATACCTTTATCAAACAATTATCTCGCTTCGCTTGCTAACATAGCGGTCAACTGAGACCAATAACAGGACGCCCATATGTGGCAAAAAAACATCAATGACTTCGATCGGGTCGTTGCCATCGGTGGTGGCCATGGCATGGGACGAGTGCTTTCGTCCCTCTCGTTTCTCGGTCAACGGCTCACCGGCATCGTCGCCACCACAGATGATGGTGGCTCGACCGGACGCCTGCGCAAGAGTCAGGAGTGCATCGCCTGGGGCGATCTGCGCAACTGCCTGAACCAGCTGGTGACCGATCCCAGCATCGGCAGCCTGTTGTTCGAGTACCGCTTCGCCGGCAAAGGCGAGCTGGCGGGCCACAACCTTGGCAACTTGATGCTGCTGGCGCTCGATAATCTCTGTGTCCGTCCTCTTGATGCTATCAAGCTGATCAGTGACATGCTCAAAATCGAGTCACAATTGCTACCCATGTCTGAATTTCCCACCGATCTCTGCGCCCATATGGAGTGTGGCACCCAGATCCTGGGAGAGGTATCCATCGATCAACTGGCAACACCGCCTCTCTCCCTCGGCCTGATGCCGGAGGTGCAAGCGACCCGGGAAGCGGTGCTGGCACTGCAGCAGGCGGACATGATCATTCTGGGGCCGGGCAGTTTTCTCACCTCCATCATGCCGCCACTGCTGCTGGCCGAGATCGCCCAGGCCATCAACGAGAGCAGCGCCATGCTGGTTTTTGTCTGTAATCTGGTGGCGGAAAACGGCCCTGCCAGCCAGCTGGATCTGATGAGTCAGTGTCGCTGGCTGGAATCCCGGGTCGGTCAGGGTCGGCTGGATGCCATCCTGGCCCCACAAGGCGCGGGTGATGCGGGGGACTGGCAAGGGCGAGTGATCGAAGCCGAGCTGGGCGAGCTTGAGCTGCCCCATCGGCACGATCGGTTGAAGCTGAAACTGGCGCTGGACCGGATCATCCAGCAACTGCTCAACCAGCGTTAGGCAACGGTCCCGGCATCCCTGCATGGCGCCGTTACTGATAATCGGCAAGAAACGCGAGCACCTGGGGCAAGGAGGCCTCCAGCAGTTTCAACTGGTGCTCCGCCTCGGCCACATCGGCCTGCTTGCTGGCCATCTCCAGCGCCATCACCTGCTGATAACTCGGTATGGCGCCGTAGCTGCCACAGGATGATTTCATGCTGTGTGCCACCCGAGCCAGCGCCTCCCACTCCCCCTGTTCATAGAGGGGTCTGAGCTGACTCAGCTGCTCGCCCACCTCTTCAATAAAGACTGCGATGACCACGGGCAGCATATCCGGACCGATATCCTCTGCCAGCTGCTGCAACACCTTGCGATCCACCCACTCCATGCGAGGCTCCTCCTGAACGGTATTCAAACAGACCATACTATAGATAGTTTTCGATGTCGTGGCTCACGGCTAGGCAGTGATGAAGCACCCGATTGGATGGCTCAGGGAATAAAGTGGCAAAAATGTGATCGGTATCGAAATAGCGATGCTGAAACGCCCGTCAAGACAACAACTTGATTGCCACAAATTAACAATTGATCAACACTCAATGCCGTCAGAGTGATGATGCTCAGCAACACCTCTCATCCCTTTTGCCTTTTATGGCTGCTGCGAAGAACCAGGGTAGGTATCTACCCTGGTATTTTTTTATCTTGCTCAAGCGCGACCTGGTTGGTCGCCACCCGCTCCCCCATGCGAAACAGATTGAATTCGCCGGGCGCCATTTTGACCCAATTCTCATTGCCGGTCAGCGGACGGGTGGTGATCAGGGTCACCACATCGTTGGGGGTGGTCTCGCTTTGAAAGTCGATCACCACCTCCTCATCCAGCAGGCTCGCCTCGCCAAAGGGCGCACAGCGAGTCAGCCAGTGCAGGTTGTTGCTGCAGTAGCTCATCACATACTCCCCGTCCGAGAGCAGCATGTTGAACACCCCGAACGCTCTGAGCTCGTCACACAGGGTAGCGAGATAGCGAAACATGGCGGGAAAGTTGGCCGGACGCTTGGGATATTTTTGCTCCAGCCGATCGAGCAGCCAGCAGAAGGCGTGCTCGCTGTCGGTATCCCCCACCGGCCGGTGGCGGCCGGTTGGCAGCTTCTTGTAGCCGGTGAGCTGACCGTTGTGGGCGAAGGTCCAGTAACGACCCCACAGCTCACGGGTAAAGGGGTGGGTATTTTCCAGTGACACGCAGCCACGGTTGGCCTGCCGGATGTGGCTGACCACGGCGCAGCTCTTGATGGGCAGCGCCTGTACCAGTCTGGCGATGGGAGATTGGGCGCTGGGCTCGGGATCCTTGAAGGTGCGAAAGCCCTTCCCTTCGTAAAAGGTGATCCCCCAGCCATCCTTGTGGGGCCCGGTCTTGCCGCCGCGCAGCATCAACCCGGTAAAGCTGAAGCAGATATCGGTCGGCACATTGGCACTCATGCCGAGCAGTTCGCACATATCCGGCAGACTCCTTTCATGATTTGGCTTGTGTCATGTTCGACCAGCACACTGGTTCGACAGACAGCAGGGGAAGGCGCAATTCCTTCCCCTGTGGCAGCAACCGGTCGATGACAAACCATCAACCTGTGATGCCCTTGTCCGGTAGCGTGGCCTGATTACTTGGCCATCTCTTTTTCGACCAGCTGGATCAGGATGTGGATCACCTTGATGTGCACTTCCTGAATACGGTCGGCATAGCCAAAGTGCGGAACCCGGATCTCGACATCCGCCAGGCCTGCCATCTTGCCGCCATCCTTGCCGGTCAGGGCGATCACTTTCATCCCTTTGGCGCGGGCAGCCTCGATGGCTTTCAGGATATTGCCGGAGTTGCCGCTGGTGGAGATACCAAGCAGCACGTCGCCACGGCGGCCGACCGCTTCTACGTAACGGGAGAAGACATAGTCATAGCCAAAGTCGTTGGAGACGCAGGAGAGGTGGCTCGGATCGGAGATGGCGATACCGGCGTAACCCGGGCGGTTCTCGCGATAGCGACCGGTCAGCTCTTCGGCAAAGTGCATGGCGTCACAGTGGGAACCACCGTTGCCACAAGAGAGCACCTTGCCCTCTTCTTTGAAAGAGTCGGCCAGCAGTTTGGCAGCCGCCTCGATGTTTTTCAGGTTCTGCTCATCAGCCAGGAAGGCCTGCAGCACGCTGGCAGCTTCGGTCAGTTCATTGCGGATCAATTCTTGGTACATGATGTCTCTTCCACTGTTTTTAGTGTGCGTGTAGATCGCGGCTATTCTCGCACAAGCAAATCGCACAGTCGCCCCCCTGCGAGCCACAGCGCTGGCAGCGCGTGAGCGTTATGGGGATCACAGAGAGAAGGTAATGAAGATGTAAACAGCTTGATAACTTTGTGCGTATGAATTACAACAGGGGCCATATCCAACAGGTCAGACCTCTGGATCAGTTACGCCACGTTGGCAACCTAACCACGCAAGGAGCAAGCAATGACGACGACCCTCACTCTGCTCGGGGTGATCCTGGTTATCGGAGCCCTGGCCTATCGCCGGGCATCCCTGTTCATCTCCACCCTGGTCACCGGCGCCGCCCTGGTGCTTGGCGCCCTCTATGGTCATGTGCCCTTGCTGGTATGGGCGCTGTTCGCGGTGATCGCCATCCCGCTCAATCTGGTGGAATTTCGCCGCAATCAAATAACAAAGCCGCTGTTCAAGATCTACAAATCGATCATGCCGGAGATGTCCCGCACCGAGAAAGAGGCTATCGAAGCGGGTACCACCTGGTGGGAAGCCGATCTGTTCGCGGGCAACCCTGACTGGAAAAAGCTGCACGCCATTCCGGTCAGCGCCCTCTCTGCCGAAGAGCAGGCCTTTATGGATGGCCCGGTCGAGGAAGTGTGCCGCATGGTGAGCGACTGGGAAGTGACCCACGAGCGCGCGGATCTCTCCCCCGAGGTGTGGCAATACCTGAAGGACAACAAGTTCTTCGCCATGATCATCAAGAAGAAATATGGCGGTCTGGAGTTCTCGGCCTACGCCCAGTCCTGCGTCCTGCAAAAACTGTGCGGCGCCAGCGCCGTGCTCGCCTCCACCGTCGGCGTACCCAACTCGCTGGGCCCGGGCGAACTGCTGCAACACTATGGCACTGACGCGCAGAAGGATTACTACCTGCCCCGCCTGGCGGTAGGCAAAGAGATCCCCTGCTTCGCCCTGACCAGCCCGGAAGCGGGTTCTGATGCCGGTTCCATCCCCGACTTCGGTGTCGTCTGCAAGGGCGAGTGGGAAGGAAAAGAAGTGCTCGGTATGCGCCTCACCTGGAACAAGCGCTACATCACGCTCGCCCCCATTGCTACCGTGCTGGGTCTCGCCTTCAAACTGCGTGATCCGGAACACCTGCTGGGTGAAGAGGAAGAGCTCGGCATCACCTGCGCCCTCATTCCCACTCACATCAAGGGGGTCGGCATCGGCCGTCGCCACTTCCCGCTCAACGTGCCGTTCCAGAACGGCCCGACCCAGGGCAAGGATGTGTTCGTCCCGCTCGATTTCATCATCGGTGGCCCGGCCATGGCCGGTCAGGGCTGGCGCATGCTGGTCGAGTGCCTGTCGGTCGGTCGCGGCATCACCTTGCCCTCCAACAGCACTGGCGGCGTCAAGATGCTGGCCCTGGCGAGCGGCGCCTACAGCCGTATCCGTCGCCAGTTCAAGCTGCCCATCGGCAAGATGGAAGGGATTGAAGAGCCGCTGGCCCGCATCGGCGGCAACGCCTACATCATGGGCGCCGCAGCCAACCTGACCGTGACCGGTATCGACCTTGGCGAGAAGCCCTCGGTCATCTCCGCCATCGTCAAATACCATCTCACCGACCGTGCCCAGAAGTGCATCATCGATGCCATGGACATCCACGGCGGCAAAGCCATCTGCATGGGCCCCAACAACTATCTGGCCCGTGGCTATCAGGGTGCCCCCATCGCCGTTACGGTGGAAGGGGCCAACATCCTGACCCGCAGCATGATCATCTACGGTCAGGGCGCTATCCGCTGCCACCCGTATGTACTGCCGGAGATGCTGGCCGCCAGCCACCCCGACAAGGAGCAGGCGCTGAAGGATTTCGACAAGGCGGTATTCAGCCACGTCGGCTTTGCCATCAGCAACCTGGTGCGCAGCTTCTGGCTCGGTATCACCGGCGCACGCTTTGCCGCGGCTCCTTACAAGGATCAGACCAAGGGCTACTACCAGCAGCTCTCCCGCCTCTCGGCCAACCTGGCGTTCCTGTCAGACATGGCGATGGGCACCCTGGGTGGCGAGCTCAAGCGCAAGGAGCGGGTCTCCGCCCGCCTTGGCGACGTGCTGAGCCAGCTCTATCTCGCCTCCAGCGCCCTCAAGCGCTATCAGGACGAGGGACGCCAGCAGGCCGACCTGCCGCTGCTGCACTGGGCACTGCAAGATGCCATGTTCAAGGCACAAGAGGCGATCGACGAGCTGCTGCGCAACTTCCCGAACCGCTGGATTGGTCTTGCCCTGCGCGCGGTGGTGCTGCCGCTGGGTCGTGACCTGAACCGTCCATGCGACAAGCTGGACCAACAGGTTGCCCGTCTGCTGCAAACACCGAGCGAGACCCGCAGCCGCCTGGCCAAGGGGCAATACCTGACTCGCGAAGAGGGCAACCCCTTCGGTCTGCTGGAGCAGGCCCTCGATGACGTACTGGCCGCCGAGCCGCTGTTCGAGAAAGTCTGCAAGAGCGATGGTATCAAGCGTCCCTTCATGGCGCTGGACAAGGTGGCCGACATCGGCCTGGCCGCTGGCGTACTGACCCAGAGCGAAGCCGAGCTGCTGCGCCGCGCCGAGGTAAGTCGCCTGCGCACCATCAACGTCGATGATTTTGACCCCATCGATCTGGTGGCCAACAAGAAGCTGTTTGAACCCTCCGCTTACCATCACGCGGCCTGATAACCAGCTATCGACAACGCCTCCCTTGTGGAGGCGTTTTTTATGGGCGCTCACCACTATTCACGGCCCGAACAGCCACCACTCGCACGCACAGCTCCCCCGACCAGCTGCAGCCCCCGTGTGGTCAGCCGGGAAAAAAGGCACAATAGCCGACAAATCGAATCACCAAGGAAGCCAAGATGACCCTTGAGCACCTGATCCTGTGGCGCCGCGACCTGCACCGCCTGCCGGAAGCCGCCTGGAAAGAGTTTCGCACCACCAGCCTGATTGCCCACCACCTGAGCGAGCTCGGTTATCGCATCGTGCTTGGCGACAAACTGCTGGCCAGCAATCTGATGATGGGCCGTGATGTGGATGTGGCGGCCGAGAAGGCCCGTGCCCGCCGTCAGGGAGCCCATCCCGACTGGCTGGAGCGGATCGGCGATGTCACTGGGCTGATGGGGGAACTGGATACCGGCCGTCCCGGTCCGACCCTGGCCTTTCGCTTCGATATCGATGCGGTGGAGGTTGAAGAGTCCGACGCCGAACAGCACCAACCGCAGCAGGAGGGCTTCGCCTCCCACAACAAGGGGTGGATGCACGCCTGCGCCCACGATGGCCACACCGCCATCGGCATGGGGCTGGCCAGCCAGCTGATGGCGATCAAGGAGCAGCTGTGCGGTCGCATCAAGCTCTTCTTTCAACCCGCCGAAGAGGGGTGCCGCGGTGGCAAGGCGCTGGCTGCCGGTGGCGCACTCGATGACGTGGATGCCCTACTTTCGCTCCATATCGGTATTCACGCTGGCAGCGGCGAGCTGGTGATCAATCCCACCGAATTTCTCTGCTCCACCAAGTTCGACGTCCACTTTATGGGCACCGCCGCACACGCGGGACTCGAACCCAACGCTGGCAGCAATGCGCTGGCCGCCGCCTGCATGGCCACCACCGCCATGCTCGGCATTCCCCGCCACCGCGACGGCATGACCCGCATCAACGTCGGCCAGCTTCACGCAGGCAGCGGTCGCAACGTCATCCCCGATCATGCCGAGCTGCGCGGTGAGACCCGCGGCGCCGACAGTGCGCTCAACGACTACATGTTCAGTCAGGTACAGCGCATCGTCGAAGGTACCGCCCTCGCCCACGGCGTCACCTACCGCATCATCAAGCAGGGTGAGGCCATTGCCCTCGACAACAGCCCGGCGCTGCAGGCCGAGCTGGCGGCGCTGGCCCGCAAGCAGGGGCTCGCCACCATCCAGACTCGCCGCTTTGGCGCCAGCGAAGATGCCGGTTTTCTGATGGAGCGGGTGCAAAAACAGGGGGGCGAAGCGGCTTACCTCATTCTGGGGGCCGATCTGGCGGCGCCGCACCATCACAACGAATTCGATTTCGATGAGCGGGTGATGCAAAGCGGGGTCGAGCTACTGGCCGCCTGGGCCCGCGCCCGGCTGGGTGTGATAGAAGCAGCCCTCTCTTGATATCCCTTCGGCCAGCTCACCGGCTAACGGGATCAAAAAAAGGCGCCTCGGCGCCTTTTTTCTGCAAGAAAAACTTGAGCGCTACTCGCGGAGTTTGCGATGCACATCGGGGCGACCACCGGTCACGCTATCGGCTCTCCCCTCCTCTTTGGCCTTCTCGGCCCGCTTTTTGCGCATCTCGCGGGGATCGGCGATGAGCGGGCGGTAGATCTCGATACGATCGCCGTCGTGCAGCGGCTCGCTCCCTTTCACCGGGCGGCTGTAGATACCGAACTTGTTGACCGCCAGATCGATCTCGGGGTGTTTTTGTACGATGCCGGACTGCTCGATGGCCGCCAGCACGCAGGTCTCGGGCGCAACCCGCAGGGCAATCACCGTCTGCTGCTGCGGCAAGGCATAGACAACCTCGATGTTGAGCTGGTCAGACACCGTAGACCTCCTTCGCCCGGTTGGAGAAGGCGGAGACCATGGAGCTCACCAGATCGCGGAACACCTGACCAAATGCCACCTCGATAAGCTTGGAGGTAAACTCGAAATCGAGATCAAACTCCACCTTGCAGGCGTCGACATCGAGCGGGGTAAAGGTCCACCAGCCCGCCAGCTTGCGGAACGGGCCATCCACCAGCTCCATCCTGATCTGACGGTTCACATCCAGCTGATTGCGGGTAGTAAAGGTCTTGGCAATCCCCGCCTTGGCCACATCGACTGACGCCATCATGTAGTCATCGCCAGCCTCGTGGACACGGCTGCCAACACAGCCGGGCAAAAACTGCGGATAGGCATCCACATCGTTAACCAACTTGAACATCTGTTCTGCACTGAACATCACCAGGGCACTGCGCGTAATTCGGGGCATGGCTTTTCCTCATCCAATCGGCGCGATTTTATCACCATGTTTGGGGTTGTGGAGGTAAAACCTCAGCCAAACCGCTCAGAAAGCCACCACTTGACCTGCTGCGCGTTTTACAGCCGCCCCTGCCTACGTATAATACGAGCCTCCTAGTCATTGCCGGAAATCGCCCGTCATGAGCAAAAAAAACAGTAAAAACAAAGCCGGGTCCAGCACCATTGCACTCAACAGAACCGCGCGCCACGAATACTTCATCGAAGAGAAGATCGAAGCGGGTCTGTCCCTGCAAGGGTGGGAAGTCAAATCCCTGCGGGCGGGCAAGGCCAACATCAGCGAAGCCTATGTCATCTTCCGCGATGGCGAGGCCTATCTGTTCGGCTCCAGCTTCCTGCCACTGCAAGCGGCCTCCAGCCACGTGGTATGTGACCCGACCCGCACCCGCAAACTGCTGCTGAGCCGTCGTGAACTCGACAAGCTCGAAAGCCTGATCGCCCGTCAGGGCTACACCATAGTTCCCCTCGCCCTCTACTGGAAACAGTGCTGGGTCAAGGTCGAGATCGGCCTGGTGAAGGGCAAGAAAGAGCACGACAAGCGCGAAGATACCAAGGCTCGCGAGTGGGATCGGGAAAAAGCTCGAATCATGAAGAACAAGCATCGCGGCTAACCAGCTACTGCCAGGATCAGGACGTCAGTTCACCTTCCCCCGGCGCAGCTGGCTCTTCAGGCTCAGCTGCGTACAATAAATCGGCAAACAGACTGGCTGTCAGAGGGAATGGGTATCAACGCCTTGCTATGACAGCATTTTTGCGTACAATCGCAATTAACAACTTGGGGCTGATTCTGGATTCGACAAGATTCACGAAACCCAAGGTGCATGCCGAGGTGCGGTAGGCCTCGTTAATAAACCGCAAAAAAATAGTCGCAAACGACGAAAACTACGCACTAGCAGCTTAATAACCTGCATAGAGCCCTTCTACCCTAGCTTGCCTGTGTCCTAGGGAATCGGAAGGTCATCCTTCACAGGATCGTGTGGAAGTCCTGCTCGGGGCGGAAGCATTAAAACCAATCGAGCTAGTCAATTCGTGGCGTGTCTCTCCGCAGCGGGTTGGCGAATGTAAAGAGTGACTAAGCATGTAGTGCCAAGGATGTAGTAATTTTGGACGGGGGTTCAAATCCCCCCAGCTCCACCAAACGTTTGGAAAGGGCCACCTCGCAAGAGGTGGCCCTTTTTATTTGTCCATGTCCATGTTGTTTACCGATATCAAACTGGTTGGATTTTTTCCAATATCCCCCTTGAACTGGCCTTTGGCAAAAAATCAGGCGCATCACCGCGCAGGCTTTATTATCAGGTTGCCATCCCTGTACTAGCCGGACTCACAGCCGCACATCGGCATGTCGTGGCCCAATATTGAGTAAATTGAAGTTGGCCGCTGCATTTTAATGCACTTACAATATGCGCCCAATTCTGTTGGATTCCTTCTGATGCTCCGCCAATGTGATCGTCTATTCCTGTTTCTCCTGCTACTGCTCTGGGGCGTGGCGGCGCACGCCATTACCAGTCTGAATGAAGACGAGTTTGATCTGTCTGAGCGCGCCTGGCTGTCATCACACCAGGAGCTAGTCATCGGCATGCCGATGATGGGTGACCCTCCATACAGCTATAAGGATGCAGATCAACGCTTTACCGGCCCAGTCCCCGATATTGCGCAGCAGATTGCCAGAACGCTCGGGTTGACCCTGCGCTACAAGGTTTACCCCTCCTACGTGGATGCGCTGTCCGGACTTGACCACGGCGCAATCGACATACTGGTGAACGACCAGCCAAGCGAACAATGGCGATCCAATATTGTCTCCCTCCCATTTTTGCTCTCCATGCCGCGCGGCGTGCTGCTCAACAATGGCAAAACGAAGTTGTCACGACAGGATGCCCATGGTTTGCACTGGATCTGTGTCATGGGAGTCAATGCTTGCAGTGAATTGAAAAAACTGGGATTTCCCCGTGTGACCGAGGCCGAGAGTCGCAGCGAAGCGGCCTTTATGCTCAAAAAGCGCATGGCTGACGCCTATCTTGCTGACATGCCGTCACTGGTGATGGTGAAAGATCAGCACCCCAAGGCTGGCTTCACCATTGCCACTCCGGAATGGGTAAGCGGCACGTCTCTCTCCATCAATATGAACCAGAGCGACCCGGCACTGGTCAGCCTGGTGAGCAAGGCATTCAACGAGATACCGGTTGAAGATCGTCGTCATATGCTGGCAGCTACCACGACTAGCCAACATGCGGACTCAGGAGCGGTAAAGTCTGTGCAGTTTACCCCTGAGGAGCAGGAGTGGCTCAACCAGCATCCTGAGCTCACTTACGGCGTCTCTCCGGACTGGACCTCCATGAGCGAATTCAATTACCGGGGCAGGCTGGTCGGTTATGTGGCGGACCTGATGGCGCTGATGCAGCAAGTCTCCGGGCTGAAGTTCTCTCTGGTTCGCACCAATAGCTGGGGGGAAACCCAGAACCTGCTGAAGCTGCGGCAGATCGATTTTATTCCGGCCATCTCCCCCAACCACGACCGCGGCCAGTTTGCACTGTTCACCCCCGGCTATCTGTTTGTCGATCGGGTAGTCATTGCCCCCAAACGCAGTGCCGATATCACCGATCTCTCACTGCTGCGAGGGAAACGGGTCGGCATGGTGCATGGCTCGCTGGACAAAGATCTACTGACCCACATCGGCGCCCATCCGGTAGAGGTCAACAATGACAACCGCTTGCTGGAGCTGCTGGACACGGGCGATGCCGACTACGTGATGGTCACCCTGCCATCCATCAACAAGCGGGTTAGCGAACGCTATCAGGTGGTCTATGCCGGCAAAGACTTGCGCCTGCCGGTCGCCATGGCCACGCGCAAAGATCCCATGCTGCAGCGGATCCTTACCAAGGTGCTCTATTCGATACCGCCGGAGGAGCTCCATAAAGTGGAGAAACGCTGGCTCTCCATGAGCGTGCAGACCGGCATCAATAACGAAACAGTGCTGTTCTGGTTCGTAATGAGCGGCGCAACTGCCACCCTGCTGTTTACCCTGTTCTGGGCGTGGAACCGTACCCTGAAACGGGAGATCGTGCAGCGACAACGGGCCGAGAAGACGCTCAATGAACAGTTAGTGTTCATCCAGACCCTGCTCGACTCCCTACCCAATATGGTGGCGCTGCGGGATCGCGATCATCGCCTGACCCTCAGCAACCGGGCATACCGCGAGCTGTTTGTCGGTGATGGGGAAGAAGGTGATCGCTGGGGCTATATGACCGAGGACGAGCGGCAACAGATGCTGCGCGAGGAGCGTGCGGTCTGGGAAACCGGCGAGATCTTCCAAGGATCGGGTTATACCCAGCGCGAGGGGGATGTTCCCCTTCACGTGGTCTACGTCAAGTTGCCCTATCGCGCAGCAGACGGCGCCATTCAGGGGGTGCTGACGGTATTGACCGATGTCAGTGCCCTCAAGGCCGCCGAAAACAAGGTGCGGGAAGTGGAGGGCAGGCTGCGGGACATCACCGACAGCATGCCGGGTCTGGTCTATCAATATCTCTGGCAAGGGGCCGGCAAGGGGAAATTCCTCTATCTGTCCCAAGGAGCCAGCGACATTCTCGGGATGACCCATCAAGAGTTGATGGCAGCCGAGTCTGGCGGCGTGATCCTCGGCTTGAACGATGAGGCTATGGCAACCTTTATCGATAAGGTGGCCAAACATGCGCAAACCCTTGAGCCGCTCGATATGGAGGTGCTGGTGCCCTCTGTTCAGGGGGAGCGCTATATCCAGATCCGCGGCAACTTTGTGGCGCAACAGGGCCATGATCGCCTGCTCAACGGCGTGGTGCAGGACATCACCGCCATCAAGCAACAGGAGCATGAGCTGCGTGAGGCGCGCGCCGCGGCCGAGCAGGCGATGCAGGCTCGCAGCCTTTTTCTGGCCACCATGAGCCATGAGCTGAGAACCCCCATCTCGGGCATGCACGGCATGCTGGAGCTGCTGCGCATGAGCGAGCTCAATGATGACCAGCGCTATCTGCTGCGCAATGTGGAGAGCTCGGCCAACCACCTGCTCTATCTGGTCAACGATATCCTCGACTTTTCCAAAATCGAGGCGGGTCAGCTGCACCTCAATCGCCAATCCTGCCGTCTGCAACCTGTGGTGTGCGATGTGATCCGCGGCCATGCCGCACTGGCCTACAGCAAGGGGCTGAAGGTCACGCTCCAGTGGGAGGATCAACTCCCCGACCTGGCCGATATCGATCCGGTCAGAGTGGGCCAGGTGGTTTCCAATCTGCTCAATAATGCGGTGAAGTTCACCGAGCAGGGCACCATTTCGATCCAGGTCAGCTGTCACGACCAGCAGCTGGTTATCGCGGTGACGGATACCGGCATCGGCATCGCCGAAGAGAAGCAAGCGCTGCTCTTTACCCCGTTCGAGCAGGTGGAATCCGATATCAATCGCCGCTTTGGCGGCACCGGTCTGGGCCTGGCCATCTGTGATCAGCTGGTGAAGAAGATGGGCGGCACCCTGACGGTCAAGAGCCAGCTCGGTGAAGGGGCCTGTTTCCGCTTTAGCATCCCGCTGCTCAATGGCCTGTGGGAGCCACCCGCACTGGCGGGCAGCGAATGGTGGTGGCTGGGTAGCGATGCCGCCTTGCAGGCCACCATGGCACGGCTCGGCGCCCGGTTGAGCCCCCTCGATATCCACCAGTTCACCGCCGATCTCGACGGACTGCTGTTGGCGGAAGAGGCCGCGCTGGAATCCAGTCTGGGGAGCGATTGGCACACCTTGTTGCAGTCCGGCACTCTCAAGGGGGTCATCCTCTCCCCCCGCGAAGCGTTGCGGGGGCGCATGGGCTCGGAGAACTGGTGGCGCCTCGGCCAATCCCCCCTCTATCCGGATCTGTTGCTCGAAAGCTGCCGCGAACTGATCACCGGGCGAGCCGTGACCACCCATGCCGCCAGCATCGAAAAACTGGTCGGGCGGGTGCTGGTCGCCGATGACCATCTGGTCAATCGCGCCCTGCTGACCCGTCAGCTGGCGATTCTGGGGGTGGAGTGCGAGGTAGTGGAAGATGGCGAGAAGGCGTTGCGCGCCTGGCAAACCCGGGATTTCGCCCTGCTGATCACCGACTGCCACATGCCGCACATGGATGGCTACACCCTGACCCGCCACCTGCGGGAACAAGGGGAGCAAGCCCCCATTATCGGCGTCACCGCCGATACCTCGGAGGAGGCGGCAGCCAATATGACGGCAGCAGGCATGAACGGCATGCTGTGCAAACCTTATTCGCTGGAGTCACTGCGCCAGATGCTGCTGCGGTGGTTGCCCGCGACTACGATCACAGAGAGAGTGCCCGCACGACAGGCCATCAATCTCGACATGATCGGTCGCTGGCAAGATCTGTTTGGCGATGAAGAGATTGCCAAAAGCATGGCAAGGGAGTATCTGGCCTCCAACCGGAAAGATTGCCACGCTATGATGAGCGCGCTCTCCTCCGATGATAGCCAGGAGCTGGTGGAGATCGCCCACCGCATCAAAGGGGCAGCCAGAATGGTCGGGGAGCTCTCCCTGGCCGAGCAGGCGGCGCAACTGGAATCGGCGGCCCGCCTCAAACAGTTGAGCGAGCTCGCGCTGCTGACACAGAGAGTGGAAGAACAGATGAACAATATTGAACGTGAAATGGGATTGTGGCTCGATGAGTAGAACGGCAGACGAGTTGGTCATCATGGTGGTCGAGGATCACGGGTTTCAACGCAAGACCCTGATGCACCAGATCCGGGCGCTCGGTTATCAGCAACTGCTGGAGGCCGCAGACGGCATCGAAGCCCTGGCGCTCTGCCAGAGCCACGCTGTCGACATCCTGTTCTGCGATCTGCGGATGCCCGGCATGGATGGCATGGCGCTGCTGCGCCGCCTCTCGCTGGGTGGCTTTCGGGGCGGCATCATCCTCTCCAGCGCGCTGGAAGATGACGTGGTGGAGGCCGTGCTGCGCATGAGCTCGGCCTATGGTCTCCATGTGCTGGGTCGCATCGAGAAACCCTCCAGCCCGCAGCGGCTGCGCCAGTTGATCGACTCCTGGGCACCCAAGTCGGCCCCGTCCGGCAAAGAGGATGGTCTCACCCTCTCGGTGGACGAGCTCAAACGCGCCCTCGACAACGACCAGCTGTTGCCATGGTATCAACCCAAGGTCGGCTTTGCGTCCGGCCAGTGGGTGGGGATGGAGGCGCTGGCCCGCTGGCAGCATCCGGAATACGGGCTGATCTCCCCCGGCATGTTTATCCCGCTGGCGGAAAACAACGGCCTTATCGATCAGCTGACCGATGTCATCATCAACAAGTCGCTGCAGGATTGCCATCTGTGGGGGCAGACCGGCCTATCCCTCAATCTGTCGATGAATCTCTCAACCACCTCGCTGATCGAGGGAGATCTCTGCCACTTCCTGATCAACCAGTGCCAGCGCTGGGGCGTCAATCCCGAGCTGATCACCCTGGAGGTGACCGAAAGCTCGTTTGTCGAGGATATCGGCAAGGCACTGGAGGTGCTGACTCGGCTGCGGATGCACGGCTTTGGCCTCTCCATCGATGACTTCGGTACCGGCTACTCCTCGATGCAGCAGCTGACGCTGCTGCCGTTTACCGAGCTCAAACTTGATCGATCTTTTGTCGATCGCTGCTATGCCGACCCCTCCCGTCTGGCCATCATCGAATCGAGCATCGAGCTGGCCCGCAAGCTGGGGCTGAAATCAGTCGCCGAAGGGGTGGAAGATGTGCAGACTTGGCAACTGCTGGCCAAGCTGGGGTGCGATATCTGTCAGGGCTTCTTTACCGCCCGCCCGATGCCGCGCAGCGAACTGCAGCACTGGCACCAGATCTGGCAAGCCCGACTGCCGACCCTGATATCCGGCTGATCTCCTGCGACCAACCCTTCGGGCCAACAGGGCACCGACCGGCAACGTGAATGGCCGCCTTGGAAAAGGTGGCCATTTTCTTTATCTAGGACTCGCCACTCACGCATGCCCGCCCCCTCTCCAGCAACCGTCTATCCAGCCGAGTGCCACCCACCCCCTTTGCTCTGCATGCCTTCATCAGAGTCACCATTTATGCAAAATAAGTTGCATCACAAATGGTGCTACTGGCGGTTCACGCCTACCGCGAGCGAGAGCGGCCTCTCTTCTGCCAGACGCATAAACTGACAATAAGACAATGAATCGCCTGCTGTAACAGGAATAGTTCTCAACGATGCGCCGTGCCGATGAGGTAGACAAGACAACCTGAAATCGTTTTCCCTTTTGAACAATAAGCTGTCTAAAATCAAATAAAGTTGTAAATAATCTTTGTTATGGTGAGCGTATAGCAAGCGGCCTCCCTGTCGCTTCCCCTGCTGGCTCCGCCAGATGCAGCATTTTCTGCGCCTTGAAAGCGAGTTTATGACGCCATGATCACCATCACCCTCGATGGGGCTCAGTTGACGGTTGACCCGACCAGAACCCTGCTCCAGATAGCCAAACAGCACCAGATCGACATCCCCTCCCTGTGCGGTGACAACACCAGCGGCCCCAAGACCCCCTGCGACCTCTGCGTGGTGGAGATTGCCGGTCTCGGCATCCGCCGCGCCTGCGAGACGCGCCCCGAGGCAGGGATGGTGATCACCAGCCAGAGCGATGCCCTGCGCGCGCAGCGCCAGCAGGCGCTCGGCCGCATCCTCGCAGATCACTACGCCGATTGCGAAGCCCCCTGCCAACGCGCCTGTCCGGCCGGGGTGGACATTCAATCCTATCTGCACCACATCGCCATGGGGGAGCACGAGGCGGCCATGGCCGTTATCAAGCAGACCCTGCCGATGCCTCTCTCCATCGGCCGGGTCTGTCCCGCATTTTGTGAGGCACAGTGCCGCCGCGCGTTGGTGGATGAGCCACTGGCCATTCGTCAGCTCAAGCGCCACGCCGCCGATCTCGATCTGGCAGAGGTTGCCCCCTATCAACCGGCAAAGAAGCCCGCCAAGGGCAAGCGGGTGGCCATTATTGGCAGCGGCCCAGGCGGCCTCACCTGCGGTTACTATCTGGGTTACGAGGGGTTCGAGGTCGATCTGTTCGAGGCGATGCCCGAAGCGGGTGGCTGGCTGCGCTACGGCATCCCCGAATACCGGCTGCCCAAGGCGATCCTCGATCAGGAGATCGACCTGATGTGCCAGAGTGGCATGCGGATCCACACCCAGCAGCGACTGGGCCACCAGATCACCCTCTCGGCACTGTGCCGCGACTATGATGCGGTCTGTCTGGCGGTTGGCGCTTCCAAGGCGGTGCCGATGGATTACCCGGGCAGCACCCTGGCCGGTTGTTATCTCGGGGTCGATTACCTCAAGGATCGGATGCTGGCCAAGCGGCTCACCACCGGCAAGAGGGTTGCGGTGATCGGGGGTGGTAATACCGCGATCGACTGCGCCCGCACGGCGGTCAGGCTGGGCGCAGAAACCACCCTTATCTATCGCCGCACCCGCGCCGAGATGCCCGCCGAAGCCTACGAAATCGACGAAGCGGAGCACGAAGGGGTGCGCTTTTTGATGCTCACCAATCCGGTGGAGAATCTGCCGGACAGTCGTGGTCGCGTCTTTCAGGTGCGCCTCGAGAAGATGGCTCTCGGCGAGCCGGACGCCTCCGGTCGCCGCCGCCCGGAGCCCACTGGCGAGTACCTCATTGAAGAATTCGATACCGTGATTGCGGCGGTGTCACAGCAGCCGGATCTCAGCTTTATGGAAGGGGAACCCCTCACCCTCCCCTTCACCCGCTGGCAGACGCTGGAATCCCACCCCGACACCATGCACAGCGGCCACGGCAACCTGTTCGCCATCGGCGATCTGCGCCGCGGACCGGCAACCGCCATCGAGGCGGTTGCCGATGGCCGCAAGGCCGCACTGGCCATCGATCAGTTCCTCCACGGTGACATGGTCGATCCGGTTCGCCCCTTCAACGCCTGCAAGGCCCCCAAACTCAAGCAGGTCGATCCCGCCCAGTTTGCTCACCTGAAAAAAGTCGCCCGCACCATCATGCCCCATCTGGCAGAGCAGGATCGCGAGGGCAGCTTTGCCGAGGTGGAGCGTGGTTTGAGTGATGCCGATGCCCGCAGCGAAGCCAGCCGCTGCCTCGAGTGCGGCTGTCAGGCCAACACCGATTGTGCCCTGCGCGACTACGCCACCGAATACAAGGTCGAGCAGAGCGCTCTCGACACCAGCCAGTGCCAGAAGTTTGCAGTGGATAACAGCAGCGAATTTATCGTGTTCGATGCCAACCGCTGCATCGGCTGCGGCCAGTGCGTGCAGACCTGTGGCGAACAGGCGGTGCAGGGTGTGCTGCGCTTTGCCAAGCACAGCGATGGCACCCTCTCGAACCGCCCGCAGTTCGACAGCGGGCTGGCAATGGGCGACTCCCACTGCGTGCAGTGCGGCGCCTGTGTACAGGTCTGCCCCACCGGCGCCCTGGTGGATGCCCGCGACAAGTCGCAGGGGCGCACCGAACTGCTCACGCCAGTCAATACCATTTGCACCTACTGCGGGGTCGGCTGCGGCGTCACCCTCTATGTCGATGAGGCGCGCAACCGCATCCGCTATGTGGAGGGGAATCGCAACTCGCCGGTCAATCAGGGGCTGCTCTGCGTCAAGGGGCGCTTCGGCTTTGACTTTATCCAGAGCGAGGAGCGCCTCACTACCCCGCTTGTCCGTAAAAATGGCGAGCTGGTGCCCGCCAGCTGGCAAGAGGCCATTGAGCTGGTTGCAGAACGCTTCACCGCCCTGCGCCAGCACTATGGCAACGATGCGCTGGCGGGTTTCTCGTCAGCCAAAACCACCAACGAAGAGAACTACCTGTTCCAGAAGTTCATGCGCCGGGAGCTTGGCACCAACAACGTGGATCACTGCGCGCGGCTCTGCCACGCCTCCACCGTCACCGGGCTGGAGGCGTCACTCGGCAGCGGCGCCATGACCAACGACATCCCGAGCATTGATCACTCGGATCTCATCTTCATCATCGGCTCCGACACATCGGCGGCCCACCCCATCATCGGCTCCCATATCAAGCGGGCCGTCACCATGGGCAAAGCGCGGCTGGTAGTGGCCGATCCCAAGCGGATCGAGATGGCGGACCATGCCAGCCTCTATCTGGCCCACCGCCCCGGCACCGACGTGATGCTGCTCAACGGCCTGATGCAGCAGATCATCCAGCACGACTGGCACGACAAGGCCTATATCGCCGCACGAGTAGAAGGGTTCGAAGCGCTGCAAGCGGAGGTGCTCTCCCCGGCCTATGCACCGGACAAGGTAGCCCTCGTCACCGGCGTGCCGGCCGAGCAGGTGATCGAGCTCGCCCGCCTCATCGGCACCGCCGAACGCACCGCAATCTACTACTCGATGGGGATCACCCAGCACACTACCGGCCACGACAACGTGCGGGCCATCGCCAACCTGCAACTGCTGTGCGGCAACATCGGCATCGAAGGGGGCGGCATCAACCCGCTGCGGGGCCAATCCAACGTGCAGGGTGCCTGTGACATGGGGGCCTTGCCAAACTGCCTGCCCGGCTATCAGAAGGTGGCCAACCCCGAGGTGCATGCCCGCTTCGCAACCGTCTGGCAGCAGCCAGACTTGCCGCGCACGCCCGGCCTTACCCTCACAGAGACCATCGATGCCGCCTGCGCGGGCAGCATCAAGGGGCTCTATGTGATGGGGGAAAACCCGGTGCTGAGCGATCCGGATCAGCACCACGTCATCGAAGGGCTCAAGCAGCTGGAGTTTCTGGTGGTGCAGGATATCTTCCTCTCGGAAACCGCCCAGCTCGCCGATGTGGTGCTCCCCTCCTGCTCCTTTGCCGAGAAGAGCGGCCACTTCACCAACACCGAGCGGCGAGTTCAGCGCATCTCCCCCGCCCTCAAGGCACCGGGCGACGCGCGGGAGGATTGGTGGATCATCCAGCAGATCGCCAACGCCATGGGCGGCGACTGGCGCTATCAGAACGCCCAGGAGATCACCGCCGAGATCTGCCGGGTCACCCCGCAATACGCCGGCATCCAGTGGGATAAGGTGGGTGTACAAGGGCTACAGTGGCCCTGCAACGACGCGACGCCCGAAGGCACTCGCCTGCTCCACGGCAAGCAGTTCACCCGTGGCAAGGGGGAGATGGTCGCCACCCCGTTCCGCTATGCCGCCGAACTGCCCGACGAGACCTATCCCATCGTGCTCACTACCGGCCGCCTGCTGGAGCAGTTCCACACCGGCACCATGACCCGCAAGACCAAGGGGCTCGACAAGCTGGCTGGCCCGCGGGTGATGATGAGCGTGGCGGACGCCGAGCGGATGGGGATCAGCAACAGCGAGCGGGTGAAGGTCACCAGCCGCCGCGGCCATATCGAACTGCCCGCCTTCGTCACCAAGCGGATGCAGCCTGGCGTGGTCTTTATCCCGTTCCACTTTGCCGAAGCCCCGGCCAACCGGCTCACCATCAATGCCACCGACCCCCACGCCAAGATCCCCGAGTTCAAGGTGGCAGCGGTGCGCATCGACAAGCTGACCAGCCAACACAACTCGACACCACAGCCAGAGATGGAGATAGCCTGACCGGAGATCAGGTAACACGCAGGATAATCCGCCATAAAAAGAGCCACCCGACGGGTGGCTCTTTGCGTTCACCAATACCACAAGCCAGATCATTATCAGCCCCCGGACGCCACTGTCAGGGTCATACCGATACTCATGCGGTCACCTCTGGCGAGTAGCCGCAAACCGGGGTGACCGGCCAGGTGGTGGGCATTGGCGGCGTGACTCTGGGGCTCCAGACAGACGAAGCCACTCCCCTCATCGGGCTGATAGAGCATCAGGAAGGCACACTCGCTTGAAACCAGCAGCCGCTGCTGGCGGGCAGGATGGTCAATCTCGGCCTGACCGCGCCAGCCGCCGTAACAGTGGTTGAGCCACCCTTGCGGGCGAGCCCACAGGCGAAAATCGAGATGGGGCGCCAGCCTGCTCGACCAGTCGATCGGCAGATGATCTGCTCCCTCTTGCCAGACGCCGCTCGCCAGAAAACGGATGCGGGTCTGCTCGTCGCGCCAGAAGAAGGGGTGAAAACCCGCGCCGTAGAGACAGGGGCTCTCCCCAAGATGGGTCAGGCTGATCCGCGCCACCAGGCTCGCACCATGCAGCCGATAGTCTATCTCCGCCAGATAGTGAAAAGGGCCGCATTGGCTGGTCAACTGCAACGTCACCGAACTGGTAGAACCCGCCACCCACTGCCATGACTGCAACCAGCCATCGCCATGCAAAAAGAAGTCGGGATCGAGCTCGCTCGCGGGCAACACACACGCCTCCCCCCACAGTTCAAACCGGTTGCCTGCGACCCGATTGGCCAGCGGCACCATGGGAAACAGCGCGCTCTGGCCGGGATGCCAGGGCTGCGCCAGGTCAGTGTCGCGCAACAGCGGGCGCCCCTGCTCATCCTCCAGCCCCAGCAGACAAGCCCCTTGTGCAGAGACCCGCATCCGAAGATGCGGGTTGCCCAATGTGTAAACCGTCATGCCGAGGCGCTCGCCTTGGTCGGCGTCAGTTCGACCTTGCCCTGGGCCAGTTGGGCTTCCAGTGCCTCCAGCGTCACCCCTTTGGTCTCGGGCACCTTGCGATAGATAAAGATGAGACCGGCAAAACAGATAAGGCCATAGAGCAGGAAGCTGCCCGCAGCCCCCAACCCGGCATTGAGCAGCGGGAAGGTGTAGGTCAGCACGAAGCAGGCGATCCAGAGCGCCAGGGTACCAGCCGACATCGCCAGCCCACGCACCCGATTCGGGAAGATCTCCGAGAGCAGCACCCAAGTGACCGGCGCCAGGGTCAAGGCATAGATGGCGATGGCCGCCAATACCAGCAGCAATACTGGCAGCCCCAGTACGCCTGTGGCGTAGGCCGCCGCCATCATGCCGTAGATAATGGTCAGTCCCGCCGAACCAATCAGCATCAGCTTGCGGCGGCCAATCTTGTCCACCATGGGCAGCGCGATCAGGGTAAACAGCAAGTTGATAAGACCGGTAGCGACGATGGATTTGAGGGTGCTGTTGATGTCAAAGCCGGCAGAGGCAAAGATCTCCTGCGCATAGTTGAAGATGACGTTAATGCCGCACCACTGCTGGAACACCGCCAGCACAATCCCGATGATGAGGATCGGCCGCACCGAGGGTTTGCCCAGCTCCGCCAGCGAGACCTTGTGGGTCTCGCCCACCAGAGTCTGGCGGATATCGGCCAGGGTCTGCTTGGCATAGGCATCCCCGCCAATCTTGCCGAGCATGCGGGAGGCTTTCTCATACTGACCATCTTTGGCCAACCAGCGCGGCGACTCCGGCACGAAGAACATCAACACCAGAAACGCCAACGCAGGTACCAGTTCGGCACCGAACATCCAGCGCCAGCCGGACTGGCCGTTCCAGGTGGCCAGAATATCGGCCTGAGTGGCGTTGCTCGCAACCGGATCGGCGATCATCAGGTTCACCAGCTGAGCCGCCAGCACGCCGATGACAATGGTGAGCTGGTTGATGGCGACGAACTTGCCCCGCTTGTCGGCCGGGCTGATCTCGGCGATGTACATGGGCGAGAGCGCAGAAGCCAGACCGATACCGATCCCCCCCACGATACGATAGACCACGAACAGATCGAAGTTGCTGGCCGCAGCCGTGCCCCATGCCGAGATGGTGAAGAGGATAGCGGCCAGGATCAGCGGCTTCTTGCGGCCTAAGCGGTCAGCTGACCAGCCGGAGATAGCTGCCCCCAGCACGCAGCCCACCAGCGCCGAGCTCATGGCCCAGCCGGACTGGGCCGGATCCGTGATGGCGAAATAGGCCTCATAGAAGGGCTTGGCCCCGCCAATAACGACCCAGTCATAACCAAACAGCAGGCCACCGCAGGCGGCCACCAAACAGATCATCCAGATGTAGCTCATATTGAGCCCATTCGTATCCAATTGATTTTTCGTGCGTTCCATGACTCATCCTTTCTATCTTGTCGATTGTAGGGTGCAGTGGCGCCCCTCACCGTGGCGGGGCGCCGGTTTTTGTTATGAGAGTTATGAGTGGAGTGACAGCTCGCGGCAGATCAGGGCAAAGAGGTGTCCCTTGTCGTGAGCCGGGTTAAGGGTGAGCAGCTCTCGCAAGGTCTGTTCACAACCATCCAGCTGACCCAGTCCTAACAGACCGAGTGCTCTGACCAGCAGACAGTGCTGGCGATGTTTGTGCTGCGGGTCGTCATCCAGCACGATGAGATCCGGCAGTGAGACGGCGAAGAAGTCCGCCTCGATCGACTCGCCCATCGCCTGCTCGGCCCAGCCGACCATCCCTTCAAAGAGACGCTGCGCCTCCGCAACCCGACCAAGACGTGCCAGCGCCATACCCTGATAGAAGAGATAATCCACCGGCTGATCGTTGTAGTAGCGGCTGGCCCCGAGCGATCCTTGGCCGAGGCAGGCCAGTTGCAGGCACTGGGCCGCCAGACTCTGGTTGTCACAGGCCAGATGGCAGAGCGCCAACAGGTAATGGATATCGTTGTCGGTCTGTCCAACCAGACGTCCCTCCCCCAGATTGAGGGGGTAGTGCAACGCCTGTTGCAGCAACGGAATAGCCTGCTCGTGGCGTCCCTGAGTCATCAACACCAACGCCCGGCGTTGCTGATTGATGAGGTACTGACCGGTCACCTTACCCTCGCCCCCCTCCCAGGGGTGGAATTCGCGCAGCCGCAAGATCTCTGCCGCCGCCTCCAGCTGGCCGGTGATGTGATAGAGGCTGAGCAGTTCAGCGGTCAGATCGTCGCGCTTGAGGACCACCTCACGATGCGCCTCCAGCAGCACCAACCGCTCGCTTGGCGCCATGGCGCAGCGCTTGTGCAGCTGATCCAGTTCAAACAACAAGCGGGCATCATCCGGCTTGAGGGCAAAGGACCGGCTCAGGCACTGCTCGGCCGCCACCGGATCGCCGCTCTTGTTGAAGTGATAGATGCCAAGGTTGCGCCATGCCGGGGCAAACCCGGGCGCCTGCTCGCACACCTGCTGCCACAGGGCAATGGCTTGCGGGTAGCTGCGCTTGCTGTAGTGGAAGCAGCCCAGCAGGTAGCTGGCAAACCAGCTGTGTGGCAGTTGCGCCAGCATGGCCACCTCGCCAAGGGTATTGGGGAAGCGCACCTTGCGGCCAAAGGCCTGCTCGGCTCGCGCCAGCAGGGCATCCTGCGCCTCACCTTCCGGCAACAATGCAGCCTGGAACAGCTGCGGCAGGGTCTCCTCCACCGGCAGTGTTGAGAGCAGTTGCTGCGCCAGCTCGGGACGTCCCAATGCCAGCAGATCGCTTGCCAGGAAGCAGAGATTCACTCCGCGCCCGTTGCACAGGGTGCGCAGCGCCTCGAGATCGGTCGGCTGCTCGCTTGCCAGCCAGCGCAGGAAGGCCAGTTGATAGTGAAGTGGATAACGAACGCGCTGCTCGTCGATATAGGCGATGGCCGCCTCCTGCTCACCAGACTCCAGCAGCGCCAACCCCTTGAGGGCGATAGCGCCGTAGTGGGTACCGTTGACGGCGAGGCTGCGCTCGACAAATTGCAGCGCTTGCGAGGCATCCCGGCGCACCATGGCGATACGGGCCAGCCCGAAGAAGCCGCTGTCGCGGCAGTTACCGCTCCAGGTCGCCTTGTAGAAGTCATCGAAGGCGGCATCGAACTGCCCCAAACGTTCCTCGATGTGGCCACGCAGCAAGCTCGCCTTGCCACACTGGGGGTTCTTGTTGAGGCGATGGGCACGGACCAGCGCCTGATTGACGTAGGTCAGCGCCTGCTCATAGTTGGCACGGTTGTACTCCAGCGTTGCCAGCGCCAGGTTGCAGCGATAGTCGCCGCCATCGAGCTCCAGAGCCCGCAGGTAGTAATCAAAGGGCGAGCGGCTGGCGTGCAGATACTGCTCAAGATGCTGGCCGATGAAGTAGAGCTCGTCGACCGAGTCGAGATTGACGGCGGGCTCCGGCGCGGTGGCAGGATCAGGCAGGGCTTCGCCTGCGGGCTGATGCTCGAGATAGCTCAGGATCGGCTGGCCCTGCTCATCCAGCAGGCGTACCTGCAAGCGTCCCTCGCTGGTGATGGCCTGCGGCTCAAGCCAGGCCTGACCCGGCTGCAGATCTAGCGTCTGGGTGAACAGCACGCCACTCTCATCACTCACTTCGAAACGGGCGTGGCACAGCGGCGCGATCGCGTAGGCACCGCACAACAGACCGTCCTCGCTACGCTCCAGCTTGATGGCGGCGCGGGTGTTGGCGTTTTGCAGGGTACCGAGGGTGTTGTAGGGCAGGAAGTTCTGCACAAACACCTTCTCCTCCCCCGCATCCAGCCAGGTGAAGTCGGGCTGGTTGTCGGTATAGACCCCGGTCATCAGCTCGATGTAGGGGCCGTTGTCATCGGTCAGGTTGCGATCCCAAGCCAGACCGAAGTCACAGTTGCCCCAGCTCCACTGCTTCTTGCCCGGCGAAACGTGGTGATCCGCCACGTGCAACAGGCCGCCCTGCTCGTCATGGCAGTAGGCACCGACAAAGTCGTAGTCAGACTTGTCCGCCATATAGGAGGTGGGTACCGGAATATTGCGGTAACGGGAGATATCGACCCCGGCGGAGTAGTCCACCTTGTAGTAGGTGCCGCGGGCGATGGGGAAGGCACTGACGTCGCGCTTGCCGTGATCATAGACAGCGGTCACATCGGGCGGGAAGACGCTCTGGTGGGCATCGCCCCCTTTCACCGCCGGGTTGGACCACCAGAGAAAGTGGCGCGGTGTGTCGTTGCCGTTGAACACCTTGCCAGTGATCTCGATGAGCGCCTTGTCGGGATAGAGGGTAAAGCCCGCCATCACCTGCAGACCACGCATCGGCTCCACCTCGCCGAGCCAGACGGTCTTGGCGCCGCCCTCCCGCTCCGTAATGGTGAAGTCCACCGGCATGAAAGTGGTGGGTCTGTGGTGCTGCGGCCAGTTGAACTCGATGCCGCCGGAAATCCAGGGCCCCACCAGCCCCACCAGCGCCGGTTTGATCACCTCGTTGTAATAGACGAAGTCGCGATTCATCACCTTGTCGTAGGCACGGTGGATACGCCCCCCCAGCTCCGGCAGCAGCATCACCTTGATAAAGTCGTTCTCCAGCCAGACCGCCTGATAGGACTTCATCTTCTTCTGGCCGGTGAGGGTGTCGATCACCCCATAGGGATAGACAGCCCCCGAGGAGCCCTGATAGACCCGCTTCTCGAGAAACATGGGGTTGGGATCTTCGGCGCCTACCTCGTAGGTCGGCAGTGAGATGGTCTCTACCCAGACCTTGACATCAGCTCTCATTAATCTCGCCTCACTCAACATTTGTTAATAAAGTTTTCAGTGAGACCAGATTAGAATGGTTAAACCTGCATTAATTGCTGAAAGATCACGCAATACAGTAAGCGGAGTTTAGTGAAGCGATGAGCATAGGGTTGAACAACCAGAAGGTCCGCCACCACAACAAGCAGGTGCTGCTTGCCCTGCTCTATCAGTTAAAAGAGGCGAGCAAGTCCACCCTGGCGCGCCACTGCGAGCTCTCCATTCCGGCGGTCAGCAAGATCCTTGACGAGTTGGTGGCCGATGGCGCCATCAGCCACAGCGATCAGAACCTCTCCCAGCGCGGCATCAATGGCGGCAGCTACCGCATTGCCAGCGGCCAGGGGGCCATTCTTTGCCTCAATATCAGCCCCACCCATCTGGAGAGCATCCTGGTGGATAACCTGATCACCCCGCTGGATGAGTTCAGCGACCAGAAGATTGCCCCACAAACCCCCGATGAGCTGCTGCACCTGATTGAAGCGCACTACTACCAGCACAAGCGCCGCCACAAGGGACTGGCGATCCGGCTGGCCTTGGCGGTACACGGTCAGGTCAACCCGGCGACCGGGGTATCACAAACCATGCCGCAAGCACCCTGGCACGCACCGGTCGAGCTCAAGTACCTGCTGGAGGAGCGGCTGGGTTGCGAGGTGATGGTGGATAACGACTGCATCATGCTGGCGCTGGCCCAGAAGTGGCAGGACCGGGAAGGGAACGGGGATTTTTGCGTCATCAACGTCGATTACGGCATCGGCTCGGCCTTTATCATCAACGACCAGATCTACCGGGGCGCCCTGTTTGGCAGCGGCCAGATAGGGCACACCATCATCAATCCGGACGGCAGCGCCTGTGCATGCGGCCGCTATGGCTGCCTGGAGACAGTCGCCTCGCTGTTTGCCATCAAGAAACGGGCCCGGGTCTTTCTCAAACAACAAGCCAGTGCCGACAACCCGGCGCAGACTGGTGTAGAGCTGGAGACCGCCCAACTGCTTGCGCTCTACCATCAGGGGGATGCAATGATCCGCGCCCTGGTGGACGAAGGGGCCCGCGCCATTGGCCTGAGCCTCTACAACTTCCTCAATATCCTCAACATCAACCGCATCTGGCTTTATGGCCGCAGCTGCCACTTTGGTGAAACCTGGCTGCAAACGATCGTCAGTCAGACCGGCGCCAACCCGTTCGACTGCAGCGATGCGGTCAACGCCACCCATATCCGTTTCGGCAAGCTCAGCCGCGCCCAGCAGGTGATGGGGATTGGCTATCTCTATGTGGAGCGAGCCATGGCAAAAGCCATTTAAAAAGGGCAGGTTTCACAAATGAAACCTGCCCTCACGATCTGGTGCCGATAAGGGGAATCGAACTCCTGACCTTCGCATTACGAATGCGCTGCTCTACCAACTGAGCTATACCGGCTTGTTGCTCTCCACATTCATAAAAAATGACCGGCAAGTCAATTGAGCCAGCTCGATTTTATGAGTTGGCTCATGGTGTTAGAGCCCGATTTACAGATCGACAAACTCGGGGATATGGGCCCGGCCGCGGCTTTCGAGAAATTCGAGCAGGGCGCGGGGGGAGCGCACCAGGATCCGCTCTTGCGGGAAGCCCGCTTCGGTCACCAGACGGTGGCAGTGGTCAAAATCGCCAAGAGTAAATGCCACGTGGGAATCGGAGCCGAAGGTGAGATAGGCCCCCAGATCTCGCGCAGCTTCGACTATGGCACGGCAGTTGCCTTCGCTCCCCGGGCGGGAATGAATGAAGGAGGAGTTGTTGATCTCCAGCGCCACCCGATAGTCGGCCGCCGCCTTGACCACCGCCTGAATGTCGATGGGAAATGCGGGGTTGCCCGGGTGGCTGATCATGTCGACCCGACCGCTCTTGATGGCGTTGATCATCGCCTGGGTGTGGGTAGCCTGATCGCAGGGAGGGAATACCTGCTCATGAAAACCCGCCATGATCATGTCGAGGCGCGACTCGTAACGCTCGGGAAAATCGATCTCCCCCTCCAGGTTTTTGATGTTGGCCTCGATACCCCGCAGGATCCCTACCCCGTCCACCACTCTTGGCAATATCGGCAAGTTGGCAAAATGCCAGACATGAGGGGCATCGGCCATCTCGGGGCCATGATCCGTGGTGGCGAACAGCTTGATCCCCTTGGCCCTGGCTATCGGCAGATAGTCGTGGATGGTGCTGTAGGCATGGGTGCTGGCAATAGTGTGAGTATGGGTATCGACCGGGTACTTCATCTTATCTCCCCTCATATTTTGAAAGGGCAGCATAGCAAAGAGCGGCAGCGTGGGCCACGCCAGTGCTTGCCACACTTTGTCACAAAATACCGCGAAGCTGACATAGTCTGAGGGGCTCTGGCTGGCATACTGCCCCCGTCGATAAATGCCTGAACTCGCATCGACAGTTTGCCGTCAGGATGACGCGAACTCACTTTCCCCACCGTCGCGCCCTGCGGCGGTTTTTTTTGCCTGCAAGCCGCAAACCGGTAACAAACGTGCAAAAAAAGGCCCAACTAGCATGGTGCAGGTTGGGCGAGACTTAATGTTTAATTGCAGTGGCATAGATATAGAGTCCTGCTTTTTGACTAAGTTCCGCCCACTTTGCTTTTTTCATCGAAAAACATTCCGCCAACACTCATTCACATTCTCTTGACACTTCACGTTATGAAACGTACTTTTTAAACATTCGTTTAAGTGAGGTGTCCAGTGAGTAAAATCGATACCAAAAACCGTATTCTCGACGCCGCTGAAGTGCTGTTTGCCGAGCGGGGATTCTCCGATACCTCTTTGCGTCTGATCACCAGTGAGGCCGACGTCAATCTGGCGTCGGTGAACTATCACTTCGGCTCCAAGAAGGAGCTGATCCAGGCGGTGCTCGACCGCTATCTGAGCCTGTTTATGCCCGATCTCGATGCCCGCCTGCGGGTACTGATGGAGCAGGAGCAGCTGACCCTGCTGCAACTGTTTGAAAGCTTTGTAGAGCCGCTGATGAAGCTATCGGTGGTGCGGGCCAACGGCCCGGCCATCTTTATGCAGCTGCTGGGGCGCGGCTATATCGACAGCCAGGGCCACCTGCGCCGCTTTATCACCGCTCACTATGGCCCCATTTTGCAGCGGATCACCCAGGCCATCTCCAAGGCCAATCCGGCCCTGTCGCCCGCGGATCTCTTCTGGCGCCTGCACTTCACTCTGGGCACCGTCGTATTCACCATGGCCTCTGCCGATGCCCTGCGCGACATCGCCCTGGCCGACTTTGGCCAGCAGCTCGATGTGGAAGGGCTGGTGCGCAACGTTATTCCTTATCTGGCGTCCGGAGTCGGGGCGCCCGTGGAGTCGACCAGGCTCTCCCTGGCCGTGTAACAACCAACAATAAATCAACGGAAACAGTGAAATAGAAGGAACTTCGGTATGATCACATTGCTTGTCCTGCTGGTGCTGGCGATAGCCGTTGTGCTCGGCGTACCCTCCATCCGTAAAAAGGTGGTAACCCGTCCGGTGTTCGGCATCTTCAAAAAAATATTGCCGCCCTTGTCAGCTACCGAGCGGGAGGCCATGGAAGCCGGCTCCGTCTGGTGGGATGGCGAGTTGTTTCGCGGCAACCCCGACTGGAAAAAACTGCATGGCTACGGCAAGGCCGAGCTGACCGCAGAGGAGCAGGCCTTTATCGACAATCAGGTCGAAACCCTGCTCGCCATGGTCGATGACTTCAAGATCGTCAACGAAACCAAAGATCTGCCGGAACCGGTGTGGGACTATCTGAAGAAGGAAGGCTTCTTCTCCCTGATCATCCCGAAATCCTATGGCGGCCGCGAATTCTCGGCGATTGCCAACTCCACCATCGTCACCCGCATCGCCACCAAGAGCTTGAGCGTGGCGGTCACCGTCATGGTGCCGAACTCCCTCGGCCCGGGCGAGCTGCTGATGCACTATGGCACCCAGGCCCAGAAAGATTTCTGGCTGCCGGGGCTGGCCAGTGGCAAAGAGGTGCCCTGCTTCGCCCTGACCGGTCCGGAAGCGGGCTCCGATGCCGGCGCCATTCCTGACAAGGGGATCGTCTGCAAAGGGATGCACAAGGGTGAAGAGGTGCTGGGTATTCGCCTCAACTGGAACAAGCGCTACATCACCCTGGCGCCCCGCGCCACCGTGCTGGGACTGGCGTTCAAACTCTATGACCCGGAAAAGCTGCTGGGTGACAAGGAAGAGCTGGGCATCACCTGCGCGCTCATCCCAACCAGCCACCCCGGCGTGCGTGTTGGCGATCGCCACTACCCCATGGGCCTGGCGTTCATGAACGGCCCGACCTTCGGCAAGGATGTGTTCATTCCGCTCGACTGGATCATCGGCGGCCCGGATTACGCCGGTCGCGGCTGGCGCATGCTGGTGGAGTGCCTCTCCGCCGGTCGCGGCATCTCGCTGCCTGCCCTTGGCACCGCTTGCGGTCACATGGCGAGCCGCACCGTGGGTGCCTACTCCTATGTGCGCAAGCAGTTCGGCATGTCCATTGGCAAGTTTGAAGGTGTGCAAGAGGCACTGGCCCGCATCGGCGGCCTCACCTATCAGCTGGAAGGGGCTCGTCGCATGACCGCCGGTTCCCTGGACTTGGGTCAGGCACCGGCCATCGTCACCGCGATTTCCAAGTACCACATGACCGAGATGGCGCGCCAGATCATGGATGACTCCATGGACATCCACGCCGGTCGCGCCATCCAGCTCGGTCCGAAAAACTACACCGGCTACGCCTACATGGGGATTCCGGTCGCCATCACGGTGGAAGGGGCCAACATCCTGACCCGCAACCTGATGATCTTCGGGCAAGGGGCCACTCGCTGCCACCCGTATGTGTTTGCCGAGCTGGAAGCGGCAGCCGATACCGACGTGGAGCGCGGTCTCGAGAAGTTTGACGCCCTGCTGATGAAGCACATCGCCTTTGGCGCCGGCAACTTCTTCGGTTCCCTGTTCCAAGGGCTGACCCTGGGTCAGTTCAACAGCGCGCCGGTAGCCGGTGAAACCGCCCGCTACTACAAGCAGCTCTCCCGCATGAGTAAAGGGCTGGCCCTGTGCGCCGACGTCTCCATGCTGATGCTGGGTGGCGATCTCAAGCGCAAGGAGATGATCTCCGCCCGCCTGGGTGACGTGCTGAGCCATCTCTATCTGGCCTCCGCCACCCTCAAACACTACGAGGATCAGGGCCGCATGGTTTCCGATCTGCCGTTCGTGCAGTACGCGGTGGAGCGCAACCTCTACCTGATTGGCAAGGCGTTCGAGGGCTTCTTCCAGAACTTCCCGAACAAGGTGGTGGGTGCCGTACTCAAGCGCGTGGTGTTCCCGTTCGGCGTCGGTTACAAGATGCCGGCCGACGATCGCTGCCACGCCATCTGTCTGGCCATGATGAAACCGGGCGAGTTCCGCGACCGTCTGACCGCCCTCTGCTATGTGGGCAAGGACGAGGCGGATCCGGTCGGCCTGATGGAGCGTGCCTTCCAGGCCATGGTCGCCGTGCAGCCCTACGAGAAGAAACTGGTTCAGGCCCAGAAAGAGGGCAAACTGCCCCGCAAACTGGCGCTGCCGGAGCTGGTTGCCGCCGCGCTGGCCGGTTCCATCCTGAGCAAGGACGAAGCGGACAAGCTGCTGGCCGCCGATGCCCTGCGCTACGAAGCGATTCAGGTAGACAACTTCGCCCCGGGCGAGCTGGAAGGCTTCTCCCAGCAAGCAAACAAGCAGCCAAACAAGGTCGAGCACGCCGCCTGATCCCTTGGCAAACCAGTACCAAACCGGCCCTCGTGGCCGGTTTTTTTGTTTGTTAACCATGCATTTACAAGCCGGGAGAATTCCAGTTAAATGCTTGAGTCCCTGTTGCAGGGGCTTTGGAAGCAAGGCCAGCGGAATGGCCGATAACAACAACTCAGGAAGAGTGAATGAACCTCGCCAAAACAGCGATCGAACGCCCCATCTGGGTGGCGGTCTCGATCGTGCTGATTTTCCTGCTGGGCCTGCTCAGCATCCGGGGACTGCCGATCCAGCTGTTCCCCGACATCGACCGTCCACACCTCAACATCTCGGTGAGCTGGCGTTCAGCCTCGCCGCAAGAAATGGAGTCGGAGATCACCGACCCCATCGAGCAGGAGATGCAGGGGGTGCAAGGGCTCAAGAGCCTTGTCAGCAACAGCTATCCCGGCTTTACCGAAATCGACATGGAGTTTGCCCTCGGCACCGACATGCAGCGGGCCCAACTCGACGTGATTTCGCGACTGAACCGGGTCTCGGGATTGCCGGACAAGATTGGCGGTCCCTACGTCAACAACTACAGCAGCAACGATACCCTCACCTTCTTCTTCATCCAGCAGTTGCCCGGTGCCCAAGGGGTGATCGATGATCATCAGGCGTTGATCGAGGCGCGGGTCAAACCCGAGCTGGAGCGCATCGAAGGGGTCTCGACAGTCGCAGTCGAGGGGATCAACGAGCGCCAGATCCAGATCCGCTTCGACCCCTATCGCGCCGCCGAGCTGGGGGTGGAGATCCCGGTGTTGGCCAGCCGGGCCACCACCGGCTGGGACGTGTCGGCCGGTACCCTCGACATCGGGCGCTGGGAGTACAAGCTGCGCTTCGCCGGTCGCTATGATGTCGAGACGCTGGGGGACAAGGTGGTGGACTGGCGCGATGGCCTGCCCATCTATCTGCGAGATGTAGCAGAAGTAAGGGTGGCCAGGGAAGAGAACCCGGTGCTGCGGATCCAGAACGGCAATACCGCCATCGCCGCCCAGATCTTCAAGGAGAACGGCGCCAATGCCCTGGCATCCCTTGAGGCGATCAAGGCTCGGGTGAACGAGCTCAACCGCGAGGTGCTGGAGCCGGTCGGGCTGCACATGGAGCAGTCGTTCGATGCCTCCCTCTACATCAATCGCGCCGTCAGCATGGTCACTGCCAACCTGGGGCTCGGGGTGCTGCTCTCTTGCGCCATCCTCTGGCTCTTCCTGCGCCAGCTCAAGGCGACCCTGATGATTGCCCTCGCCATCCCCATCAGCATCATGCTCACCTTCTGCCTGCTCAAGGTGATGGATCGCACCCTCAACATCATCTCGCTGGCGGGCATCGCCTTTGCCGTCGGCATGGTGCTCGATGCCGCCATCGTGGTGCTGGAGAGCATCTACCGGCGCCACGAGCGGGGAGATTTGAGCAAGGCGGAGGCGGCGCTCGAAGGTACCCGTCAGGTGTGGACGGCGCTGGTCGCCTCCACCCTCACCACGGTCGCCATCTTCCTGCCGGTGCTGCTGCTCAACGATGTGGAGGGTCAGCTGTTTGCCGATCTGGCGCTCACCATCGCCTGCGCCGTGACGGTCTCCATGCTGGTCGCCGTCATCGTGCTGCCTGCGGTGGCGGCGCGCTGGATGGGACATGAAACGCTGACCGACCCCTATGAGTCGCTGTGGCAGCGCACCACCCGTCATGTGATCCGCTGGACCTCGACCTCACGCCAGCGCTGGACGGTCATCACCCTGATGATGAGCCTGCCGGCCCTGGCCACCTGGGCGCTGCTGCCCAAGATGGACTATCTGCCGGACGTGAAACGGGACGCGGTGGATGTCTGGATGAACTTCACCCCCGGGGTCAACCTCAAGGCCCAGCGCGAAGAGGTGATCGATACCCTGATCGCCCGCCTCGCCCCCTACATGAAGGGGGAGAAAGAGCCTGCCCTCAAGAACTACTACATCTTGCGCTACCCGGGGGGCGCCCAGATTGGCGTGCGACCCAAGGACGAGACCCACATCAAGGAGCTGGAGAGCCTGTTGATGAAACAGCTGCTGGTGGGTATTCCCGACACCCGGGTGTTCGGCGGTCAGGGGTCGCTGTTTGGCGGCTTTGACAGCGAGAACGGCGTCTCCCTGCTGCTGCAGGGGGGCAACCTGCCCGAGCTCTATCAGGCGGCCCGTGCCAGCATGGGGATCCTCAGCAAGGATCTGCCGGGAGCACAGATCCGGCCCGAGCCGAGTCTCGACTTCACCGCCCCCGAGCTCAAACTGGTGCCGCAAGATCGGCGTCTCGCCGAAGTGGGTTGGGATCGCACGCCCCTGCCCGCCATCATCCAGACCTTTGGCGACGGCTTGCGGGTTGGCGAGTATTTTGACGGCGAGGATCGGCTCGACATCATGCTGATGGGGCAGAGCTCCGCCAATCCGGACGAACTGAAGGCAGTGCCGCTGGCCACCCCCTCCGGGCGCATCGTTCCCCTTGGCGAGCTGCTGCGGGTAGAGCACGACATGGGCCCTGCCAGTATCTTCCGGGCCGATGGGCGGCGCAGCATCAGCCTGCAGATAGCGCCCCCAGCGGGCATGACCATGGAGCAGGTGCTCGACACCCTGAAAAACCGCAGTTTTGCCGCCATCCGCCCCCTGCTGCCCGCTGGTGGCGAGCTGCGCATTGCCGGCAATGCCGACAGCCTGCAACAGGCGCTCGACAATCTGGGGACCATCTTCCTGTTTGCCGTGGTGATCCTGCTGGTGCTGCTGTGGGGGGTGTTTGCCTCCCTCAAGGATGCCCTGCTGGTGTTGCTCACCCTGCCCCTTGCCTCGGTTGGCGGCGTACTGGCGCTGCAGCTGAGCGGGTTGCTGGTGCCGCTGCCGATGGATCTGCTCACTATCATCGGCTTTGTCATCCTGCTGGGACTGGTGGTCAACAACGCCATCCTGCTGGTGCATCAGACCCGCACCGCCGAGCGGGACGGCATGAGCCGTCAGCTGGCGGTGGCCGATGCCCTGCAAAGCCGGATGCGTCCCATCGCCATGACCAGTCTCACCAGCATCTTCGGCATGCTGCCGCTGATGCTGAGCCCGAGCGAGGGGAGCGAAATTTACCGCGGACTCGCCACCGTCATTGTCGGCGGCATGAGTTGCAGCACTCTGTTTACCCTGATCCTGTTGCCTGCCTTCCTGCGTCTCGGGGAGCAGGTGGCGATCCCACAACCCCTGCGCCAGCGGGCCTGAGCAAGGAGCTCATCAATGACACATATGATTACCCGAATGTTGGCTAGCGCTGTGCTGATTGCAGGCAGTGCACTACCGGTATTGGCCGATCAGGGCAAGATGGTGACCCTGGCGGATGTGACCCAAGGGGATGCGGCCGCCAATATCTGGGTCAGCGGCACGGTGGCGAGTCGCCAGCAAGCGGCGCTCAGCGCCGAAGTGAGCGGCCGGGTGGAGTGGATCGCCGAATTTGGCAGCCGGGTCAAAAAAGGGGACGAGCTGCTGCGCCTCGACAGCGCAGCACTGCGCCTCTCGCTGGAGCAGGCTCGCGCCGAGCAGGCGAAATGGCTGAGCAACTTGCGCTTCGCCCGCGCCGAATCCCGGCGGATCACCCGGCTACACCAGCAAAAGAGCGCCTCCCAAAGCCAGTACGACAAGGCCAGTTACGATGTGGAGCAGGCCGCTCTGGCCGAGCGGCTGGCCGCCATACAGGTGAACCAGATTGAAGAACAGCTGCGCCGCAGCCACATCTATGCCCCGTTCGACGGGGTGGTGAACAACCACTTCATCCAGCCCGGCGAGCATGTGGACGCGGGCGAGCAGGCGCTGGAGCTGGTCAACCCGGATCAGCCGGATATCCGCCTGCAGGCCCCCATCCTCTGGGCCCAACAGCTGGCGCCGCAAACCCGGCTGCGGGTGGAGGGGGAGCAGCTGAGCGGTCACGGCGTCTATTACCAGCGAGCCGCCAGCGCCGATCCCAAATCACGGCTGATCGAGCTGCGCCTCAAACCGGAAGCGGGCACCTTTATCATCGGCTCGCCGGTACGGGTTGCCCTGCCACTGGGGGATCAGCAGAGCATGCTGCTGCCCCGGGATGCTCTGGTGCTCGGCACCGATGGCAGCGTGGTCTATCAGGTGGCGAGAAGCGGCAAGGCGCTCACGGTGAATCGGGTGCCGGTCACCGTGCTGTTTGGCGACAGCCAGCAGGTGGCGGTGAGCGGCGCCCTCAAGCAGGGGGACCGGGTGGTGGTGCGCGGTGCCGGCAGCCTGCAGGATGGCGACACCATAGAATTGTTCAAGGGGTAGCCACGCCCGACGCAGGCTGTCCAATCTTTGCCCGCTTGACCCGGGACATACAGCCAAACGGGCCACAGTTTGCTATCTTGGCGGCCATCACTCGCGTTTAGAGCCATCAACACCCATGAGCATTATTTTGGGCATCGATCCGGGTTCGCGGATCACCGGATACGGGGTTATCCGGGTCGTGGGCGGCAAGGCCGAATACCTTGGCTCTGGCTGCATCCGCACCGATTGCGGCGAGCTGCCGGAGCGCCTCAAGCAGGTCTATGACGGGGTATGCGAGATCATCACCCAGTTCAAACCCACCGAATTTGCCATCGAGCGGGTCTTTATGGCCCGCAACGCCGACTCGGCCCTGAAACTGGGGCAGGCCCGTGGCAGCGCCATCGTCGCCGCGGTCAACGCCTATCTGCCGGTGAGCGAATACTCTGCCACCCAGATCAAGCAGGCAGTGGTGGGCACTGGCGGCGCCGCCAAGGAGCAGGTGCAGCATATGGTGACCCATCTGCTGAAACTTTCCGCCACCCCGCAGGCGGATGCAGCAGATGCCCTTGGCGTCGCGCTCTGCCACCTGCACACCCGCCAGAGCCTGATCAAGATGGCCGGCCGCGCCAGCAGCTCGGTACGTGGCCGCTATCGCTGAGCCCTTATGTCGTCCACGACTCATCTCGGTATCACCAAATAAAAACCGCCCCGGATATCCGGGGCGGTTTTTTATATTTCCCCACATAACGGGGCCATCACTGATGGCCCCGTTATGTTTCTCATGTTGAATGGATTTGCCTTACACCACCTCCCCCAGTGCGCCGATCAGAGCGTCGAGTCCTTGATCGACCTTCGAGCGTGGGCAGCCGACGTTGAGGCGGATATAGCCTGAGCCTTCCGGGCCGTAGGTGTCGCCGCGCATGATGGCGACCCGGTATTTCTCCACCAGCAAGGTTTGCAGCGCATCCATCCGTTTAGTGGAGTCGATCCCAAGGCCGCTCAGATCAATCCAGGCGAGATAGGTTCCCTCAGGCACCCGATAGTCGATGGCGGGGAAAGCCGCGTTGAGCCGCGCCGCCACATGGGCGAGATTGCCGTGCAGGTAGGATTTGAGCGCATCGAGCCAGGCAGCGCCGTCCCGATAGGCGCTGATATGAGCCAGCACCCCGAGAATGGGCGGCGATGAGAGACCGTGGGCCGCCTTGAGCCGCTGCAGATAGGCGGCCCGCGCTTCTGCGTTGGCGATAAAGGCGTAGGCGCCGCCAAGGGCGGGAATATTGAAGGATTTGGAGCCCGAGCTCACCAGCGCCCAGTGATCGTCCGGCGCTACCTCGCTCCACGGCAGGTAGCGGGCAAAGCTCACATCCATATGGATGTCGTCCGAGATGACCTTGACCCCGTGGCGCTGGCAGATGGCGGCCATCCGGCCCAGTTCATCCCGCGTCCAGACCCGGCCGGTGGGATTGTGGGGGCTGCAGAGCAGCAAAATCCGGCAATCGGGGCGAGCGGCTTGCTGCTCGAAGCAGGCCCAGTCGATCTGGTAACTCCCCTCTGCTTTTTTGAGCGGGCAAGGCAGCAGCACCCTGTCGTTGGCAGCCAACATATTGCCGAAGGCATCGTAGGCTGGGGTATGCACCAGCACCCCTTCCCCCGGCGCCGACCAGAGGCTCACCAGCTGGGCAATCACATAGATGACCGAGGGGCCGTAAACCAGCGTCTCGGGGTCGAGGTTCGCCCCGTAGCGGTGGGCAAACCAGTGGCTCACAGCCCCCTTGAAGTCGTCGTGATTCCAGCGGCTGTAACCAAATACCTCATGCTCAAGGCGGGTTGCCAGCGTCTGGCGAATGCAGGGGGCTGTCTCGAAATCCATGTCGGAGATGGTAAAGGGGAGCAGATCGGCATGGCCAAAACGGTCGGCCACATAGTCCCACTGGGTGCAGTAGGTACCGTGGCGGTCGACCACGCGATCGAAGTCATAAATATCGTGCATGAAGTTTCTCCCTCCATAAACAGGAGACACATTGGGAGAGGCAAACAAGGGGGCTTGCGCCCCCCGTTCGGATCTTATTGGCCGATTCAGGCCTCCATCAGGCTCTGCAGCTGGTTTTTCACCAGATGCACCTGCGGGCCGATCACCACCTGCAGGTTGTGCTCGTCGAGCTTGATCACCCCGATGGCGCCGTTCGCTTTCAGTACCTTGTCATCGACCCGGCTCATGTCCTGCACCGACATCCGCAGGCGGGTGATGCAGTTATCGAGCGCGAGGATGTTATCAGCGCCGCCCAGCGCATTGAGGATGATTTCACCGTTGTAACCGCTGTTGCCTGCCTTCTTGCCTGCGGGCTGGGCAGCCTCGCTGGTCTCGATTTCACGACCGGGGGTTTTCAGGTTGAAGCGCACGATGGCGAAGCGGAACACGCTGTAGTAGATGGCAAACCAGATGGCGGCCGCGACCGGCACCAGATACCACTTGGTGGCGGTGCCTTGCAGCACGCCGAACACCAGAAAATCGATGAGGTTGCCGTCGGTGTTGCCGATGGTGACGCCGAGCAGCCCCATGGTCATAAAGCCCAGACCGGTCAGGATGGCGTGGATGACGTAGAGTACCGGCGCAACGAACAGGAACAGGAACTCCAGCGGCTCGGTGATGCCGCCGATGACGCAGGCCACTACGCCGGAGACCAGCAGCGCCTTGATCTTGCCGCGATTTTCCGGGCGAGCACAGTGATACATGGCGAGCGCCGCACCCGGCAGGCCGCCGAGGAAGGCAGGCATCTTGCCCTGCGAGAGGAAGGAGGTGGCAGAGACCGAGAAGCCGGAAGTATCGGCGCAGGAGAGCTCGGCGTAGAAGATATTGAGGGCGCCACTTACCTCGTGACCACATACCAGCTGGGTGCCGCCCGCTTCGGTAAAGCGGATCAGCGCCACCAGAATGTGGTGCAGACCGAGCGGCAGCAGCAGACGCTCACCGGTACCGAACAGGAAGGGGCCGAAGGGACCGGCGTGGGAGATGAGCGACCCGATGCCGTTGATGCCGGCAGCAAACCAGGGCCAGACGAACGGCACGACCAAGCCGACCACACCCAGCACCAGTGCGGTGATGATGGGCACGAAGCGGGCACCGCCGAAGAAGGCGAGCGCATCGGGCATCTTGTAGGTGTAGAAACGGGCGTGGAGCTTCGCGACGATCACCCCGACGATGATGGCCCCCAGAATCCCGGTGTCGATGGAGCTGATACCGAGGATCGATTTCACCCCGTAGGCCTTCTCCGCCGCCGCGTCACCGATGACGTTGGCTACGGTCAGGTAGAAGTTGATGGAAAGGTTGAGCGCCGCATAGCCGACAAAACCGGCAAAGGCTGCGACCCCCTTCTCTTCTCGCGCCAGCCCGAGCGGAATGGCCACCGCAAACATCACCGGCAGGTAGATAAAAGCCACCAGCCCCACCTTGGTCATCCAGAGGAACAGCAGTTGCAGCACGGTATTGTCGAGGAAGGGCATGCTCTGCTTGACCGCATCGCTGGTGAGCGAGCTGCCGACACCGAGCAGGATGCCCGAGAAGGCCAGCAGGGCGACCGGCAACATAAAGGTCTTGCCGAGGCTCTGCAGGAACTCCCAGATGGTGGATTTGGCTTGAGGCTTGGCCATGAAACGGCTCCTTGTGAATAGACAGCAATATCTGCGGCTGCCCTCCCCCGCTCGAGGCAATCTCGAAGCAATCTCGAAGCAAAAGGCGCGGGTCAGCATCAGGTTTACCAGATGATAAAACGTTTTATCAACTTACAAGTGCCGACAGGATCACAGAATAAGGGGGCTGTCTGGCAGCAGGTTCCAAATTTGTGAGCCGGATCGGCCAGATGGTGATGTAACGTTTCACTTGAGCATCTGAGCAGGTATGCTGGGGCCTCGCTCTCAACTGTCCGTCGTCCATTCGCCCTATGTCGCCCAAATCCCTCTCTGCCAAAGCCACCAAGATCACCGATGTCGCCCAGCGGGCGGGAGTGTCGGTCACCACCGTCTCCATGGTGCTCAACGGCAAGGGGCGCATCTCCCCGGCCACCGCCGAGCGGGTGCAGCAGGCGATAAAAGAGCTCGACTACGTGCCCAACAGCGCCGCCGCCAACCTGCGCAGCCAGCAATCCAATCTGGTGGGGCTGATCCTGCGCGACATCACCGACCCCTTCTATACCGAGGTGACCGCCGGGGTGAGCGAGGTGCTGGAGCAGCAGGGCTATCTGCTGTTTCTGACCCAGTGCGGCCACAGCCCGGAGCGGCTGCAGCAGAGCATCCATTCCCTGTCACGCCAAGGGGTGGCGGGCATAATCTTCAATCCGGTGCGCGGCGCGGCGGCCAAAACCCTGGAGACCCTGCTCGACTCCGAACTGCCGGTGGTGTGCGCCGCCCGCTCCTACTATCGGGATGACGTGGACTTTATCGGCCCCGACAACACCCACGCCGCCAAGCAGGCCACCACTTACCTTATCGAGCAGGGGCACCGCCATATCGCCTACGTCGGCGGGCGGGCGGACTCCCTCACCCGTGCCGAGCGCATCGGCGGCTACTGCGCCAGCCTGCTGCAATATGGCCTGCCCTTCAAACCTGAGTGGGTACTGGAGTGCGAGCGCACCCAGCGCAGCGCCGCCGACACCATCGCCCAGCTGCTGCATCAGCACCCCAAGGTGACCGCCGTGCTCTGCCACTACCCCGAGGTGGCGCTCGGCGCCATCTATGGCGTCGAGGCGAGCGGCCGCACCGTGGGCAAGGACAACTACATCGGCCAGCAGGTGGCCCTGCTCGGCTTTGACGACGTGGCGGAGGCCGAACTCACCTCCCCCGCCCTCACCTTTGTCAGCTCACCGGCCCGCGAAATCGGCCGACAGGCGGCGAGGCGACTGCTGACCCGGATGCAGCAACCCGAACTCGCCCCCAACCGCCATATCATCACCCCCAATCTACAAAAGCGGGAGTCGGCCTGAGCTGGCTGGGCAAGCCCGAACTCACCCCATCCGCCATATCATCACCGCTCACCAGCAAACCGCAGAAGCGGGAGTCGGCCTGAGCTGGCTGGACAAGCCCGAGCTCACCCCACCCGCCATATCATCACCGCTCACCAGCAAACCGCAGAAGCGGGCATCAGCCTGAGCTGGCTGGGCAAGCCTGCAGCAGCGCAAAACGTGAGCCTGCTCACTGCGCCGGCAAGGAGAGATTGAGAGCCAATTGAAGAGGGTTATGATGGGCACCTGCCTCACTTCACGAGCCCATTTATGAGCAACCCGCACGACCAGAACCCACCGAGTGAAATCCATCGCTGTGACAAATGCAGGGAACGAACCCGCCATATCGTGGTGCTGGTCGCCCGCGATCACAGCCAGGACATCATGCCCAAGGATCCGAGCAAAGCCTTCTGGCAAGCCTTTACTTCCAGCAGCATCACCAACTGGGCGTTTGGTGAAACACTGGCCTACCAGACCACCCATGTAAAACATCTTATTTGTGAGCGCTGCGGGGAGAAGTTTCTGGAGTATTGAGTGGCGATAGTACCCGGCAAGAAGTGACGCTCAGCTTGCGGTCACTTTACCAAGCGGTCAGATAACAGCCGATTATTAAGCAATTTATTGATCTTTGGCAGGTTTTTGCCCGACTGCGGTTTTACCCTGCCCCTCTCTCGATTAATATGCTCCACTTGGCAACCACTCTTGCAGAGATAACCCTGTGCAGCCGTTTCGCCATCCACCACATCGCCGGATAACCGCAGCAGGCTGGAGGCTGTAATCCACGGGCGGTAGCGTGGGCTTTGCTTCCAGCAAACAATATGAATTCAAACCTAAATACCAAATAATTATTTAAATAATTAGCAGTGATATAACCTTCATTAAAAGGTGGGGAGCTCATAATGAAAATAGATACCAACAACATTAAAAATGTTGATTTAAAAAACCATCTTCATTTTAAAATCTTCATTGTTGGAACTTCAAATAGAAAAGGTAGTGGGAGAAATAATTGCTCTGGCTATAACATCAACAAACATATATTCAATGGGATGTCTGTTGACGAGTATCAAAATATGATTATTGAAAACTTCTCTAAGAGTGATCCTCAATACTCTTTAACCAAACACTTAAAATATGACATTGAAAAAGGTTTTATTGAGCTTCATGGAATATAAACCTTAGTTCGCAATGAACATTTTACATATTTTAAATAAGTTTAAATTAATTCTTCCTTTTCATTAAAGACAGGGCCGTTTTTGTGAAAAAACAGAACTTTAATATCGCCGTATATATAGACATGGAAAATGTCTCATCTCTCGACTTTATCCTTGAAGATTTAATGAATTCTTTATTAAGTTCAGATGAAGGATTAAATAGTATTTTTGCAATAAAATCAGCATATGGTAACCAGTCTACGTCAAAAAAGACGCTAAAAGAACAAATCATAAACCATAACTTTACGATTTTGGATACACCCAAAATAGGAACAGAAAAAAATAGAGCTGACCTTTTTATCAGCTTAGATGCTTTTGAAACATTATATTTAGGAAACCCACAAATTGATCGCTATTGTTTTCTTACTAGCGATTCTGATTTCACTGTCATTGGTGATAGGCTAAGGAAATTTGGAAAAGAGGTTTGGTTAATTTGCAAGCGTAAGGATAAAGATAGAGCAATTCTTGCTAAATCTTTTGACAACCTAATTTTTCTAGAGGATTTTTCAACTAAAAACACTATTAAGATTGAAAATAAAATTGAGCGATTGTTTGTCGCTGCGATCAAAAACATTAATAGAGATAAATTACCTACAAATGTTTCCATCGCAAATTCTAGTATGAAAACTATAGATCCAAGCTTCGATATTTCTAAAACAGAATATAAAGTATTCATGAATTTAGTCAGAGAAATGAGTAAAAATGGGTACATAAAATATGATTCTCTCCCATCAGGCTTAAATCGTCTCACGGAAATATTAATTTAAGAGAACCAGCTGACCATAACGATAATAGACAAGGATCCCGCCGTTATGTTTGAGTACGTCGAAAAACTGCAAACGCGCATCGCTACCATGGTCAGCCAGAACGAAGCCGGGATCCGGCAGGCGGCCCACTGGTTTAGCGAGGCCATCGTTCACAACCAGATGATCCATATGCTGGGCACCGAACACTCTCATATGGTCGGGCTGGAGGGGTTTATCCGTGCCGGTGGCCTTGGCAATATCAACGCCGTGCTCGACTCCACCGTCACCACCGCCGATGGTGCCCTGCGCAGTTCGGCGCTGGAAAAACTGCCCGGGCTTGCCGCCATTTTGTGGGAGGATCAGCCGATTGCGCCGGGGGATCTGATGGTGGTCATCTCCAATTCGGGGCGCAACGCCCTGCCCATCGAGTGGGCCCAGCTTGCCAGAGCACGCGGCCACAAGCTGATCGCTATTACCTCGGTGGCGCAATCGGCACAAAACCCGAGTCGTCACCCTTCTGGCCAAAAACTGATGGAGCTGGCCGATCTGGTACTGGATAACTGCGTGCCGCCGGGCGATGGACTGTGCGAAGTCAATGATCGGGTCACCGGCGCCTTCTCCTCCATCTCCGGCATGGTGCTGATCAATACGCTGGTAGTCGAAGCGCAGAAACTGGCGCTGGCACAAGGCGTCACCCCACTTATTTTCTCCAGCCAGAATGTGGATGGCTTTAATAACGATGATGTTTACCGCCATTTTCAAGGGCGATTGAAGTCGATGTAAGCAATTAAGATATTGTCGCGGTAAACGTTGGGCTTCACTTCGTTCAGCTCCAACCTACGATGTTTGGCCCAACATACGAGATACAACCTATTTTTTCCTTTTCTCATAAAATAAAAACAGGATAATCAATGCACGTATATAGATACCGTTCACCAGGTCTTTTATCTCAAAAAGAGCTTATTTATGATGAATGGTACTTTGCCTCCCGTGAAGAGCTAAACGACCCAATTGATATGCAATCAAGATTTGAGTTCCCTGGAAATAGTACAGAAATTTGGAAAAGGGTGCTCAGAGCGCTATGGAAAGATAGTGAATATATAGATTTTTTTGCCAATTACTTATCAAACATAAGTCCTATCTCTTACGAGAAAATTCTTTCTGAGTATGAACACCATGTAAAAAACTTAATCTCTCATGCATACGAGAGTAATAATTTTAATTTGTTCAAACTAGAACAGTTAAATAGTCATATAAACCAGCTATCATCTCTACTGTCACTCTATGCACCAAATGCAGGCTATTCGGTCTCTCTTTCAAAATCAAATAGCGATATGTTAATGTGGTCCCATTATGCATCTAGCCACACCGGTTACTGCTTAATATATAGACCAATTAATAAAAAATTAAATCAATGCCCTCATAGAACAAAGGATTCATTAATCGTTAGTGATGGACATACCAGTCTGATAGGTTGCGATTTCCCTCTAGAAGAGATTCAATACAATAATCAATTAGAACCTATAAACGCATTCTATCTTCTTCCCAGTTTTAACACAGGACTTCAATTCAAATCAGATAGTGAGCGTTTGCATTTTCATTCAAAAATAAAACAGCAACTACTAACAAAAAATGAATGCTGGGATTATGAAGAGGAAGTTAGATTGTTACTTCTACAGCCTAATCACTGGATATCAGGTCAGTCGGAATATAGTAGTTATCAACGCCTCTTTCATTATGATTTTGACCAAGTGGCTGGAATAGTATTTGGTGCAAGGATGAAAAAAAATGAAAAGGCAGCCCTAAAAGAAATTATAAATAAAAAACTAGAAGAGAGAATACGCTTAGAGAACTGTAAGGGTGGTAGAAAATACATCTTCGATTTTCTTTACCAGCAAGCTGAAATTTGCAATTCATCTCGAACAGTAAAAATAATAGATAATGAATTAATATCTATGGGTTCAGTTATTAATGTAGGCACACCATTTTATGAAAGACAGTTAAAACGATGGAAGGATTTTAAAGGTATGACTTGGGATTCAGAAATGTTCAACTATGACGACATACCATAGAAACGTCGGTTAGTCGTGTGCAGCGTATCTAGACATTCATTTAATCACCTCGACCTTCCAGACGCCACAATTTTGTTACCAAATAAGCAGTGAAATTCACCTAGTTTATTACCCCTACGGTACCACAACTTTAAATATCAAAACAAAACATTATGAAATCACGCGTTATTTACTTATTGTTTTTCCTCGGATTATCCAGCCAAATCTCATTTGCTAATGAAACCGGATCTCAAGTTCCACCTCGGCCAGAAGACTACCCGGCACCACCTGTATATAGAGGTAAGCCAGCCAAACTTTCACTAGACTCTGAATTAGCCAGAACATTCCGAACCCGACTTACCGCTGCCTTGTCACAAAAGCCAGTATATGCAGGTGAATATGTACTGACAGGCTGGGGATGTGGTTCATCAGGTTGTTATGATCAAGTTCTTGTCAACAAACGCACGGGCAAGGTACTTGATATGGTATTTAATGCTTATAGCTCATATGATGTAAATGATGAATCTGATATCCGTGTGGGAGAATGGATAGAATCACCCCAAATTGATAGCAGCCTTCTCACAACGGTTAAAGTTGAAAACAGTCAAGACGGAAAGTCTTTTATATATTACACAAACTATTACATTGTTGATAAAAACCAGCTCACGCTTATAAAAACGCTCCAAGACAGTCCATAGATTCGAGTTTTCATCCGGTCACCTTAATCCAGTAGGGTGCAATAAGCGCAGCGCATTGCACCTCTATCTTTGCCACCACCCTGCCTGCCCAAACAAGCGGTGCAATTCACTCTGTTCATTGCTCCCTACGGTGCGCCAATGGCTGTGGTTGTCCTTGCCCGTTGTGGTGGGTTGTCTGACACCTATGGTGCAACCCATTTCTCCAGCTTGTTCTGCTCACGCCTCCCCTGCGTCCGCCCCTCGCATCCCGCCAGCGAGGCCATTTCTGTGCGTTGGCTCACATCCCACCGCCGTTTTTCACCTCACAAATTTATAGAAAGAGTGCTCCCATCCGCTGAGTAAAAACTCACCTCACGGCCAAGGCGCTGAACCACAAATAAACACAACCAATTGATTTTAATCATCAATAAAAATATGAGTGATTCAATCCGCCCCCATTTCAGCCGCTATTCAGCTTTGCGATCAGGGTCACACTCAAGGTGATAGCGCACAAAAATCCAGTTATTCGCACATTTGTCCGATAGGGTGACCTCTGCCCCGGCGCGATAATAGTCGGGTCAATTTTGTCTGCATGCCGGCCTGCAAGGGCGGCATGCCAACAGGCTCCGGCAACGGAGCGGGGAGAGCGCCATGATAACCACCTTGATCAATGAACATCTGATCAATCTCGATTTGAAAGCGACACGTAAGGAAGAGGTCTTCACCGAGATGGCCCGCCTGCTGGTCGCGCAAGGCAAGGTCAGCGACGAACAGCAGTTCGTCAAGGATCTGTGGGCCCGTGAAGAGCTGGACAACACCGGCTTTGAAGAGGGTGTTGCCCTGCCCCACGCCAAGAGTGCGGCGGTCAGCACCCCGGCGGTGGCCATCGGCATCAGCCGCAACGGCATCGAGTACGGCGCCGAAGATGGCAAGCCGTCCCATATTTTCTTTATGATCGCCTCCCCCAATGGCGGCGCCAACCACCATATCGAGGTGCTGGCCGAGCTCTCCGGCAAGCTGATTGAAGAGGGCTTTATAGATGCCCTGCTGGCAGCCAGAACCCCGGCCGATGCGCTGGCACTGCTGCTGGCCAAAAAAGAGGAAGCGGCTGCTGCACCTGCGGCCAACAAGGGGCTGATCATCGGTGTCACCGGCTGCCCGGCTGGTATCGCCCACACCTATCTGGCGGCCGAGTCGCTGGAGCGCGCCGCCAAGGAGCTGGGTTATGAGGTGAAGGTGGAGACCAACGGCTCCATCGGCGTCAAGAACAGCCCGACTGCGGACGAGATCGCCCGCGCCGCCGCCATCGTGGTGGCCTGCGACAAGCAGGTGGACATGGCCCGCTTCGCTGGCAAGCCCCTCATCAAGACCGGCGTCAAGGCCCCCATCAAGGATGGCAAGGGTCTGATTGAGCAGGCGCTGAAAGCCCCCGCCTATGTAGCAGACAAGGATGAGAAGAAGGGTGACGAGAAGCGCGCCAGCGGCGGCAGCTCGGATCTCTATCGCTACCTGATGAACGGCGTATCGCACATGATCCCGTTCGTGGTGACCGGTGGTCTGCTTATCGCCCTGTCACTGGCCATCGGCGGCAACCCGACCCCGAGCGGCATGCAGATCCCGGAAGGGAGCATGTGGAACCAGATCCTCAACGTGGGCGTGGCCGCCTTCACCCTGATGATCCCCATTCTGGCGGGCTATATCGCCTACGCCATCGGTGATCGTCCGGCACTGGCGCCGGGCTTTATCGGCGGCTGGATCGCCAACAACGGCAGCTTCTACGGCGCTGACGCCGGTACCGGCTTTATCGGTGCCATCATCGCGGGCCTGTTGGTCGGCTATCTGGTGCGCTGGATTGCGACCCGTCAGTACCACAAGATGGTGCAACCGCTGGTGCCGATCCTGATCGCCCCCATCGTCGGGTCGCTCTTTATCGCGGCGGTATTCATCTTCATCATCGGCGCCCCGATTGCGGACATGATGACCGGCCTCAACGCCATGCTGCTCTCCATGAGTGGTGGCAGTCTGGTGCTGCTGGGTATCGTGCTGGGTGGTATGGCGGGCTTTGATATGGGTGGCCCGGTCAACAAGGTGGCCTTCCTCTTCTCCGTCGGCATGATCGCCTCCGGTCAGACCCAGTTCATGGGTGCCATGGCCTGCGCCATCCCGGCTGCGCCCCTTGGCATGTCGCTGGCTACCGTACTCGGTCGCAAGCTCGGCATCTTTGACGAGTCCGAGATCGAAGCGGGCAAAGCCGCCGGTGCCATGGGTCTGGTGGGTATCTCCGAAGGTGCGATTCCGTTCGCCGCTCGTGACCCGCTGGCCGTCATTCCGGCCAACGTGCTGGGCAGCATGACCGCCGCTGTGATGGCCTTCCTGTTCGGCATCACCAACAGCGTTGCCCACGGTGGCCCCATCGTGGCCCTGCTGGGTGCGGTCAACAAGCCGCTGCTGGCCCTGCTCTGCATGATCTGCGGTGCCATCGTCACCGGCGTGGTGGCGGTTGCCCTGAAAAAACTGCGGGTCAAAAAGAGTAATGAGGTAACTCTGGCCAAGGCGGCCTGAGTTCCCCTCGCCATAGCGGCTCCTAAACCATAAAAGAGGCCACCCCACGGGGTGGCCTCTTGTTTTTTGGGATGGCTGGCGAGCCGTATTTCCCAACATCGCCCCCCGAGAAATAGTGGTCGATAAGCACTCTTCCCTCATATCTCCCTTCACCTCTCTCCTTGCCTTTCCCTGGCTCCCTTCTGGCCTATCCATCCCACCTCCCCAGCCCAGCCCAGCCCTCGCACAGAGCGCCAAACTGGCTGAAATGGCAGCAATCCGGCGTCAGCGGTGTGATGTTTCTCACGCTTTGTCCGCGAAAGCGCAAAAACTAGGAAAATTTCCTAGCCCCACTAGGGATGGCTCTCAAGCCATTTTTTGCCCCTCTTATTAGAGTCACCCCACCTGATGTCGTGACCCGCACCGCGACGGGCAATGCGCCCCGTTATCCCGTGCCGGGCCCGGGTTTATATGGATGGAGCGTCGAGCGCAGCAACGGCTGACAGCCCCGACGTTCCGTTCCCCCTTCCGTGGCGTGACCTCGAACAACCTATCTACAAATGAGGGGCGCGGCGGAAATACCGTCTATCTCGCAGAGGATGAACGAAAATGTTGAAATTTCTTGAACAGGTCCGGGTTCCCACCCTCGACCTGCCGGTAGAAGCCCGGCGCAAACTCTGGTTCAAGCCGTTTATGCAATCCTATCTGGTTGTATTTATTGGCTATCTGACCATGTATCTGATCCGCAAGAACTTCAACATTGCGCAGAATGACATGATCCAGTCCTACGGTCTCTCCATGACCGAGCTCGGCATGATCGGCCTTGGCTTCTCCATCACCTACGGGGTGGGCAAGACCATCGTCTCCTACTACGCCGATGGCAAGAACACCAAGCAGTTCCTGCCGCTGATGCTGATCCTCTCCGCGCTCTGCATGCTGGGCTTCAGTGCCAGCATGGGCGGCACCGGTTTCAGCCTCTACTTCATGATCTTCTTCTACGCCCTGAGCGGTTTCTTCCAGAGCTGTGGCGGCTCCTGCAGCTACTCCACCATCACCAAGTGGACTCCCCGCAACAAGCGCGGCACCTATCTGGGCATGTGGAACCTCTCCCACAACGTGGGCGGTGCCGGTGCGGCCGGTGTGGCGCTGTTCGGTGCCAACTACCTGTTTGATGGTCACGTGCTCGGCATGTTTATCTTCCCCTCCATCATCGCCCTGATCGTCGGCTTTATCGGCCTGCGCTTTGGTAGCGATTCACCGGAAGCCTATGGCCTTGGCAAGGTGGAAGAGCTGTTTGACGAAGTGGCGAGCGAAGAGGATATCGCTACCGAAGAGCAGCAGCTGACCAAGTGGCAGATCTTCGTGAAGTACGTGCTGCTCAACAAGGTGATCTGGCTGCTCTGCTTTGCCAACATCTTCCTCTACGTGGTGCGTATCGGTATCGACCAGTGGTCTACCGTCTATGCCCACCAGGAGCTGGGCTTCTCCAAAGACGTGGCCATTCAGGGCTTTACCTTCTTCGAAGTGGGCGCTCTGGTCGGCACCCTGATGTGGGGTTACCTCTCCGATCTGGCCAATGGCCGTCGTGGTCTGGTTGCCTGTGTGGCACTGGCGCTGATCATCGCGACTCTGGGTCTATACCAGCATGCGACTACCCAGTTCATGTTCCTGGGCTCCCTGTTCACCCTGGGCTTCCTGGTGTTTGGTCCACAGCTGCTGATCGGCGTCGCCGCCGTGGGCTTCGTCCCCAAGCAGGGCATCAGCGTAGCCGATGGCGTCAAGGGCACCTTTGCTTACCTGATTGGTGACAGCTTCGCCAAACTGGGTCTGGGCATGATCGCCGATGGCACCCCCATCTTCGGTCTGACCGGCTGGACCGGCACTTTCGCGGCGCTGGATATCGCAGCCGCCGCCTGTCTGGTACTGATGGGTTGTGTCGCGGTCGCCGAAGAGCGCAAGATCCGCCGCATCAAGCGCGAACTGAAAGCCGCCGAGCTGGCCGCCCAGACCGCCTGATAGCCATAACAACAGACGCAGATTGTTCAGGGCCACCCACAGGGGTGGCCCTTGTTGTTTGGAGAAAACCCACTTCCGGCTGGCCCATATCAGCCTGCACTGCCGTTCAAGGGAAGGGCATATCCCCATCAAGATCCCACTTTTCATATGGACTTTTGGTAAAAGCCCCCCGCTGGCGCTATCTTGTTGCTCCCCCTTGTCAGCATCACAGAGAGCAGATGAAGATCGTCGCCGTCACCGCTTGCCCGACCGGTATTGCCCATACCTATATGGCTGCCGATGCCCTGCAAAAAGCCGCCACTGGGCTGGGACTCAAGATCAAGGTCGAGACACAGGGCGCCATGGGCATGGAGAACATGCTGACCGCCCGCGATATTGCCAGCGCCGACCTGGTGTTGATTGCCTCCGATATCGAGATTGAGCAGAAAGAGCGCTTCCTCGGCTGCACCATCCATCAGGTGAGACTGGAAACCGTGCTGCTGGATGCCAACGCCGTACTCAAGGCCCTGCCGATCCCGGCCTGATGCTGACCCGCGAAATCACCTTCTACTGCCAGCAGGGGTTGAGCATCACCCAGGCCAAGCAGTTGAACCGGCTGGCGAGGATGTTCAAATCCACCATCCGCTGCGCCAACCTCACCCGGCGCCAGACCGTTGCCGCCAGCAACCAGCTCTCCCTGTTGACCCTCGCCACCCAGCCCGGCGATCTCTGCCAGTTGCAAATTGAAGGGTGCGATGCCGAGCTGGCCCACATGGCCTTCACCTGCTGGTGCGGGGAACTGGGTCAACCACTGGTGCGCCCGCGCACCGCCGCGCTGGCGGAGTTGCGACTGGCCAACGCTCTGCCCGACTACCATTTTGCCCTGCGCCAGTTGGCCCACAGCACCGAACCGGTGACCAAGGCCGAAGCGCTCGAGCATCTGATCGATCTACTGCCCGCCGAGCTGGTCAGCAACAGAGCCGCGCTGGAGGAGGCGATCAGTCGGCGCGAGCAGGTCTCGGCCACCATCATCCGCCCCGGCCTTGCCATGCCTCATGTATTGAGCGAAGGGATCAGCCAGCCAGCGCTGACTCTGCTCAATTGCAAGGAGCCCATCGAGTGGGGCTCTCAAATCGGGCCGGTGCAGACCGTTATTCTGCTGGCGGTGCCGGTTGGTAGCGGACGGGAGACCCTGCGCCCCCTCACCCGACTGGCGCAGGCGATGATCGACGATGTGGTCAGCCACGCCCTGCTGTTGGCAGGCTCGGCCCCCGCCCGTCAGGCTATCGTCATCGAGAGCCTGTTAAGCTAGGCGAATTGGCTCTGGGCGCTGCTTGCTGTAACGCCAGCCATTCATCCTGCCCTCAGCACCCTGTGGTACACTCGCTGCCATCGTCTGTCTGAAGTGTGTATCCGATGAAATCTCCCCGATCCCGTCTCTCTGTCAGCCGCGCGCCGCGCGATAACGCCCCGCGCACGGCGGCCAAACCAGCCGCACCCCGCCATGCATCCCCCCGCAAACCGGAGCTGGCCCCAGAGGATCGCAAATTGCTCCTGCTGAACAAGCCCTACATGGTGCTCTGCCAGTTCACCGACGAGGCGGGCCGCGAGACCCTCAAGGATTACATTAAAGAGCCCGGCATCTATGCCGCAGGGCGGCTCGATCGCGACAGCGAGGGGCTGCTGCTGCTCACCAACGATGGCAAGCTGCAGGCGCGCCTCACCCAGCCGGGGGAGAAGACCCCCAAGACCTACTGGGTGCAGGTGGAAGGCATTCCGAGCGAGGAGAAACTGGCCGCCCTGCGCGCCGGCGTGGAGCTCAACGACGGCATGACCCTGCCCGCCGGTGCGCGCATTATGGATGAACCTGCGGTGTGGCCGCGCAATCCCCCCATTCGCAAGCGCAAGGAGATCCCCACCTGCTGGCTGGAGATCAAGATAGTGGAGGGGCGTAACCGGCAGGTGCGGCGGATGACCGCCCATATCGGCCACCCCACCCTGCGCCTTATTCGCTATGCCATCGGTGACTGGACGTTAGATGGATTGGCCCCCGGCGAGAGCCGAGCCCTGCCCGCCCCCGAGCTGGCGCCGAGCTCCAGCCGCAGCCCGCGTCCCTCCTCATCCCGTTCAGGCGCTCATACCGCCAAACCGGCCAAACCGGCAGGGGATGCGCCACGGCGGGCCAGCCAGCCGAGACGGGACGAGCGCCCCCGCAGCACTCACCCAACCGAGCGTTCAACTTCAAACTCGACCAGCGGCAAACCCCGCAGCAGCGGGCGAGGAACGGCACGCAGACCCGCCCGAGCGGGCAATCCCAATAGCAGCGACAAGGAGTCATGATGAGCAATCAGGCAGAGCAATCGGCCACCAGCCACGCCCGCATGGAGGCGCGCCTGACGGTCGCCGCCCTGGTGCAGTGGCAGGGGCGCTTTCTGGTGGTGGAAGAGGAGATAAAAGGCCAGCGCCGTTTCAACCAACCTGCCGGCCATGTGGAGCCGGGGGAAAACCTGCTTGAAGCGGCCTGTCGTGAGCTGAAAGAAGAGACGGGTCTGACCGCCACGCCGACCGCCTGGCTTGGTACCTATCTGTTCAAACCGGCCGACAGCGAGGCCACCTATGTGCGCACCGCCATCATCTTCGACCTTGAAAAAGCGCCGGGTCAGCACCATCCAGAGGATCCTGACGGCGATATCCTCGCCTGCCACTGGCTCACCCTGGAGGAGATCGCCGAGTGCAAACCGGCCCTGAGAAGCCCGCTGGTGTGGCAGTGCATCGAGGATTATCTGGCGGGAACACGCCTGCCGCTCTCGGCGCTCAAGGCCTTTATCCAGAGCTAGGGACAGAGCAGGCATCCGCTGGCAATCGCCACAAGAAAAACGATTTCCTGCCGCAAGGTTCCTGATGGGAACTGCGGCATGGATATGTGACCGGGGGCGCAAAACTCTGGTAGAATACGCCCCGTTTAAACGAACTGGTAACTTCGACTAATGACAGACAACAGCCAAATCAAGGTGATCGTCGGCATGTCCGGCGGCGTGGATTCTTCCGTCTCGGCCTACCTGCTCCAGCAGCAGGGCTATCAGGTCGAAGGCTTGTTCATGAAGAACTGGGAAGAAGACGACACGGACGAGTACTGCTCTGCCGCCCAGGATTTGGCTGATGCCAAGGCCGTCTGCGACAAGCTGGGGATGAAACTCCATACCATCAACTTCGCGGCCGAGTACTGGGACAATGTGTTCGAGCATTTCCTCGAAGAGTACAAGGCGGGCCGCACGCCGAACCCCGATATCCTGTGCAACAAGGAGATCAAGTTCAAGGCGTTCCTCGAATTTGCCGCCGAAGAGCTGGGTGCCACTTATATCGCCACCGGCCACTATGTGCGCCGTGACGACAGCACCGGCCGCCCGCGCCTGCTGCGCGGGCTCGATACCAACAAGGATCAGAGCTACTTCCTCTATACCCTGAGCGAGAAGCAAGTGGGTCAGAGCCTGTTCCCGGTTGGCGATCTGGAGAAGCCCGAGGTGCGCCGCATCGCCGAGCAGCTGGATCTCATCACCGCCAAGAAGAAAGACTCCACCGGCATCTGCTTTATCGGTGAGCGCAAGTTCAAGGACTTCCTGGCCAAGTTCCTGCCCGCCCAGCCCGGTAAAATCGAGACCGTGGATGGCAAGGTGATCGGCGAGCATCAGGGTCTGATGTATCACACCCTGGGCCAGCGCAAGGGGCTCGGCATCGGTGGTCGCAAAGATGCCACCGAAGAGGCCTGGTATGTGGTCGACAAAGAGGTCGAACGCAACGTGCTGGTGGTGGCGCAGGGCGAACATCCCCGCCTCTACTCCGATGGTTTGATTGCCAGCCAATTGCACTGGGTGGATCGCACCCCCATTCGCGAGCCGCGTCGCTGCACCGTCAAGACCCGCTACCGCCAGCAGGATATTCCCTGCCTGATCCAGCCCATCGACGACGAGACCATCCGGGTCATCTTCGACGAGAAACAGGCTGCGGTCACCCCGGGCCAATCCGCCGTCTTCTACGACGGGGAAGTGTGTCTGGGCGGCGGCATCATCGAACAACGTTTCAGCCATCCGGTTTGAATCCTTAACAGAAGGCAGCAGACGTGAGCGATAAATTCCAAGACAGAACAATGGCCTTTGCCGGCATCTGCCAGGCCGCGTATCTGGTGCAGAAGGTGGCCCGAGACGGCAGCTGTGACGAGGCCGCCCTGCGCGAGAGCCTCTCCAGCATTCTGGTGACCAACCCGAGCCAGCCGCTCGAGGTGTTCAACAACACCCATCTGGCCATTCGCGACGGCTACCGTGCGCTGGTCGAGCAGCTGGGAGCAGATGGCAGCCAGAAAAATGCCGAGCTGACCCGCTACGTGGTGAGCCTGATTGCGCTAGAGCGCAAGCTGGCCAAGCGCAAGGACATTCTCAATATGCTGGGTGAGCGGATCAGCCAGATTGGCCGCCAGCAACAGCACTTCGATCTGCTCGACGAGCAGATTTTGGCCAACATGGCGAGCATCTACAGCGATCTTATCAGCCCCATCGGGCCGCGCATCCAGGTTGCGGGTACCCCGCTGTTCCTGCAGCAACCGCTGGTGCAGCACAAGGTGCGCGCCCTGCTGCTGGCGGGCATTCGTGCCTGCGTGCTGTGGCGCCAGCTCGGTGGCAGCCGCACCCAGATCATCTTCGCTCGCAAGAAGATGGTGGAGCTGGCCAAACGTTACTAATCATCGGCTCGCGCGCGGGCAAGCGAGGTCAACATCAGGGTGAACAGCCGCACATCCGCCCTGACGACGACTCAGCCCCACGCGCGAGTGGATACGGATCCCCCACACAAATCATCAGGAGTTCACCCCATGGAGCTGTCCGCGCTGACTGCTGTTTCCCCGATTGACGGTCGTTATGGCGACAAGGCCGATGCCCTGCGCCCTATCTTCTCCGAATTCGGCCTGCTGCGTTTTCGCGTCGAAGTCGAGGTGCGCTGGTTGCAAAAACTGGCCAGCCACGCCGGGATCCCGGAAGTCCCTGCCCTGAGCGCGGCCGCCAACGCCCTGCTCGATGGCATCGTCAGCAACTTCAACGAGAGTGACGCCGCCCGCATCAAACAGATCGAGCGCACCACCAACCATGATGTGAAAGCGGTGGAGTACTTCCTCAAAGAAAAAGTCGAAGTGAACCCGGAGCTGGCGGCTGTCAGCGAGTTCATCCACTTCGCCTGCACCTCGGAAGACATCAACAACAACTCCCACGGTCTGATGCTGAAAACTGCCCGCGAAGAGGTCATCAAGCCTTATTGCGAAAAGCTGATCAGCGAGCTCAAGCGTCTGGCCCACGAGTACCGTGACATGCCGCTGCTCTCCCGCACCCACGGTCAGCCTGCCACCCCGAGCACCATGGGCAAGGAGATGGCCAACGTCGCCTATCGTCTTGAGCGCCAGTTCAAGCAGATCATGGCGGTGGAGATCCTCGGCAAGATCAACGGTGCGGTCGGCAACTACAACGCCCACCTTAGCGCCTACCCGGATGTGGACTGGCACCAGTTCTCCGAGGAGTTTGTTACCTCCCTGGGTCTGACCTGGAACCCCTACACCACCCAGATCGAGCCGCACGACTATATCGCCGAGCTGTTCGACGCCATGGCCCGCTTCAACACCATCCTGATCGACTTCGACCGCGATGTGTGGGGTTACATCTCCCTGGGTCACTTCAAGCAGCGCACCATCGCGGGGGAAATCGGCTCCTCCACCATGCCGCACAAGGTCAACCCCATCGACTTCGAGAACTCCGAAGGCAATCTGGGTCTGGCCAACGCCGTGTTCCAGCATCTGGCGAGCAAGCTGCCCATCTCCCGCTGGCAGCGTGATCTGACCGACTCGACCGTGCTGCGCAACCTGGGTGTGGCGGTGGGTTACTCCCTGATTGCCTATCAGGCGACCCTCAAGGGTATCTCCAAGCTGGAAGCCAACGACGCCGCCATGGCCGCCGATCTGGATGCCAACTGGGAAGTGCTGGCCGAGCCGATCCAGACCGTGATGCGCCGCTACGGTATCGAGAAGCCCTACGAGAAGCTCAAGGAGCTGACCCGTGGTCGCCGCGTCGATGCCGAAGGGATGCGTACCTTTATCGACACCCTGGAGCTGCCGGAAGCGGTCAAGGTTGAGCTGAAGAAGCTGACCCCGGCCAACTACATCGGTGACGCCCAGCGTTTGGTTGACCTGCTGAAATAAGCGGATAAATGACACCACCGGGGCCCTGTGCATGATCTGCAACAGGGCCCCGGTTATTTTATGTGGCACCCTATATACGGTTTGCAAGCGGGCTTGCCCGAGGCCGGCAGCCGCCTCTGGCAAGACCTCTCCTGACCTTTGTCGAACCCTTTGACGAGAAGATCTATGTACGAACTCAATCTGGATATCGCTCACTTCCTTGAGCACTACTGGCAGAAGCGCCCACTCCTTATCAAGGGCGGCTTCAAGGACTTTCAGGATCCCATCAGCCCGGACGAGCTGGCCGGTCTGGCCATGGAAGAGGTGGTAGAGTCCCGCCTCGTCACTCGTTTCGACGGCAAGTGGGATGCCGCCCACGGTCCCTTCGAATCCTACGACCATCTGGGCGAAGAGAACTGGACCATTCTGGTACAGGCTTGCAACCACTGGGCTCCCGAGGTGAACGAGCTGGCCGTGCCGTTCCAGTTCATCCCGGGCTGGCGCTTTGACGATGTGATGGTGAGCTTCTCCACCCCCCATGCGGGTGTCGGCCCCCACATCGACAACTACGATGTGTTCATCACCCAGGGTCTGGGCAAGCGCCACTGGCGAGTCGGCGATGCCAAGCCCCTCAACGAGTTCGCCGCCCACGCCGCCCTGCTGCACTGCGAGCCGTTCGAGGCGATCATCGACGTCATCATGGAGCCGGGTGACATCCTCTACATTCCGCCAGGATTCCCCCACGAAGGCTACGCCATCGAGCCCTCCATGAACTTCTCGGTGGGTTTCCGCGCACCGGATGCCAAAGCACTTATCTCCTCCTTTGCCGATCATCTGATCGACAACGAGGTGCGTACCGAGCGTTACGGCGACGCCGACCTCAAGCCCCGTGCCCGTCACGGCGAGATCCAGCCCCACGAGCTGCACCGTCTGCGCGAGCTGATGCAGCAGGCCCTCGATGACGAGATCCTGTTCAAGGAGTGGTTCGGCACCATGATCTCCGAGGCCAAGCACGATCTGGACGTCAATCCGGTCGAGCCGGACTATAGCGCCGAGGAGGTTGCCGACCTGCTGACCCAGGGCGAGCCCGCCATCAAGGTGCCGGGTCTGCGCACCGTCTGGTTTAGCGGCGAAAGCCAGCAGTGCTTCATCGACGGCGAAGCCTGGACTCTGCAGAGCGAAGACGCGGCAGCCATTTCCCTGTTGTGTGACAAGGACATCATCACTCAGGCCGACCTGGTGGAGCTGGCCGATCAGGCAGGTTTCCTGCAACTGCTGACCCGTCTGGTCAACCGCGGTTACTGGTTCTTCAACTAACCTGACTGGCTGATATAGATGAAAAAGGCGCCATCAGGCGCCTTTTTCACAGATGTCGACCATTCACACCTCGAGCGGCTCTTCGTCAGGCAGCTCGTCAAACAGCGGGTGATAGAGCACCTCACCCTGCACACCCGCAAAACCGCGCTCCTGCAGCTCCATCGCCATAAAGCAGTCGGCAGGTACCTCATAGATGCAGTGCAGGCCAAACTCGCTGGCCGGGCGGAAACCGAAACGGCTGTAATAGGCCGGATCCCCGAGTACCACCACCCCTTTCCAGTCCATCTCGAGCGCCGTATCAAGCCCTTCACGGATAAGATCCGAGCCAATCCCCTGGCCTTGCCAGTCGGGATGAACCGCGACCGGCGCCAGACCGAGCCAGGGCCCTTCCATGCCGTTAATGGTGATCGGGCTTAGCATCAGATGCCCCATGAACTCGTACTCTTCCTCTTCGACCATGGTCACTACGGCAGCACCACATTCGCGCAGGCGGTTGACCAGTTCGGCCTCATCGGAACGACCGAAGGCAGCACTCAGCAGCTCATAAACCGGCAGCATGTCACCGGGGCGCTCGGTTCTCAACATCAGGTATTACTCCTCGTACAGCAGAGCGGGCATTATTCCACACAACGGCTGGTCATTCTGAGTACCTTTGTCCAAAAATGGGAGGGTACACTCAGGAAAACGAGCAGCAAACTGCAGCTGCAAGGCGGTTAGCGTAGCCGGGGTGACCCTGTTCATCGCCTCGTGGTAGGCCAGCCAGAGGGCGGGAGCCTCCCGCGCCAACCGCTCAAAGGTCAGTTCTGGCGTTTGATACCAACAGCCATCCAGCTCATCGACCAGCTCCGGCAGCTCCACCAGCAGCCGTAACTGCTGATAGCGTATCTGCGAAGAGTCACCCTGATCGCCCAGCGCCTGCGCCATCAACTGGTTGAACCAGTGGAGCCGTGATGCACGCTCCTCGCGGCTGAGCAGGTCGGGCCCCTGACGCTGCAGCGCGGACAGTTGCAGCAACCACGCCAGCCCCTGTTCATCCCTGTCTTTCAGCAAGACGCCGCCAAGATGGGACAACTGCTCCGGTTCGGCCTGCTCCAGCAGATCGACGGGGTAACAGTGCAGCGCCAGCAACCGCTCAAGATGCGGCGGGCAGTGCAGAAAACAGGGCTTCTCCCCCGCGCCCCTCTCATCCACAAAGAGCGAAATGGCCAGCTTGCCGTTGGTACTCTGCCGATTGGTCGTGGCGGGATCCCACAGGATCACCACGGCGATCCGCTCATCAGCAAGCCAGCGGGAAATCTCCTCGGCCAAGGGATTGGGTAAGGAGGGGGCGCGATCCAGTCGCCAGTAACTCACGTCACACGGCTGGCGACCACTGATATGGCGCCGCCCGCGATAGTGCATCCCCACTTTTGCCATCACCCGGCCGGAAGCTAAATTGTCTGGCATATGGCGAGCCGTCAGCGCAGGCAGTTGCAGTTGGTCAAAGGCAAACGCCTTGACCAAGCTGGCGGCCCGAGTCGCCAGACCGCGATTTTGCCAGGGCACGCCCACCCACCAGGCGAGCTCGCCATTCCAGTGCAGGGAGATCACCCCAAGCAACGCCGCACCTTGCTCCTCTGGCAAGGTGATGACCCAGCTCCAGCCAAGGCCAAGCGCCGCCTTGCGCCAGCTGAGCGCCAGCCAGTCGCGGGCCCCCTCCGGCGGATAGGGGTGAGGAATATTGAGGGTGTAGCGCGCCAGCGCCTCGTCGCTGCAGTAGCGCACTATCTCGCGCTCATCGTCGGCCTGCAGTGGTCGCAGCACGACGCCTGATAGCGAATGCCCCTCAGCCAGGGTCGGCACCGTCATGCGGCGCACCAGCAGGCGATTGAGCACGGCGCCCAAATCGGCCTCGGGGGTAAGCGGCAGATCGGCCCCCACAGGACCAAGGGTAAGCAGACCCTGCTCTCTGGCGAGGGTCAGTAGCGAGGTGGAGGCACTGATCAGGATCTGGCGGCTGGGATCAACATGAAAATCCGTCAGCAGATCGCCATCGAGCCAGGCAGCCAGCAGAGCCCCCGGGCAGAGCACCCCGTCAGGAGGACTGCTCGCCCAGGGAGCATCGGTTTGATCGAGGGCGGCGGCCGCCTCTTTGCCCAGCAGCAGCTGCCAGCGATGACCTTGCTGCTGCCAGTGCAGCAACAGCGCAGCCCACTGCGGTTGCCACAGACTGGCCTCGATCAGCAATTCCATCAGCTGGCCTGACAGGCCGCTGGCAGCGTCTGATGGCGGGGATGGGCTTCGATACGGGCGATCCAGCTACGGATAGCGGGCCACCCCTGCAGGGAGAAGATCCCCTCCTCTGCCACATGGGTGTAGGCATAAAGGGCGATATCGGCGATGGTCGGCGCATCACCGCACAGGTAGGGGCTCTGTTTCAGCTGCTGCTCCATTACCGCCAGCGCCTTCTCGCCACCGGCTTTCAGACCGTCGAGCCGCGCCTCCTGGGACTCGGGTCGGCCGAGATAGTGAACGATAAAGCGGGCCACCGCGATGTAGGGCTCATGGCTGTACTGCTCAAAGAACATCCATTTGAGCACCTCGGCCTGCTGGCGCGGATCGGTTGGCCACAAAGCGCTGCCTTGCGCCAGATAGAAGAGGATGGCGTTAGATTCCACCAGCATGTCGCCCTGGCCAATCTCCAGCACCGGGATCTTGCCGTTGGGGTTCATGGCCAGAAATGCGGGGGTACGGGTATCCCCCGCCTGAATATCCACCTCTACCCACTCAAGGGGCAGCTCCAGCCAGCGGGCCAGCAGCCACACCTTGTAACAGTTGCCGGAACGCAGATCACCATACAGATGCATACACACTCCTTGTGAAAACAGAATTGAACAGCGCGATCAGGGAGCCAGACGCTCGATATGCCAGCCATCCCCGTCGCGGGTGTAGTAGAAGCGGTCGTGCAGCCGGTGCTCGCCCCCCTGCCAGAACTCCACCGTCTCGATCACCACCCGGAATCCGCCCCAGAAGCTCGGCAGCGGCACTTCGCCATTGGCAAACTTCTGCTTGAGCTCGAGGAACTTGGCCTCCAGCACGCCGCGGGCCGAGATGCGGGTCGACTGTTTGGAGACCCAGGCTGCGATCTGGCTATCCTTGGGACGGCTGTGGAAATACTTCATCACCTCGAAGGTGCTCATCTTCTCCACCCGACCGGTCACATGCACCTGACGGTCGAGCGTATGCCAGGGGAAGAGCAGGCTGATACGGGGATTGCCTTCCAGCTGCTGCGCCTTGCGGCTGCCCATGTTGGTGTAAAAGACCATCCCCTGGGCGTCGTAGTGCTTGAGCAGCACGGTGCGCTGCCAGGGCTGACCATCGGCATCGACGGTCGCCACCACCATGGCGGTGGGATCGGTCAGTTTGGCCTCACAAGCCTGCGCCAACCACTTCTCGAACAGCTCGAGGGGCTCGGCCGGCAGATCGGCCCGGTGCAGCCCGCCACGGGAGTATTCACGGCGCAGATCAGCAACATCCATCATCTTGATTTTCCTTCAAATAAATAATGGTTCCACGACCATCAAGAGAGTGACGCAGGCATTGTGCGCTCGATAAAGCGACCTTGTAAACCATACAAAAAAAGCGAAGAGGCTAACGCCTCTTCGCTTGGTTTATCAATTTACCAAAGATGGGTAATCTCACCCTTGGGTTATCTGGTTTAGTAGCTCACGATCTCACGACGACGCAGCAGCGCAGCGATACCAAGGCCCAACAGCGCGAACAGACCGGTCGAACCGCCGCCACCACCGCCGCCATTGCTTTCAGGCTGGGGAGCCGGTGTATCACTGCTCTTGGTCGCCAGTTTTGGCGTAATGGCATAGAAGATATTGTCGCTACAGGCCAGCTTGAGGCGAACAGCGCTGCCAGCATTGGCCGGAATGGTCACCTCATGGGCGCCATTGTTGTTCACGCCATTGACCAGCCGCTGCCAGCTCTTGCCTTCATCGTTGCTATAACTGATATCGACCTGCTGACAGTTGATGCGGCCACCGTCGGTTCCAGCTACTTGCCAATTCACTGTGGTCGGGCTACCAACCAGAATACGCTGGTCAGGGGCTGGCAATATCTTGAAGGTTTGTGAACCTGTATCGACCACTTCGACCGAGGTCTCACCATAGGCACCACCGCCTTTGCCATCACGGGCGACCAGACGGAAGTTAAGGGTGCGCGGCACATTAACCCAGACATCACCTTTCTCAGCTTCCCCTTTTAACTGGGTAGCCAGCGAAGGAAAGTGGCGAACCGGGGATGCTGTCGGCGCGGCGTAACGATAAAGGGGACCGGTAGCAAGGAACCCGGAGCTCAATTGATGGCCACTCGTCGTTGCATCATCACTCAGGTCAACCTGCTCCCAAGTGTAAACAAGTGCATCACCATCAGGGTCACTGCCCTTACCACTCAGGCTAAATGCCACACCTTTAGGGATCACATGCACTGGCGGCACTTCGGTAATTTCCGGCTCCAAATTGTCCCCATTCTGTCTCGGAATAGAGGCGCCACAACGCGATGCGATAGTCGGTGCAAGAATCGCTGCGTCCTTGATTTCGATCTCCCCTTTCTGCGCTTTGGCTTCTCTCGCGATGATATGCTGCAGCATCTGCTCAATCGACTTGCTATGAAAATAAGCCTCGCTGTTGAGATGTACGTTTTGCTCCCCCATCAAACCCGCATAACCCATTATTGAACTACCACTGCCTGGCTCCCATGCCATAGAGGGCTCTCTTTGTGTCCCATTTGCATTATAGGTATGATTGGCGCCAAATTGATGGCCAATTTCATGCGCAACGAAGTCAATAAAAAATGCATCACCAACAGGATTTATATTTCCTGTAACAGCTTGAGACCTAGATGAATAAAGATATCCTATGTCATCACATAATGACCCAACTCTCGCCGAACCTGCATCTTTACCCGCGGTCAATACATGGCCAAGGTCGAAATAACCAATCTCTCTACTAATCAGTTTCTCTCTCTGAACTCTAGCATTTATAAGAGTATCTCTTGTTTCACCTGGATATCTGCCATTCACAAAAGGATCGTCAGCAAGATTTTCGAATATAATATTGTGATTTCCCTCTGCCAATACGAAACGAACACCCAAGTCCCTTTCATACACCTCATTTAAACGGTTAACCAATACAGCCAGTGAATCCATGGCTTGCGCCTTGCCGCCAAAGAACTTGGTATATGCACCAGTGGTAGAGAATGCAATGCTGTACTGGGTAAGCGCTGCCTTGCTATAACTAGCCTCGTTACGAGCCGCTTCAGTATTATTTTCTAGATTTTTTTTCAGCTCGGACTTGTCAATGATCTCATTGATATTCTTGCCACTCATTGAATGTGCATCTTTTTTGTAATAGACAGCGTAGGTACCGTTGCGCTGAATATCGACAAACACCTGCTCTCCAGCATGCATAAACATGCCGTTAAAACCGCGTGGAGAAATATTAAAGCGACCGGTATTGCTGGCGGTGCCCACTTCATGTCCTTTATAGGTCATGATATCTGGGTATTTTGCTGCCAGCGCAGGCGGTAATACGGAATAGGCTTCCAATTCATATTGCACCATCTTGCCATCAGGCAATGGTAGCGCAATCACGGTTTGGCCCAAGCGCAGATTTTCTAAAAAATCTGGTTCTACCTCAAAGATATTGTATGCGCGAGCCCTTACAGGTTCATCGGCCTGCTTGCTGCGTTTTTCGATCATATGCCATGGGGATGCCAGCGCGATATTGGCTGACATTGCGATGACAACTGAGATTGCATTTATTGTGAACTTCATCATTATTAATCACCTGACTGAACAGCCGGCGAGAATAACGTGACACAAATCACATTTCAACTTTTTCAATAAAAATTAAATGAATTTTATTTCATTTAAAATCATAAAGTTAGTGAGTTATAGTTTATAAACAGCTCATTTTGTTAGCATTTTCAGCAGTTCTTTTTAATAGAGTTAAAACTCCAAAAAAAGTATATGGGAGCTCATATGTGAGTCATCGAATCATTCCCATGAGGCTATCACTATGTTTGGAACATTAGAGTTATAACTCCAATCATGCCGATTTACACGCCGTTGTTGAACAGCCACTACGGCCTTGAAATCGCCTCCGGCATGCACCTTTCCAGCATCTGTCGGTTATATCGGGTGGCATAGTCAATCCGCTGCTCAAACTCCGATTCCTTGCCCATCTCAATGACATCACCGAACCCTTTCAGATAACGGACTCCGCACCGGGTTCTCGCTTCTGCTTGCAATGACTCCACAACCCCCGGAGCCATACCGCCGCGCCCGCCACGCACGATGAGCCGATAATCCTGAGCAGCAAGACTTTCATCTATTGCCTCGGTCAGTGATGCGGCCACAACAGGCGCTGCGCAGATATATAGAAACAGCAAACTGACGGCTAACCGTAATACCTGCGCCATCCGGCTGCCCCTCCCATCAGGAGGATCACGATAAGATTCACTGCACCACCACCACCGCCGCCACCCGCATTGTTGTCGGTAATGACAGTTGCACTTTCCGTAGTGGCAGACGCATTACCTCTTATCCCATTGATAGAGAAAAAAATATTATTGCTGCATGCCAGCTTCAGCCTGGCCGTGCTGGTCAACGGTGCAGGCAACACCACACTGGCCGAACCGTTATTGGCAAGCCCGCTTGCCAGCGTAGTCCAAGTAGAACCACCATTCTGTGTCAGTGCCAAATCCACGCTGGGACAATTGATAGGAGGCTGATCGGTCCCGGCAACATTCCATGTCACTAGCTGAGTGCTACCCGCCACCATGGCGCCGATCTGCGGAGCTGTGATGGCAAATGCCGCGCCGGTATTGATCACCTGAACCACCATTTCATCACTGCTCACCGCCCCCTGACCATCACGTACGGTAAGGCGGAACTGGAGATTGCGATTGGTCGCAGGCCACGCTTCTCCTTTGGCCAAGACACCCGATATCAGAGAGCTCATGGCGGGCAATGTTCTACGGGGATCCGATGTCGGTGAAGCAAAGCGAAACAGCGGGCGGGTTCCATCATCCACCATGGTTGCCACGCTGTAGGATGCATTGCCAAGATCAACCTGCTCCCAGGTGTAACTGAGGGGATGACCATCCAGATCCAGCGCACTACCGACAAGAGTGAAAGGCGTATTGGCGGGGATCACCCTATCGCCCCCCGCATCCACAACCGGCGCGTTATTGGCAAGCGCTAGGTCGGTGCCACAGGAGGGCAGAGAGGCCATCAGAGCCCGCATCTGCTCGATCGACTTGCTGTGAAAGAAAGGAGTGCTGTTAACCTGCAGATTCTCCTCACCACAGATCCCGGCATAAGCCATGATGGTCGAGCCACTGCCCGGTTCCCAGGCTGAGCTAGCCTTGCGACCCGTGGCACAACTGTCGGCCATGCCATTGAAGGAGTGCTCGGCCCCCAGCTGGTGCCCCAATTCGTGAGCCACATAATCAATAAAAAATGCATCACCGATAGGCTGTGAGCCTCCGGTCATGCCCCGTGAACGGCTGAAAGGGTTGCATAAAGATCTCAGGGTCGCCACCCCGCCGCCTGATGTCGCCAGCAGATGGCCCAGATCAAAAGAAGGATTGAGCAACACCCCCTGTTGGGTCTGGTTGATTGCGATATCCTGGGTCGAGTTGGTGAAAGGATCCGTCGCAGGATCGGTGAAAATCACATTATCCGTATCAGCTGCAAGCTGAAACTCGGCCCCCACATCACGGCGATAGACTTCATTGACCCGATTAAGCAGTGTTGCAATGGCCGAGAGTGCTGCAACCTTGGTACCACCGTGATACTGGGTATATTCCCCGGTTGCCGAGATGGCGATGGTGTAGCGCTTGCGCAAATTGCCATCGACCAGCACAGCTCGCTCACGCTCGATACCATGAGGATCAATCACCTGATCCACATCCTGTCGCCGCCAGGCATCTTGCTGTTCATAAACGGCATAAGAGAAACCGTCCTGAAGCGGATCGACATAAAAGGTACGCCCCTGATGGGTAAACATACCGTGAAAACCATGTATGGTGACATCAAATCGGCCTGTATCCGCCGCCCGATCGATAGCCTTCCCACTGTAAGTATTGATAGAAGGGTAGCGCTGGGCCAAAGACTCCGGGAGCAAGGCATTGGGATGAACATCAAACTGCACCGTAGTGCCATCCGGCAATGGCAAGGTCAATACACTGGCGAGATGCCCGGGTTCAAAAGGCTTGTCAGGAACCACCACTCTGACCTTTTCAGCTCGCACATCATAGACCCCTCCCCTTTCCAAGTTTTCATCCATGAAGGTCCACTGTGGTTCTGCTGCAACCTGAACAGACAAACTGGTGATAATCACCGCAATGCCATGCTTCATAGAGCCTCCTTGCCCTACCTTGGTGACAACAAGTATGGTGCAGCGTCAATTGACGATCTGCGTGACAGACAGAAAAGAAAATTCGCACAAAACTTCTGTCACGCTGAAAAATCGTGCTACACCCGCGCTCCCCATCTCAGGCAATACAGACTGGCCCCATTCAACAACGGAAAAAGTGAAGGCGCCATTGGCGCCTTCACGGATAGATAGGGGGATGAATATCCCCTCCATTTGGATTGGTTCGTTGGTGTATTACTGCTTGCCAGCGCCCGATGCTATTGGGCAATGAATCACCATACGCTGGTTATACTCGCTGGCGTAAGCGCTCAACTTGGCATGTATCTCTTGCTGACCGGGCCTTATCACATCGCCCAATCCATCCAGATAACGCTTGCCACAGCGCCCCTTGGCCTCTGCCTGCTGTTCGGCTGCAATACCGGGGGCGAACTCTCCCCGCCCGGCTATCACTATCAGGCGGTAATCCTGCCTGGCGAGGTTTGCACTCAGCTCCTGTTCCAGCGTGCTGGCATCGGCCTGACAACCGCCGAGCATGACAAGCAGCAACAGAGGGACTCCCTTCATGTACGCCTCCGTTGCCAGCCGAGCAGTGCCAGAGCCAGCGTCCACAATCCGAGCGCCCCGCCACCACTGCCGCCACCTGAAGTCGAGCCACCTTGCACCAGAGGCAATTTGAGGGGACTGATGGCAAAGAAGATATTGTCGCTGCATGCCACTTTCAGCCTGACGCTACTGGTGAGATCGGCAGGCAACGTTACCGTTGCTGCGCCGTTATTGGGTTGTCCGGCGGCGAGCATTGTCCAGCTTACGCCCTCATCCTGGGTCACCGAGATGTCCACCTTGCTGCAACTGATCGGCGCCACAGTTGTGCCCGCCACATCCCATGCTATGGCCTGACTGGCCCCCGGCGTGAGAGTCACCCCGTAAAACGGGTTGGTGATGCGAAATGCCGCACCGGTATTGATCACTTGCACTTTCATGTCATCACTGGCAACTCCACCCTGACCATCACGCACCGTCAGTCTGAAATTGAGATCCCGGTTGGTAGTCGGCCAGGCCTCTCCTTTGGCAAGCGTGCCGGAGAGCAGGGATGGCAAACTCGGCAGGATCCGCTCCGGCGATGCCGTGGGAGAGACAAAACGAAACAGCGGCCGGGAGCCATCGTCAATCATGGTGGCGGCACTACTCGATTCAGTACCAAGATCGATCTGCTCCCAGTTGTAGAGCAGAGAATCATTATCCAGATCTCCACCAGCCCCTTTTAACATAAAGGCCGTATTGGCAGGGATCACATAGTCCCCCCCTGCAGCTGCCTGCGGGGCATTATTGCTCAACGCGAGTGTGGTTCCACAAGTCGATACGGTCGCCATGTGCGCACGCATCTGCTCGATGGACTTGCTATGAAAATAGGGGTCGCTGTGAGTCTGAATATTCTCATCACCACAAATACCGGCATAGGCCATGATGGAGCTGCCACTACCAGGCTCATAGGCTTGACTCGCAACCCGGGTACCAGCACCGCAACTCCCGGTAGTGCCGTTGAAGGTATGATCAGCACCAAACTGGTGGCCAATTTCATGAGCCACATAGTCAACGAAGAAGGCATCTCCCACCGGTGTGGGTGAACCCGACATCCCACCAGACTTCTGATTGGTGCAGAGCACTGCCAATCCGGCCAGACCGCCGCCATTGGTATTCAGGACATGGCCGATATCAAAATTACCGAGCTGCATATTGGTAAAGTAATAAGCCTGTACCCCGATATTGGTCTGCGCATCCGAATTATCATTGGCAAACAAGTCGCTGGCCGGATCGGTAAAGATCAGGTTGTCATTGCCACTGGCCAGCACGAATTCGGCGCCCACATCCCGTTGATAGACCTGATTGACGCGGTTGAGCAAGGTCGCAATCGCCGCCATGGTAAGCGCTTTGGAGCCACCGTGGTATTGGGTAAATTCTCCTGTCGCCGAAATGGCAATGACGTAGCGCTTGCGAACATTGCCATCCACTTGCACCTTGCGCACCAGTTTGCTGAGCTTGAGCCCTATCACCTCATCTGCAGCCTCTTCCAATCGACTATGGGCATCCTGCTGGTAATAGATGGCGTAACCTTCGGCATTGCGCAGCGGATCGACAAACACCATCCTGCCCTGATGGCTGAACATGGCGTGGAAACCTTGCGGCCCCAGATCGAAGCGCCCCGTCTCTATAGGATGCGCCGGGTTGTGACCCTTGAAGGTGCGGATCTGCGGATACTTGGCGGCGAGATCTGCAGGCAGCAAGTCGTAGGCTTCCAGAGCAAAGGTGACCTCCCCCCCATCGGGCAACGGCAGGGTCAGCTCACTCGCCCCGGCTTGCAGCCCGGCAAAATAGTCGAGCGGCACCTTGGCCACCCGAAACTGATTGGCCCGCACCTCATAACCTTGCTCCGCAGTCGCTCTGGCGGCTACCGTCCTCCACTCGCTGGCCATCAGGCTGGTTGACCCCAACAAACTGGCCACCAACAAGGCCAACGAACACTTACTGGTCACATGCATCTTTGTCATCCTTGTAGTCATGCACTTTTTTGAACCATTACCGGCATCATTATCCCGCCGAATCAAAAAGCCCGGCGCCACTGTTTCAGCCACTCACCCATGGGGAGTGTTGCGCCAACCCCATCTAACCCCTATCATTGCGCGGATTTGTCAATTTTAGAACTGTCCCTCTTCACAAAGGTGCGGTTCATCTTTCTCTGGCCAAGGTTAATCTCATGCTCAAATCCCCACTGTTGCCCCGTTTCGGGGATCTGGTCGTTGCCATTATTGACGATGTGCTCGGTCAGGGTCTTACCCTCGACCGCGCTTATGCCCGTCACTTCTCCGGCATCGAACTCAAACCGCAAGAACAGGCAAGGATTGCCCTGGTCACCGGCGACCTGCTGCGCCGTCTCAGCCTCTATTGTTTCCTCACCGGTATTCAGGTGCGTCAGGCCGAAAAGAATGTCTGGCCGCTGCTGCACAGCTGGCATGCCTTCCACAAAATTGCCCAGCCCAACCACCCGACCCTGGATCGCTTCAATGAAGAAGCATTCCGCCGACGTCTGACCGAGGCGAAGAAGAACCCGGTATTGATGGATGGTTGCCCGAGCTGGCTGGAGAAACTGGGTAGCGAGCAGCTGGGTGAAGCCTGGCCTGCCGAGCGTGCCGCTCTGGCCTGGATGCCCAAGCGCTACCTGCGGGTCAACACCCTCAAGTGCACCCGTGATGAGCTGCAAGCCATTCTAGCCAAAGAGCAGGTCACCACCATTCCGGTTGATGGTGTGGAGACTGCCCTGCAGGTCACCTCGGACGCCGCCCTGTTCCGTACCAAGGCCTTTGCCGATGGTTGCTTCGAGCAGCAGGACGCAGGCTCCCAGCTGGTTGCTGCGGCTCTGGAGGTCACCCCGGGCATGCGGGTGATCGACGCCTGCGCCGGTGCCGGTGGCAAGACCCTGCACATCGCCGCCATGATGCAGGGCAAAGGCCGTCTGCTGGCGATGGATGTGGAAGAGTGGAAGCTGGAGAATCTCAAGCAGCGCGCCCGTCGCGCCGGTGCCCACAACGTGGAAACCCGGGTCATCACCAGCAGCAAGACCGTCAAGCGCCTCAAAGAGAGCGCCGACCGCGTACTGCTGGACGTGCCCTGCTCCGGTCTGGGCGTACTCAAGCGCAATCCGGATGCCAAGTGGCGTGATACCGCCGAGCGTCTGCCGGTGCTGGTCGCGCTGCAAGAAGAGATCCTGCAGCGTTACAGCCAGATGGTGAAGGTGGGTGGTCTGCTGGTCTATGCAACCTGCTCCATCTTGCCGCAGGAGAACCGCCAGCAGGTGGACAAGTTCCTCGCCGCCAACGAGAACTTCCGTCTGCGTGACGATCACACCGTAAGCCCGTCCGAGACCGGCTTCGACGGCTTCTACACGGCTCGTATCGAACGGATCGCCTGATCTGCCCGATGACCATATAGACAAAAGCGGCTGCCATTGGCAGCCGCTCTGTTTTGGCTTGCTGACACACTCCCGATGGGGTTACAGCGCAGCAATCGCCTCTATCTCGATCTTCACATCCTTCGGTAACCGAGCCACTTCTACGCAGGAGCGAGCCGGATACATGGCATCGTGCTCGGTGAAGAAGTCGTTGTATACCCGGTTTACCGCTGCAAAGTCGTTCAAATCCGAGACAAACACCGTAGTCTTGAAGATATTGCGCACTTCACCGCCCGCCGCCTCGACAATCGCCTTGACGTTTTGCAGGGAGCGCAGGGTTTGCGCTTCGATACCCTCCGCTATGTCGCCGCTCACCGGGTCCAGCGGGATCTGGCCGGAGGTGTAGAGGATGTTGCCAATCCGGGCGGCCTGCACATAGGGGCCGATGGCGCCCGGCGCCGCTTTGGTAGTGATAACCTGTCGCATCTGTTACTTCCTCGTGCTGACAAACAAAAAGTAGGCCCGGAGCAAGCCTGCTCACCCCGGGCATCAGAGTTACATCATGTTGGTGAAAGTTCTGGAGATGACGTCCTGCTGCTGCTCGCGGGTCAGGGCGTTGAAGCGCACCGCATAACCGGAGACCCGGATGGTCAGGCTGGGGTACTTGTCCGGATTCTCGATGGCATCCAGCAGCATCTCGCGGTTCATCACGTTGACGTTGAGGTGCTGACCCCCTTCCACATCCCGCTCATGATGAAAGTAGCCATCCATCAACCCCACCAGATTGTTCTCGCGATTGGCCGGCTCCTTGCCGAGCGCCCCCGGCACGATGGAGAAGGTGTAGGAGATCCCGTCCTTGGCATATTTGAACGGCAACTTGGCTACCGAGGCGAGCGAAGCGACCGCCCCCTTGCGATCCCGACCGTGCATCGGGTTGGCTCCCGGCGCAAACGGCGCACCGGCGCGGCGGCCATCCGGAGTGTTGCCGGTCTTCTGGCCATAGACCACATTGGAGGTGATGGTCAGGATCGACTGGGTCGGCACCGCATTGCGGTAGGTCGGCAGCGCCTGGATCTTCTTCATGAAGCGCTCGACCAGATCGCAGGCGATAGAGTCGGCCCGCTCGTCGTTGTTGCCGTACTGGGGATACTCCCCCTCAATCACGAAATCGACCGCCAGCCCGTCAGCATCGCGCACCGGCTTGACCCTGGCGTACTTGATGGCCGCCAGCGAATCGACCGCCACCGACAGACCGGCGATACCGCAGGCCATAGTGCGATAGACGTCGCGATCGTGCAGCGCCATCAGTGAGGCCTCGTAGCTGTACTTGTCGTGCATGTAGTGAATAAGGTTGAGCGCGCTGATGTACTGCACCGCCAGCCAATCCATAAAGCTGTCGAGGCTGGCCATGACGGTCTCGTAATCCAGCACCTCGTCCATGATGGGCGCCACTTTCGGGCCAACCTGGATCTTCAGCTTCTCGTCCACGCCACCGTTGATGCAATAGAGCAGGGTCTTGGCCAGGTTGGCGCGGGCACCGAAGAACTGCATCTGCTTGCCGATCACCATGGGGCTCACGCAGCAGGCGATGGCGTAGTCATCGCTCTCGAAGTCGGTGCGCATCAGATCATCGTTCTCATACTGCAGGGATGAGGTATCGATGGAGACACGGGCCGCATAGGTCTTGAAGGCCCGCGGCAGCCCTTCCGCCCAGAGGATGGTGAGGTTGGGCTCGGGCGCCGGCCCCATGGTCTTGAGGGTGTGGAGGTAGCGGAAGGAGTTCTTGGTCACCAGGGTGCGACCATCCAGCCCCATGCCGCCGATCACCTCGGTCGCCCAGATGGGATCGCCGGAGAAGAGGGAATCAAACTCGGGGGTGCGCAGGAAACGCACCATGCGGATCTTCATGATGAAGTGATCGACCAGCTCCTGGGCATCCTGCTCGCTGATGAGCCCCGCCTTCAGATCCCGCTCGATATAGATGTCGAGGAAGGTGGCGGTACGGCCGAGGGACATGGCGCCACCGTTTTGCGACTTCACCGCCGCCAGATAGGCAAAGTAGAGCCACTGCACTGCCTGCTGGGCTGTGCGTGCCGGCCCGGAGATGTCAAAGCCGTAGCTGGCCGCCATCTGCTTGATCTGCACCAGTGCCCGCTTGTGCTCGGCCAGCTCCTCACGCTGGCGGATCACCTGCTCCAGCTGCTCTCCCCGCTCGAGAGCCGGTTGCAGATCGGCAAACTGCAGCTCCCGCTCACGGATTAGATAATCTATGCCATAAAGCGCGACCCGACGATAATCTCCGATAATGCGACCACGACCGTAACCATCCGGCAAACCGGTCAATACCCCTGACTTTCGGCAGCGCAACATCTCGAGAGAGTAGACGTCGAACACCCCCTGATTGTGGGTTTTGCGCAATTCGCTGAAGGTGTATTCAAATTCGGGATCCATCTCCCGGCCATATGCTTCAAAAGAGCTTCTGATCATATTTACGCCGCCAAACGGGTGCAGCGCTCTTTTAAGGGGCTTGTCGGTTTGCAGGCCAACGATTTTTTCCAGCCCCTGCTCGATATAGCCCGGCCCGTGGGCGGTGATGGTCGTAGCAATATTGGTATCAAAATCGACCGGTGCGTGGGTGGCATTCTCGATACGGATCCCCTCCATCACCTTGTTCCACAAAGTGGTGGTCGCTTCGGTCGCATCTGCTAAAAACCGTTCGTCACCTTCATAGGGGGTGTAGTTCTGCTGGATAAAATCACGGACGTTAATCTCGTGCATCCAGTTCTCACCGGCAAACCCTTGCCATGCCTGACGGAATTTATCCTGATCCAATTGCATATCAACTTTCATCAAATAAACCTCTTTCACTACTCATGACACTACAGTGGAAGATGTCAGACGCACTCGGCCTGACGAACCTGCTGCCCCAGACGAATGGCATCCAGCGCGATCATTTTCTCTTCATTGGTGGGAATAACCGCCGCCAGCACCATGGACTCTGCCGCCGAAATAACCCGGCAGCCCTCGCTATTGGGACGCTGGTTAAACGGCTCGCTGATCGCTACGCCAAATACCTGAAGCCGTTCGCATACCAGCTTTCTAATAAAAGCCGAGTTCTCGCCGATCCCGCCGGTGAAGATAACGGCATCCAGCCGGCGCAATGAGGTGGCATGGCCGCCGATATGGCGGGCAATACGATGGACAAAAGCGTGAATGGCCAATTTTGCCCCGGGATGTCCTTCGTGATAGGCAGCTTCCAATACCCGCATATCCGAGGAGAGCCCCGAAATACCCAGCAGGCCGGACTGCTTGTTCAATACCCGCTCGATATCCTCGATGGATTGCCCCGTCTTGCTAGCGATATAGGCCAGCGCGCCAAAATCGATATCGCCGCTTCGGCTACCCATGATCAACCCTTCCAGCGGCGTCATCCCCATCGAGGTATCGACGCTCTTGCCATCCTGTACCGCGCAAATAGAGGCGCCATTGCCCAGATGGGCGATAACCAGACCGGCATGCTGCTCATCCAGCCCCATAAATACGCAGGCCTGCTCGGCCACATAGCGATGGGAGGTGCCATGGAAGCCATAGCGGCGCACGCCGTAATCCTGCAGATATTGGTAAGGCAGCCCATAGATATAAGCTTCCGGCTTGAGGGTCTGGTGAAAGCCGGTATCAAATACCGCAATTTGGGGCTGGTTGGGAAATAGCTGGCGGGCGGCCATCACGCCACTTAAATTGGCGTGATTGTGCAGGGGAGCCAAGGGTGACACCTGCTTTATTTTGGCCAAGACATGTTCATCAATGATCACGGCTTCGCTAAATTCACTGCCACCATGCGCAATCCGATGACCAATCAGCACAATCGAATCCAGCAGATCGCGCTTTTTCAATTCAGCCGCAATGGCAGCCAATGCACAGGTGTGGTTATTTTCAGGTAATGACATAGCGGGCTCTTTACCCACTTGCAATTGGGGATGGGCCGTCTCAATACCATCCGCCATACCGGATATCACCACCTCACAGGATTGACTCTCCAGTACCGAGAATTTGACCGATGAGGAGCCGCAATTGATAACCAGAACCAACGAATCAAACTTCATTACATCGCCTCGATATTTATGATGTCGAGTCACTGCAGTCAGAACATATTTACCACTGAGTGTGGTGGCCAAATCACGGATAGCCTTGCCCTGGGCCCACATAATTGGGCCAACCAAGAACAGGTTATTACGCACTTCTGACTGCGCCATCCAGACCCCGCCAGGGGGCCTGAATGGTTGATGACTTACAGAAAAGGTTTTCAGAACAGCTTGGAAACTATATTCAGGATGGTCAGCACACCGATGATGGTGACAAACAGGTTGCTGGCCTGACCTTTATATTTTGCAAGTGCCGGTGTCTTGCTCACCGCATACATCGGCAGCAGACAGAGCAGGGAAGCGATGATTGGCGCCCCCATTGCCTCAATCAGGTCGAGGATGTTGGGGTTCACATAAGCAACCAGCCAGGTGGAGCCCATGATGAACAACATACTGACCATGTTGAGTTTTTTACTGGAAACCTTGCTCTTGTCGCCCTGGTAGCCAAAGCGGAGGATGAGGCCGTTCAACCCTTCCAGCGTCCCCAGATAGTGGCCAAAGAAGGATTTGAAGATAGCAACTAGCGCAATGATGGACGCCGCATACTCCAAAGTGGTGGCAAACGCAGACTTGCTGCCCGTCATTGAAGAGAAGTGGTTGGCCAGATAGGAGAGCACCGGAATGTTCTGGGCTTTGGCTTCCGCCATATTTTGCGGTGACAGGGTAAAGAGGCAGCTGAAGGCAAAGAACATCACCACGCCCACCATCAGCATGCTGGCACCGGAGATAATCTTCGAGCAGCGCTTCTCGGTAAAATCACGACCGAACTCCTGCTCATACTCTTCCCGTTTGGAGACGATGAAAGAGGAGACAATCGGCGAGAAGTTGAAGGAGAAGACCATGATGGAGATCCCCAGCCAGACGGTAACCAGAATACCATCGTGACCAAACATCGATATCTCGCTCAGATTGACCTGATCAAAGGCGGCACTGTTCCAGTACGGGACAAGGGAGAGAGAGATAACGATCAGACTGGCAATAAAGGGAAAGACCAGATAGCTCATCACCTTGACCATCAGATCTTTACCGAAGTAGATCACGAATGCCATCAACATCAACAATGCCAGTGCAACCACACCTCGATTAAGCGGAACCAACTGTAGTTGATGCTCCCAAAATGCCATAAAGGTATTGGTGATCGTCACACCATATATCCACAGCAGTGGGCAAATGGCAAAGAAATAGAGGAAGGTAATTACTACCCCACCCATTTTGCCAAAATGCTCTTCAACGGTCTCGGTAATATTTGCCGATGGATTACTGCCAGAAAGACATAATCTGGCCAACGCTCTGTGGCAATAAAATGCAATGGGGTAAGCCAGCACCAGCATGATTAATATTGGGATCAGGCCACCATATCCGGCCCGGATTGGAAAGAACAAGACCCCCGCCCCGATAGCAGTACCGAACAGACCTAATCCCCATGTGGTATCCGATTTACGCCATGCACGCGTATTCTCTTTACTGCCAGTGACAACACTGTCTAATATCATGACTGCATTCCTTACAGGCTAAATTGACGAATATTTTTCTGTTCGATAATTTCGGCGATCCGGGTCAGATCAATATTGCCACCCGAAATAATGCTGACGGTCTTTTTACCTTCGACATAATGTTTCAGCTTGCCACTGAGCAGCGCTGCCGAGGCCAGAGCTCCCGCCCCTTCGGTAATCACCTTGTTGCGCTGAATAAGGTCAACCATGCTATGACGAATATCATCCTCGGTGACCAGTACAATATCATCCACCAATTGTTTGACGATTTCGAAGGTCAGTGAACCGGGTCTTGCCACATCACAGCCATCGGCCAGCGTGCTGCTGGTTCTGTGATTGGTCATGGTACCGGCATAGAAAGAGGCCGCCATACCGTGCACATTCTCGGATTGCACACCAATCACCTTGATGGTCGGATTAATAGATTTGATAGCCATGGCAACACCGGCAATCAAACCACCGCCACCGATCGGCACTATGATGTTATCGACATCATACAAATCTTCGATAATTTCCAGGCCAATGGTGCCCTGGCCGGCAATTACTTTTGCATCGTCGAAGGGGGGGATAAATACGCGGCCTTCCATCTCCACGATTTCGCTGACTTTGGCAATGGTGTCATTGAAGCTATTTCCATGGAGGATCACTTTGGCTGAATAGTCACTGGTTGCAGCAATTTTTGATTTGGGGGCACAGCAAGGCATGACCACCTTGGCATCAATTCCCAGCATAGCACTGGAGAGTGATACACCTTGGGCATGATTGCCCGCCGAGCAGGCGACAACACCTTTTTGTCGGTCTTCCAGACTTAATGAACTGAGTTTGTTGAAGGCGCCACGAATTTTAAAAGAGCCTGTACGTTGCATGTTTTCAAGCTTGAGGTAAACCTCGCCATGGCAACGTTCGCTGATGTAGTTAGAGGGTAGTTGCGCGGTCTTGTATATATGATTGGTCAGTCTTTTTTTGGCTTCAGTAATATCATGAAGACCAATGGGCAGATTGCTATACATCTTCATCGCAAATCTCTTTTTATTTATTAATTTGTAGGGTTTTATTTCACAGGGCGAAGCGATACTAGGTTCTATCACTTGCAATTAATGTGAGCATAAACACAAAAAATCTACAAAGAGACTACGTTACGGTGAAATTATCAAAAAATGTGATGGCAGCAACACTTGAATCCAAATGGATTAAAAAAAGTAATCAGATATTGGAAAATAATATAATTAACAACTCCAAAACAAAGCCGTAAAGATTAGATTTTTCAGGGCAATTGCGTTGCTTTTTGCAACCGACAATCAGTTGCTTGCCTGACAGAACCGGGACAATAAAAAAGGGAGCCAGTGTGGCTCCCTCTCGACAATACCGAACCGATTACTCAGCTGCAGCATCATCTTTCTTGTACTTGGCAGCAGTCTCTTTGATCAGAGCCTGCAACTCGCCAGCCTGGAACATCTCGATCATGATGTCACAGCCACCGATCAGCTCACCTTCAACCCACAGTTGGGGGAAGGTCGGCCAGTTGGCGAATTTTGGCAATTCGGCGCGGATATCCGGATTTTGCAGGATATCAACGTAGGCAAACGGCTCGCCGCAGGACATCAGAGCCTGGGAGGCCTGGGCAGAGAAGCCACAGCTGGGTAGCTTGGGGGAGCCCTTCATGTAGATGATGATGGGGTTGTCAGCCAGCTGCTGCTTAATCTTTTCAATAGTTTCCATAGGTGCCTCACTAGAGCGATTTCGGCGGCCATTCTACTGCAATCTTGCCCGAGCACAAACTGGCAAAGGGGTGACCCAGCTCGAATTGCGCAAAGAACCCACACTGGATTGATCGCGATCATGGCGCTAATCAAGAGTTGTTAGGCCATCTTTGATACTGCTACAATCCCTTGGCTTTGGGCTACCCAGCCCCATCATTTTAAAAACAACTCTTTTCACATATAGAAAAGAGTACGCAATGTCTTGCAACCGTCGCCTTCGCACGGTCCAGCCAATGGAGAGTAGAAAATGGCATTCGAACTTCCCGCTCTGCCCTATGCAATCAACGCTCTGGAACCGCACATCTCCCAGGAAACTCTGGAATATCACCACGGCAAGCACCACAACACCTACGTGGTCAACCTGAACAATCTGGTGCCGGGTACCGAGTTTGAAGGCAAGTCTCTGGAAGAGATCATCAAGACCTCCAACGGCGGCATCTTTAACAACGCCGCCCAGATCTGGAACCACACCTTCTACTGGCACTGCCTCTCCCCGAATGGCGGTGGCGAGCCGACTGGCGCCCTGGCTGAGGCCATCAACAAGGCATTCGGCTCCTTCGCCGAGTTCAAAGATGCCTTCACCAAATCTGCCATCGGCAACTTCGGTTCCAGCTGGACTTGGCTGGTGAAGAAAGCTGACGGCTCTCTGGCTATCGTCAACACCTCCAACGCTGGCTGCCCGCTGACTGAAGCCGGTACCACCCCGCTGCTGACCGTTGACCTGTGGGAGCACGCCTACTACATCGACTTCCGCAACCTGCGTCCGAAGTACATGGAAACCTTCTGGGCTCTGGTTAACTGGGAATTCGTGGCCAAGAATCTGGCTGCCTAATCAGCCTCGCTTGCCAAAACGCCCCGCACTGCGGGGCGTTTTTTTATCTCGATATGGCTGCGAAAATGAATAAGGCGCCCGCAGGCGCCTTTTACATATCGAGATGACCCGTTTACTGGTCCAACTCGTCCATATATTCATCCAGATTGGCATCGTCGGCCTGCTCTTGCTGAGACGCTTTCAGCTCGGTCTGCTTGCCCGTCACCTTGCCCTGGTTATATTGCAGGTAGAAGTCCTTGGTCAGCGCATAAGGATCGAGGGAGTTGTCGATGATCCGCTCCTGATCGATCAGCTTGGCACGATTGCCCAAGCCATCCAGTGCCCAATGTGCAACCTTCATTGGGAAGGTTAACAGGGCATAGGGGAAGTAGAAGCTGTCAATCGCATCACCAACCAGCTCCCGGGTGGTAGTCGGGCCGTAGACAGGCACCATGATGTAGGCACCATTACCGATATCGGCCCTGCCCAGCACGGTATCCATCTCCAGCTTGTTGCGCTCGAGACCGGCATGTTTGGCCACATCGAAGATACCCAGCAGACCGACGGTGGTGTTGAGGGTAAAGCGCCCCAGGTTGGTCCCCGCCCCCTTCAAATCACCGGTGATCAGGTGGTTCACCATGCTGCTCGGTTCATCAAAGTTGGCAACAAAGTTGGCAATGCCATCCTTCACCCCCACCGGAATATAGCGAGCGTAAGCATGTACCACAGGACGTGCTACATAGGGCTCCAGCACATCATAATTGACCGCCCACATGGCACGGTTTGCTCCCTGGAAGGGATCACGCGGGTCGGCCGCCGTACTGGTGGCGCCCGGACGATTCATACCGGGATTGAGATCCAGACTCTCTGGGCCAGGCTTGGGCGGGCCACCGGCACAGCCAGCCAGCAAGAGGGCTGCCAGTATGGCCCCTGAACGAAGATACATATGATTGTCCTGACGTTTTATTTTGATTTATCAGAAGTATAGATAACCCAGCCCCTATCCAGGGGCCGGGTTATCCAAAGGCATATTAGAGGGCGTGATCGATGCGGATGTCAATCGGAGCAGCAGGGATCTCGGCCGTCTTGACCGGCACGGATACCCCTTCGAAGGCTCCTTCCTTGTTCATCACATTGCCACCGCGCGAGAGACGCGCCTTGAACTGCAGCTCCGGATAGGCCTCCAGTTTGCTACCTTCCATCATGGCATCGCCATCCCCGAGTGACAGGGTAACTGGCAGGGTTGGCCCTGCGATACGCTTCACGGCGATAGGCATGGGCGGCCCGTTGGGCACCACGGCAAAGACGAAGAGATGGGCATCTTCCGGCATCTGAATGCCCGCAGCCAACGTGACGTGGATGGGGAATTCCCCCTCCTTCACCGCCAGCGGTTGTCCCTCAACTGCGCCCGCTTTGGCTACGCCTGAATTCGTCACCTCGATGCCGCGCTGCTTGAGCTGCGCGCGGGCATACTCCATGGAGCGCTCGACCATCACGTAACGGGGGGTACCTTTCTCCATCAGTGGCAACATCGCCTGCCAGCGAGACAGCGCGGTCTGGAAGTCCTCTTTTTGCAGCGCCATAAAGGCATAGACAGAGCGTGCTTCGATATTGTCCGGATCCTGCGCGATAGCCGCTTGCAACAGGGCATCCGCTTGCGCCTCATCCCCCGTCATCATTAGCGCCTGCGCGTAGGGCACCGCCACCAGCGATTTCTGGGGAGCCAGCGTGTAGGCCCGCTCCAGCGCCTCGCTGGCCATTTCAGGATCATTGCCATCCAGCGCCAAACGTCCCAGCAGCAGCCAGCCGCGGTAGTCGTTCGGTTCATCCTTGAGGCGGGTACGCAGTGCCAGCGTGAAATCCAGCAGATCCTGCTCGGTCACCTGGGCATCGCGTTCCACCAGAATGCGGTTGCTCAGCTCGCCAAGACGGCTGCTGGCATCTTGCCAGCGACTCACCTCTTGCCAGGAGCCCAACTTGTAGTAGAGCCCCAGGCTCACCACCAACAGCACCAGCACACCCGGGATCCAGATCAGACTCTTGCCACTGCGGGCGGTCTGCTCCACATCAGGGATATCATCCAAGAGGCTTCGTTGCAGCTCGACCAGCGAGTCGGACTCCTCAGCCAGAACACCCTGCTCGCGCTCTTCGCCAATTTCCAGCAGCCGCTGGCGATAGAGCTGTTTGTTGAGCGCCGAGCGACTGATGCTCTGTTTGCCTTCACCACGCCACAGCGGCACGACGAGCGCCAGACTCACCAGCACCAGCAAGCCCGCAATCACTATCCAAAAAGCGGTCATTGTTTCTCTTCCTCTTTGAGCAGCTCGGCCAGTCGGCGCTGCTCCTCCTCGCTCAAGGCGTTATCCAGTTGTTTTTTCACCGCAGGGGGCCGGCGGCTGCGCATCACGACCACGGCGCCACCGATCAGGATCACCAGCAGCGGGCCGAGCCAGAGGATCAGGGTGGAGGCCATCAGGGGCGGGTTATAGAGGATAAAGTTGCCGTAGCGGGCCACCATGTAATCCACGATCTCCTCTTTATCCTTACCCTCGCGCACCATCTGGTAGGTCTTGTCGCGCAGATCCTTGGCCAGCCCTGCATTGGAGTCGGCGATATCCTGGTTCTGACACTTGGGGCAGCGCAGCTCCTTGGTCAGTTCGCGAAAGACCTGCTCCTGATTGTCGTTGTCGAAGGTGTAGACATCGATAGCGGCCATGGCCGGCGCTTGCACCACCCATCCCAGCAACAGCAGCAGGGAAGCAATAAATACTCTCATCAGGACTCCCCTCACTTCATGGCATCAAAGATGGGTTTGAGGGTCGACGCCCAGTTCTCGGGGTTGATATCCCCCACGTGGCGATACCGGATGATCCCCTTGCTGTCGATAAAGAAGGTCTCCGGTGCGCCATATACCCCGAGATCCAGCCCCAGCATGCCGTCCGGATCATAGAGGTTGACCTGATAGGGGTTGCCCAGCTCCGCCAGCCATTTGATCGCCTTGTCGCGCTCATCCTTGTAGTTCATGCCGATGATGGGAATACCCTGCCCCGCCAACTGTTTGAGGTAGGTGTGCTCGCCATAGCAGGTGGGGCACCAAGTGGCCCAGACGTTGAGCAGCATGGGGCGACCAGTCAGGATACTGCGATCGTGCTGTTTGTTCAGATCGTAAATGTCCTGCAGGGTGAACACCGGCACCTCTTTGCCCACCATCACGGACTCAAGCTTGGTGGGATCGGAGTAGAGCCCTTTGAACAGGAACACAGCCCCCAGCAAAAAGACGATAAAGGGGATTAAAAACAACCAGGTCTTTTTGTTCATGCCTTGGCCTCCTCATCACGACGGCCGAAACGGTAACGCTTGTCGAGCATCGCCAGTACGCCACCAATGGCCATAAAGACGCCGCCGAACCAGATCCAGCGCACGAACGGCTTGTAGTAGATCCGCACCGCCCAGGCTCCGTTGTCGAGCTGTTCCCCCAGCGCCGCATAGAGATCGCGGGTGATACCGGCATCGATGGCCGCTTCGGTCATCGGCATCCGGGTCACCTTGTACATCCGCTTCTCGGGCTTGAGCAGGGCGACCTGCTTGCCATTGCGGTGCACTTCCAGCACGCCCTTGAAGCCATCGTAGTTGGGGCCGTTCTTCTCCTTGATCCCGGCAAAGACAAACTCGTAATCGGCAAAGTGCACCCGATCACCCGCCTGCATTCGCAGATCCTTCTCGATGCTGTAGTTCTGGGTGCAGGCGATACCTATGATGCTGACTGCCAGCCCCACATGGCCAAGGATCATGGCCCAGTGGCTGTTGCCAAGCTTGCGCACACCGACTGCAAAGCCGTGCTTGTGGGTCGCTCGCGCCCAGGTCTCCTGCACGCTGGTGACGATGATCCAGGCGCCCAGACCAATCCCTACCGCCGCCCACGGCTTGAAGGTTTCGGCAAAGAGCAGCGGCAACAGCAAGGCTGCGGCCAGACTCAGCACCAGTGCCACAACCACCTTGCTTTTGAGCTCCCCCAGCTCCTGACGACGCCAGCGAAACAGCGGGCCAACCCCCAGCAGCAGGGCAAACGGGATGATCAGCCAGCTGTAGATGTGGTTGAAGAAGGGAGTACCGATAGAGATGCTCCCCAGCCCCAGCTCCTTGTGCACCAGCGGCAGCAAGGTACCGAGCAGCACGGTCAGCAGACCCGCCACCAGCATGATGTTGTTGCAAAGCAGCAGGGTCTCGCGGCTCCACAGCTCGTGTTTGCCGTGGCTCTTCACCTGCGAGCCTTTGAAGGCAAACAGCAGCAAGGATGAGCCGATCACCGCCAGCAGGAAGCCGAGAATAAACAGACCGCGGGTCGGATCGGAGGCAAACGCATGAACCGACACCAGCACGCCGGAGCGCACCAGGAAGGTACCCAGCAGGCTCAGCGAGAAGGCGGAGAGGGCTAGCAGCACGGTCCACGCCTTGAAGGTGGCGCGCTTCTCGCTCACCGCCAGCGAGTGCAGCAGAGCGGTGCCCGCCAGCCAGGGCATAAACGAGGCGTTTTCTACCGGATCCCAGAACCACCAACCGCCCCAGCCGAGCTCGTAGTAGGCCCACCAGGAGCCGAGCACTATGCCGAGGGTCAGGAATACCCAGGCCGCCATGGTCCAGGGGCGCGACCAGCGGGCCCAGGTCGCATCGAGACGACCGGTCATCAGCGAAGCAATGGCAAAGGCAAACGCCACCGAGAAGCCCACATAACCCATGTAGAGCATCGGCGGATGGAAGATAAGACCCGGATCCTGCAGCAGCGGATTGAGGTCACGACCATCTACCGGGAAATAGGGCAAGGTGCGGGTGAAGGGATCGGAGGTGAACAGCACGAAGGCAGTGAAGCCGACCGAGATCAGCCCCAACACGCCGAGTACCCGAGCCACCGCATCGAGCGGCAGACGACGGCTGAACATGGCCACCGCCGCAGTCCAGCCACCCAGGGTCAGAACCCACAGCAGCAGGGAGCCTTCGTGGGCCCCCCATACGGCGGAAATGCGATAGGCAAGCGGCAGCAGGCTGTTGGAGTTAGTGGCCACATACTGCACGGTGAAGTCGTTATCGATAAAAGCCCAGGTCAGGCAGAGAAACGACAGCAGCAGCAACAAGAACTGGGCATAGGCGAGCGGACGGGCCGCCGACATCATGCCAAGACGCCCCCAACTGGCGCCTAGCAGCGGGTAGCTCCCCAGCAGCAGGGCGGTGGCAAAGGCCAGGATCAGCGCAAACTGACCTAATTCCGGGATCATGAAGGCATTCCTTTCAATTGAACGGTGACAACAGCCGCACCACGCACGGCAGGCAAAGCGGAAAAGGCAAACACCACAGGGATCACTGCTTGGCTCCCTTCAACTGCGCCTCGGTATACTCCGGCTTGAAGTGCATGCCGTTGGTGGCATCGGCCACTTCCGGCGGCATGTAGTTCTCATCGTGCTTGGCCAACACCTCGAACGCCTCTACGGTCGTGGCATCCTTGAGGGTGCCCTGGGCAACAATCCCCTGCCCTTCACGAAACAGATCCGGCAGGATGCCGTCAAACTCGACCTTCACCAGATGACCGCCGTTATCCACCAGCTTGAAGGCAACCTTGAGGCTCTGGGGATCCCGCTGCACCGACCCCGGCACGACCAATCCACCGATGCGCAGGCGCTGCCCCTCTTCCGGCTTGATCTTGTCCGGCCCCTTCCCCTCCACCAGCTCGCTCGGGGTATAGAAGAGGTCGATATTCTGACTGAGGGCGTAAAGCACCAGGCCGCTCACGGTGGCGAGGCCCAGGGTGATGGCAAGAATGATGGTGAGGCGTTTTTTGCGTCTCGGGTTCATAGGGTGTTCTCCATCTGCTGGGCCGCCTTGCGACGGGCCTCACGCGCCTGTTTGCTGCGCAACTCGGCGAGCAGGCTGCGGGTTTTCATGCGGGTAGAAATGATGATGCCGACCAGACACACCAACGTCAGGCCAAAAGAGAGCCAGACATAGAAGGCGTAACCGCCCATCGCCATAAAATCACTGAAAGAGGCAAAGTGCATGCTTACTTCTCCTGCTCTGCAATCTCTTTGACCCAGGGGCGATGCCACTCCCGCATCAGGAGTTCATTGCGAAAACGCATCAGGGTCAGGGCCCCGAGAAATGCAGCAAATGCCAGGATCATGATCAGCAGCGGCCAAAGCATCTCGGGGGAAATGGAGGGTTTGTCAAATTTGGTGATGGTGGCCCCCTGATGCAGGGTATTCCACCACTCCACCGAGTAGTGAATGATGGGCAGGTTGATCACCCCGACCAGCGCCAGAATGCCGGCCGCACGGCCAGCGACCACCTTGTCGCTGAAGGCGTTGTAGAGAGCAATGACGCCGAGGTAGAGGAACAGCAAAATCAGCTCGGAGGTGAGACGGGCATCCCAGACCCACCAGGTTCCCCACATCGGTTTGCCCCAGGCGGCACCGGTAAAGAGGGCAATAAAGGTAAATACGGCGCCGACCGGCGCAATGGCTGCAACCGCCATGTCCGCCATCCGCAGCTGCCACACCAGGCCGATAAAGGCGGCCACCGCCATGGTGGAGTAGGCCCCCATGGAGAGAATGGCGGAAGGCACGTGGATATAGATGATCCGGAACGAATCTCCCTGCTGGTAATCCGCTGGCGCAAACGCGAGGCCCCAGACAGTACCGATCACAAACGAGAGCAGACTAATCACCGCAAACCAGGGCAACAGCGTGCCTGCCAGCTGATAGGCCCGCTCCGGTTTGGCATAAGGGTGCAACCATTTCCACATAGCTCACAAAACCTTTTTGTTATTAATCGTTTGGCGAGGCCTACCATACCGACCGCAGGGCAGCATCAAATACCCCGAAAGCAATAAGCGGCACTCTCCTTGATCCATCGCAACATTATTTTTTGCAAAAAGACTCCGTTCGGAGCCAAATCCGGTTCAGCTCACGGCCATCAGTTGAGGCTGACCCGCAACGCCGCCGACACAGCCAGCGGCGTCAGTGTCAAAGCCCCCACCAGCATGGCGGCCAGAATGGCAAGCTGCCCGCCATAGGGCAAGCTCATCCCCGCGGCATCGATGGCTGAGGTGGCAAAAATCAGTACCGGAATATAGAGCGGCAGGATCAGCAGACTAAGCAGCACCCCGCCTTTGCGCAGTCCCACCGTCAACGCGACTCCGACCGCGCCGAGCAGACTCAATACTGGAGTGCCCAGTGCCAGCGTCGCGACGACAGCCAGATAGGTGTTCATATCCAGCGACAGCAAAATCGCCAGCAAGGGAGAGATCAGCAGCAGCGGCAAGCCGGTCAGCAGCCAGTGAGCGACCACTTTCGCCAGCGCCAGCAAGCCCAGCGGGTGCGGCATCAGCATCATCTGCTCCAGCGCGCCATCGGCAAAGTCATCGCGAAACAGCCGCTCCAGCGACAACATGGCCGCCAATAGCGCCGCCACCCAGATAATCCCCGGGGCAATACGGGCCAGCAGTTTGGGCTCCGGGCCAATGCCTAACGGAAACAGGGTGATGACGATGAGGAAAAACCAGAGCGGATTGAGAATATCGGAACGCTGGCGCAGGGCCATCAGCAGTTCACGGTGAATAAGGTGCATAACAGCGCGCAACATGGCGTTACTCCTGCAATGTCGAGGCGAAGGGGGCCAACGAGATAGTCTTCAGCCGTCCCTGCATCAGGGTCAGATCCTGATGGGTGGTGAGGATCACCATGCCGCCCCGCTCGGCGTGGGCCAAAAAGAGCTGCTCGAGCACCTTGACCCCCTGCTTGTCGATGGCGGTAAAGGGCTCATCGAGGATCCAGAGTACCGGTTTCTGTGACAGCCAGAGTCTGGCCAGCGCCACCCGGCGTTGCTGACCGGCAGAGAGTTGCCCGGTCGGGTTCTCTTCAAACCCGGCAAGCCCTACCCGGGCCAATATCTGCCACAAGTCAGTCTCTGTTTGCTGCGGGTGATGTAACTGCTGGTAGAACTTCAGGTTTTCAAAAGGGGTCAGCGCCGCTTTGACACCGGGCTGATGGCCGAGATAGAGCAGATTGGCATGATACTCATCACGACAGTGACGAATATTCTCCCCATTCCAGCACACCTCACCGGCAAACGGCTGCGACAGCCCGGTCAACAACCGCAACAGGCTGGTCTTGCCGACCCCGTTGGGCCCTTCAATTTGCACCAGATCGCCGGGCGCAACAGAGAAAGAGAGGTGTTCAAACAGAGTGCGATCTTCGCGCACGCAGCTCAGATTGTTAACTTGAAGCAGCATGGGGATTTTTTCAGAGAAAATGAAGCGGTCTGCATCTTAACACAGTATTGGAATACGTCTTTTCAAAGATGCAACAATTGAACTGACTGGCGACCGGGATCACAAAGAAAATGCGGTAGAAACCATCCGCTCAACGCAGACGGGGGACAAGCGGCTGCACGCCATAAAATTCAGGAAGGCAATTGCCTTCCTGAATCATCAAGAGCGACCTTTTCGCAACGATATCAAGAGCTCAGCCTCTGCCTTTGGCAACTCGCACTCACTCATGACTTCATCAAGATCGGCGCCCAGTTCGACCATCTTTGCCGCTCGGCTGTAGAGCCTGCGTTCGGGATCCTGCATGGTCAGCTCTTGCTGGCGCTCATTGACCTGCTGCATAGCCCCTTCCACCGACTGCAGACGCTGCCCCATGCCAATGGCACCGGTATGGAGTTCCATCATCTGCTTGCGCAAGCTTTCCAACTGACCTTGCAGGGTTGCCACACTGGCCTCGGACTCCTGCTTGCTGCGCTTGCTCTTGAACCAGATATAAGAGGCAAACACCAAGGCAATCAGGGACATCCCCAAGGCAACCATCTCGATTATCAAAACATCACCTTACTTATCAGAGGGAACCGATATCTTCCCACTCTTCATCGGAGAGCAGCTTGTTCAAGTCAACCAGGATCAGCAGTTGCCCATCGCGGTTACTCACCCCCTGAATAAACTTGGCGCTCTCTTCAGTACCGACCGCAGGTGCCGCATCGATCTCGGAAGAGCGCAGATAAACCACTTCCGCCACACTGTCGACCATGATGCCGATCACCTGCTTCTCGGCCTCAATGATCACAATCCGGGAGTTTTCACTCACATCACCGGAAGGCAGACCGAAGCGGGAACGGGTATCGATGACAGTCACCACATTGCCACGCAGGTTGATGATCCCCAGTACGTACTCAGGCGCACCCGGCACCGGTGCAATTTCGGTGTAGCGCAACACCTCCTGAACCTGCATCACATTGATGCCGTAGGTTTCGTTTTCCAGTTGGAAGGTTACCCATTGCAGCACTTCATCTTCGGCCAGATTCTGTGCAATATTGCGCTTTTCTGTCATGTTTTTATTCCTTTTATGAAAACGTCTACTGCTAAAACTAGCAATAAAACAGCTCGATTGCAGAAGTTATCAGCGACCTTCTATGTTAACCCCACGCTCCAGCAACAGGAGCAGTTCGCGAACATGTAACAGGGCACACATTTTTTCTTTGACCATGCCAGCCAACCAGGGGCGCTTGCCCTCCTGATGGCGCCATTTAACCTGGTCACGGTGTAACAATTCAGTCCCTTTGAGATGGTGGCAGGCTAATCCCCACGGCGATTCACCAAGCATAATCAAATACTTGTAATCATCCATCTCGAGATGCTGACCCGGCATGACCCACTGGGCAGTATCGACCACATTCATCTTCTGCTCGCGGGAGGTCATGATCCCCTTGTACCAGCCAGGCTGGCCAAACAGGGAGGTGATCTCGCCCAGCTGATGAATACCACCCAGCTCGGTCAACGGCACCGCAAACGTCACGCCCGCGACTTCAAAGAAAAGGGCCTGAAACTCTTTACCGGTATCGATATTTTCCCAGGCGACCGGTTCACTGGCCTCTACCGGAGCAACCTCCAGCGCCGTCTCGGTCAGGATAGTAGTATGGGGCTCTGCAACCTCGGGGAGTAGCACTTCCGCAGGCCATTCAGGCTCCACCGGCAACAGTGACTCCTCCGCCACAATCTCCAGCGGTGCGGTGAGTGTTATCTCCTGGGTGAAGGCATCATTTTCGAACTGGACTTGTCCCACCTGAGCCAATAGCTCACCGAGCTGGGCAAGCCGTGGATCGCTTTCGAGGTAAGGTGCGGCGACTACCTCGGGGACGCTTTGGGGCTGACGTTGCAACTGTAAAACAGGGGCAGATTGAACCTCTTCCACCTCATCCAGCACCAGTGGCTCATCGAGCAGCAGGGAGTGGAAATAGTCATCCATCGCCCGAACTTGAATGGTATCTCTCATGCCGTCACCTCATGAACCCGTTGCCGCTCAAGGGCATCAAGATGGTTGAGCAGCGTTTCGTATGCATAGGTTCCACGACTCCCGGGAGAATAGATAGACGGGGGGATATGCAGCAAGCTGGCATCCCGAAACTTGGTATCAATAGGGATCACCGCATTCCACACTGAATCTCCATACTGATCCTTGATCGACTTCAAGGTCATCAGAGAGGCACGGGTGCGCTTGTCGAACATGGTCGGGATCACGGTATAACGGAACTTGTCACGCTTGGAACGCTGCATGATCTCGAATGTTTTCATCATCCGCTCCAACCCCTTAAGGGCCAGAAATTCGGTCTGGACAGGCACCAGAATGCGATCGCAGGCAGCCAGCGCGTTGACCATCATCACTCCCAGCACTGGCGGGCAATCGATCAGCACGTAATCATATTGATCCTGAATGCGCAGCAGTGCCCGTTTCAGTACCAGTCCCATCCCCTCACGATTGCCCATCACCCGATCAAGAGTTGCCAAGGTAATAGATGCTGGCAGCAAGTTGATATTTTCGAACTTGGTCTTGAGCGTCAGTTTATTGACAAGCTCGGCTGTCGGTTTGACAGCTTGAAACAACTCATAGAGGGTTCCATCCAGGCGATCTGAATCAAAATCAAGATATGCAGTCAGCGAAGCATGGGGGTCGGTATCAATCAACAGCACCCGCTGGCCACGCTGGGCCAGGATCCCCGCAAGCGAGACCACTGTGGTGGTTTTACCCACACCACCTTTCTGGTTGGCAACCGTCCAAACAATCACTGTATCAATCCTGCCTTGTTGTTATGCGTATGCCACCACCGGGCAAGGTGATCACCTTTATCTCCCCCGCATCCACCGCCTGTTGTACAGTAGGAACCGGTTCAGCAACTACCGTAGGCGTTGCAACCACAGGTGCTGGCGGCACCCAGGCAAATTTGGAGATAGCGACCACAACCTTGCGATTCTGCAGTCTGCCCTGCTCGCTGCCGTTGTCAGCAAAGGGGGAAAACTCGCCATATGCCTCGAACGCCAGACGCTGGGGGGCGATCCCATCTGCAATCAAACCATTGAGTACCGCTTCTGCCCGAGCAGCAGAAAGCGCCCAGTTAGAACGATAAATTTCATTATTTATCTGTTGGTTATCGGTATAACCCCGAACCCTTACATAGTTATCGACCGGTTTGAGAATACTTGAAAGAGTATTAATGACCGGTGCAGCGTTTGGTCCCAAAAAGGCACTGCCGCTGCCAAACAACAAGCCGGAACTGAGTTCAACCGTCAGCCAGTTCTCATCCTGCGTCAGTTTGACGATACCGGCATCCACCAGCGAGCCCATGCTCTGTTGCAACTGCATATCGAGTTCTGCAAGTGTCGCGCCATCTTGCAGCACTGGCACACCAGAAATGGGAGCAAGTGAAGGAGAGGGGGATGCTGGACTTTCCAGCAACGATGGAGAGGCAGATACTGGGTTATCCAGCAGGGAATTACCCTGCCCTTCAAGCAAGCCATTGCCGCCAGACTGCATGACACTGAACGCCTGGCTCATACCATCAATCACCGCGCGATACTTGTCCTTGTTCACCAGCGCAACAGAGTAGAGCACCACGAACAATGCAAAGATCAGCGTCATATAATCGGCATAGGAGACCAGCCAGCGGTCAAGATGCTCGCGACCCTGCAAGTGCAACCGATAGCGCTTGCGCATGGCTACTCTCCTTTCAAATAGGCCCTGAGCCGGCGTTCAACCTGCAAGCCGTTTTCACCATGGGCGATAGCCAGCAGCCCTTCCAAGGTCATCTCCTGAAAGAGTGCGTAGTGATAGTGAAATGCACGTAGCCGGTTGGCGATAGGCAGGTAGATGAGGTTGGCAAACCCCACTCCATAGATGGTTGCCACAAATGCCACTGCGATCCCCGCCCCCAGTGCTGACGGGTCTTCGAGATGAAACATGGCCTGGATCAGGCCCAGCACGGCACCGATGATCCCGATGGTCGGACTGTACCCCCCCATGGCTTCAAATACCCTGGCGGCATGTTCATTGCGCTCCTGCTCGATATCGATGTCCGCTTCCAGCAGCATACGGATATCCTCTGTGGAGACCCCATCGACAATCATGCCGAGCCCTTGACGGGTAAAGTTGTCTTCCTCCTGCTCGGCCTGATTTTCAAGGGCAAGCAGCCCTTGCTGGCGCGCAAAGACGGCCCATGACTGCAATCGTTCGGCCTGCGTCGCAAGATCTTGGTGGGGAGGGGTAAAAATCCATAACAGCTGGCGCAACGCCAGCAGGATGTACTTGGCTGGAGTCTGCAAGGTAACTGCACCAACGGTACCACCCAGCACGATCAAAAAAGCGGGGCCGTCTACCAGCGTCAACAGGGAGCCGCCATGCCACAGTTGGGCAATGGCAATAGCCCCCAATGCCAGGAGCAGACCTAGCAAGCCCATGATTAGCGCCCCAACTCAACCAGAATACGCTGGGCCACCTTGTCCAGAGGGAGTGATTCGCTGGCAATCCCCGCTTTGGCTACTGCTTGGGGCATACCATATACCACGCAGGAAGCCTCATCCTGAGCCCAGATGGTTGATCCCTGCTCTTTCAGCAGTCTGGCACCATCACGGCCATCAGCCCCCATACCGGTCAGCACAATCGCCAATACCTTGTCGGCATAGGTTTTGGCCGCAGAGGCAAAGGTGATGTCCACACAAGGCTTGTAATTTACCTTGTCGTTGCCATCGACGATGCGAATGCGGGCCCCTGCACCACGACCTTCCAACAGCATCTGCTTACCACCGGGAGCAAGGTAGGCATGCCCAGGTTTAAGCACATCGCCATCTTCCGCTTCCTTGACGCCAATCTGACATAACCCGTTGAGACGGGCAGCAAACGCGGCGGTAAAAGTGGCTGGCATATGCTGGATAAGCAGGATGGGATGGGGAAAATCCCCCGGCAACTTGGTCAGCACATTTTGCAAAGCAACAGGTCCACCGGTAGAAGTACCGATCGCCACCAACTGATAACTCTTGCCACTGCGCTTGAATGAGGCACTTGGCACAGTGCGTTGCAGGTCAGGCTGACGATCTGAAGATCTGGGCGCTGTGCTGCCCAGAGGAACACGAGCAACCGGTTCAGGTGCTTTGGGACGAGCAGCGGATGTCATCAGGAAGCGCTTGCGGGAGATCTCCTTCACCCGCTGTTGCAACAGTCTGACCGCTTCATCTTTGTCTCTGGCAATGTCCTCAAACTTCTTGGGCAAGAAGTCCAGGGCACCGGCGTCCAGCGCATCCAGCGTAGCCTTGGCCCCTTCATGGGTCAGGGAGGAGAACATCAGAATGGGGGTTGGGCACTTGGCCATGATCTCCCGCACCGCACTTATGCCATCCATCACGGGCATTTCGATGTCCATGGTGATCACATCAGGGCGCAGCGACATCGCCTTGTCCACCGCTTCACGTCCATTCTGGGCCGTATCAATCACCGTCAGCATGGGATCCTGATTGATGATCTCGCTCACCCGACGGCGAAAGAAGCTCGAATCGTCGACAACTAATACCTTGACTGCCATTGTTGTTTTTCTAACTCCTTGGGCCTGAGCTATTAATGTCTACGCGCATATGCTTTGAGCAGACTCGGCACATCCAAAATAAGAGCAATTCCACCATCACTGGTAATGGTCGCCCCGGCCATGCCAGGGGTGCCTTGCAGCAGGTTATCGAGTGGCTTGATCACTACCTCTTCCTGACCAATCAGGCTGTCTACCACAAACCCGATTTGCTGAGTGCCAATCTGCACGATCACCACATGTCCGGTATCCTGACGTGAACGTTTGTTGGCGCCACGAATCAACCATTTATGCAGATAGAAAAGCGGTATCGCCTTCTCGCGTACAATGATGGTGAGCTGGCCATCAACCATGTTGGCCTTTTTGAGATCCAGATGGAAAATCTCGTTCACACAACCAAGGGGAAGTGCGAAGGTTTGCTCACCCACTTCAACCATCAGCGTCGGCAGAATGGCTAGCGTCAACGGAACCTTGATTTCGAGACGGGTACCTTTCCCCCAAGTGGAATCTATGTGCACTGACCCATTGAGGCTGACAATGCTGGTTTTAACCACGTCCATTCCGACACCACGGCCAGATATATCGGAGATCTCGGCCTTGGTTGAAAAACCCGGGGCAAAGATCAGGTTATAGGCATCGTTGTCGCTCATGCGAGCGGCAGTATCTGCATCCAGAACACCGCGACTGATTGCGATGGACTTGAGTTTCTCCGGATCCATCCCTGCCCCATCATCCTCGATGCAAAGCAGAATATGGTCACCTTGCTGGGAGGCGCTAAGGGTAATTGTCCCTTGCCGCGGCTTGCCCGCTTTCTCCCGCACATCCGGCATTTCGACCCCGTGATCGCAGGAGTTGCGAACGAGGTGAACCAGAGGATCGGCGAGCGCCTCTACCAGGTTTTTATCAAGATCGGTCTCTTCCCCCACCATCACCAACTCAATCTCTTTCTTGAGGGTTCTGGCCAGATCACGCACCACGCGCGGGAAACGACCAAATACCTTCTTGATTGGCTGCATGCGGGTTTTCATCACCGCCCCTTGCAGGTCAGCCGTTACCACATCCAGATTGGCAACCGCCTTTGACATCTCTTCATCATTACTGGCAATACCCAAGCTCACCAGCCGGTTACGGACCAGTACCAACTCACCTACCATGTTCATGATGACATCGAGAGTCTTGGTATCCACCCGCACCGTCGTATCGCTTTGCACGGCACTGTTTTCTACTGGCGCAGGAGCCGCCTTGGCGGCAGGCGCTGGTGCTTTGGCTGCTTCGGCAGGTTTTCCGGTGGCCGCCGGTGCTGGTTTGGCTACAGGAGTGGCCGGTTTGGGCGGAGTCACCGCAGCAGGTGCGGCAGGTGCGGCAGGTGCGGCAGGTGCCAGAGTACTCTGAGGCCCTTGGCCACGACCATGCAATTCATCAAGCAGACGCTCAAACTCATCATCATCGATAAGCTCGTCCACCTCTTTTTGCACCGACTTCAGAGGATTCACCTCTGGTGCCCCCATGTGCTGTCCCTGGCCATGGAGCTGGTCCAGCAAGGCCTCAAACTCATCATCGGTGATATCGCCAGAGCCACCGGCTATCGGGGCTGCTGCAGCCGTCTTGGTCGGAGCCCCACCCACGCCGTGGAGCTCGTCCAGCAGACGCTCGAATTCGTCTGCAGAAATTTCATCGATCGAGCCGCCGCCATTGACAGGAGCAGGCTCGCTGCTGATGGCTGCAGGTTCAACAACTTCTGGAGCAACTTCTTCAACAACTACCGGTGCTGCAGGTTCAGATTCTACAGCCGCAGCCACACTCGTAGCAGTGCGCAGTTGCTCTTCCCCTTCTGGCTTGCACAATTCATGGAGGTCATGAAGCAAATCATCTGACGCAGGGCTGGGTGCTTCGCGATTTTGAACCTGGGCGAACATGACATTGATGGCATCCAGCGCTTGCAGGATCACATCCATCAGCTCCGCAGTAACGGTTCGCTTGCCATTACGCAAGATATCGAACACGTTTTCCGCACCGTGGCATACATCAACCAGTTCACCGAGCGACAGAAAACCTGCTCCCCCTTTCACGGTATGGAAACCGCGAAAGATAGCATTCAACAGGTTCTTGTCATCGGGCCGCTTTTCCAAGTCGACCAGTTGTTCAGACAACTGTTCCAATATTTCGGATGCTTCGACCAGAAAGTCTTGCAGTATGTCTTCATCAACTTCGAAGGCCATGCGTCACTCCATTAGAATCCCAAGCTAGACAGCAGATCGTCCACATCATCCTGACCATTGACCACATCGGCACGAGCCTCGGGGTTCATGATAGGACCCTCTGCTTCAATCCCGTTGACAGGAATACTACGAGTTGAATGCTCAGCAGAAGCCTCACCAAACATGGTCAGCATTTCTATTAATTTTGTTTCAACTTCCTGAACAAGCTTGATGACCTTGCGGATCATCTGACCTGTCAAATCCTGAAAATCTTGTGCCATCAGGATTTCTGTCAGCAGTTGCCGTAATTTATCGGCATCAGACTCTGAAGCCTTAATAAAATCATCAAGTTGGTGACATAAGGATTTGAACTGCCCCACGCTCATGTCACGAGACATCAGGGCATTCCAGTTCGGCATCACCAGCTGGATATTGTCATTCAGGCGATCCGCTATCGGCAAACTGGCTTCCACCGCATCCATTGTGCGATTGGCCGCTTTGTCGGTCATATCGATAACGTAGCTCAAACGCTCCCGAGCATCGGGAATGTCATGGGTAGCCAAATCGGGAATACGGGGGTCGAGGCGAAACTCTTGAAGTGAATCATGCAGTTGTCGGGTCAGCTGACCTACTTTTTCAAACAGATCGGCTGCGTTGGGGGCACATACTTCGGCAAGCAGTTCATCGGCCAGCTCAAATTCGCCTTGCTCCAGATGAGCAACAAGCATCCTTGCCTGGTCGAGCGAAATCATTGCTCTCGTTTTGGCCATCATCCCTGCAGCTCCTTAGCCAATTCGTTCGAAAATTTTGTCGAGTTTTTCTTTGAGCGTTGCTGCGGTGAAGGGCTTGACGATGTAACCGTTGACGCCAGCTTGGGCGGCTTCAATGATCTGCTCACGTTTGGCTTCAGCAGTTACCATCAGTACCGGCAGATGCTTGAGCTTCTCATCGACACGGATGGCTTTAAGCAGGTCAATACCTTGCATGCCAGGCATGTTCCAGTCGGTAACTACAAACTGAAAATCACCATTTTTCAGCATCGGCAGCGCTGTATTGCCGTCATCCGCCTCATGGGTATTGTTGAATCCCAAGTCGCGCAGCAAGTTCTTGATAATCCGGCGCATCGTTGAAAAATCGTCAACAATGAGGATTTTCATGTTCTTGTCCAAAATTCCCTCCTAAATAGCCACCAGAGTGGCTCACTTACATGATGCTAAAAACGGGTTGTGTCGTGCGGATTATGCCTTAGAGTTTCATCTCAGTGTAGCCAGTACAAACACTTATAGATGCCAATCTCTCAAACGAGCACGCAATCTGTGCATTGCCTGACTGTGGATCTGGCTCACACGCGACTCGCTGACATTCAAAACCTCGCCAATTTCACGCAAATTCAGCTCTTCATCGTAGTAAAGAGAGAGAACCAAAGCTTCTCTCTCTGGTAGACGACCAATTTGCTCGGATAATTGAATCTGAAATCGCTCGGCAGCCAATTCATCGAATCCCGAGCCTGAAGGAGCATCATCGGGGTTACCGATCACATCCTCGCTGACCCCCAGATCTTCGATGCCGATAATTTTCCCGCAAGAGACGTCTTGCAGCATCGCATGGTAATCAGCGATGGAGACCCCCATCTCGGCAGCAACCTCGGTATCTCGCGCGTCACGACCGTGCGTCTGCTCGACATTCTCGATCGCTTCTGCAATAGCCCGACTGTTGCGATGCACAGAGCGGGGTACCCAGTCACCACGCCGGATCTCATCCAGCATGGCGCCTCGGATGCGGATCCCGGCATACGTCTCGAAGCTGGCCCCCTTGCTACCGTCAAAATTGCGGGAGGCTTCAAGCAGCCCAATCATACCTGCCTGGATCAGGTCATCCAGCAAGACACTGCTGGGCAGGCGAGCCAACAAATGCTGGGCAATTCGCTTGACCAGGGGAGCATGACGCTCCACCAGCACATAGGAATCCTGATGACGCAAGTACGCTTGGGCTTTATTCACGGGAACCTTCCTGTGTTGTGGCCGGTTTCTGCAACAAATTTTCCAGGAAAAACTCCAGATGGCCGCCCGGCTGGTTGGGAACCGGCCAGCTCGCCGCCTTGTTGGCAAGGGCCCGGAACGCCAGTGCGGCCGGCGACTTGGGAAACGCCTCGACAATCAGCTTCTGCTTGCGCACGGCGGCACGCAGATTGGTGTCATAGGGTACACAGGCGACCAGCTCCAGCGAGGTGTCGAGGAAACGATCCGTGACCCGGGTCAGTTTGGCAAAGAGCTCCTGCCCTTCGCGCAGACTGCGCACCATATTGGCCACCACCTTGAAACGAAACACACCGTGATCTTTTGAGAGGATCTTGATGAGGGCGTAGGCATCGGTGATGGAGGTCGGCTCATCGCAGACCACCACCATGATGTCCTGAGCGGCACGGGTGAAGCTCAGCACCATGTCGGAGATCCCCGCAGCCGTATCCACCAACAGGATGTCGACCTGGGTCTTCATCTCGCTGAAGGCACGGATAAGCTCGGCATGCTGCACCGGAGAAAGCTCGACCATGGACTGGGTGCCCGAGGTCGCAGGCACGATCATCATACCGTAGGGGCCATCGACGATGATATCGTCGATGGTGCATTCACCCGCCAGCACGTGGGAGAGGTTGCGATGAACCCGCAGCCCCAGCATGACGTCGACGTTGGCCAGACCCAGGTCGGCATCCAGCACCATCACCCGCTTGCCTTGGGCGGCCATGGCTCCGGCCACGTTCAGGGTCACGTTGGTCTTGCCCACGCCACCTTTACCACCGGAAACGGCGATTACTTTTACTCGATTGTTTTGACGCATTTTGCGCAGACCACTCGCCTGATCCATATACATGTTACTCATAAAACTCCGAATCTTCGGCCTCGCCAAAGCCTGCGCCCCAGAAATAGGGCTCCTCTGTTTCTCGCTCCAGCGAGCCCATGGCAGCCCCGACGAGCTGCGCCGCATTGGCAACCTGAATATCTTCCGGAACCCTTTGTCCGTCAGTGATATAGCTGATGGGCAATGAATTCTGGATACACACGTTAATCACTTCGCCAAGATTCAGACTTTCATCCAATTTGGTAAGTATGCAGCCGCTTAATGGAATACGCCGGAAATGGTCCACCGCCTCCTGCATCACCCGACGCTGGGAGGTTGCCGACATCACCAGATAACTGCGGATCCGTACCTTGGCATTCTTGACCAAGGTATCGAGCTGCTCGGTCAACCGGATATCCCGCTGACCCACCCCGGCCGTATCGATAAGTACCAGCCGACGATGGCGGAACTGATAAAGGGCATTGGCCAGCTCTTCGGCATCACGCACCTGACGTACCGGGCAACCCATGATGCGACCATAGGTCTGCAGCTGTTCATGGGCTCCGATCCGGTAGTTGTCGGTGGTGATCAGCGCCACCTGCTCGGCGCCATACTTCATGGCGAAACGGGCCGCCAGCTTGGCGATGGTAGTGGTTTTGCCCACCCCGGTCGGACCAAGCAGCGCCACCGCGCCCCCCTGACGCATGATCTCGTCCTCACTGATCTTGAGCTGGACCGTCAGCACCTCGGCCAACTGGGCCATCGCCTGATGGATGGACATATCTTCGGGGATCAGTCCCGCCAGTTGATCGGCAAACGCATCATCAAAGCCCAGTTTCTTGAGCTCCTTGATCAGCAGGGCCCGCATCGGTTCGCGGCGCTCCACCTCTTGCCACATCAGCCCGGAGATCTGGTGCTCCAGCAATTTGCGGATGCTGGCCATCTCCTTGCGCATCCCCTCCATCTCCTGATCCCGCTGGGCAGGTTGAGGGGGGCGCTGGCCGGACGCAACCCGGGCTTTGGGCTTGGCAGGTTCCGGGGCTGCGCCCCACTGCCCCTGCTCCGCCAATGTTCTGGGCGCTGCATTGGCAGCGGCCAGCCCGGCCGATTGGGTATTGCCCATTGGCGCCCCATTGCCCGGCTTGAGCTTCTGCTGGCGCGCCAGCAAGGCGGCCAGGGTATCGGCATAATGTTCGTTCTGCTCCTTCGCCGGCGACGGCTCGGGGCGGATCATCTGCCGTGCAGCAGACGAAATATTGACGCTCTCATCGTTCAGCTGACGGCGAACCGGCGCATCTTTGGGCCCCGGGACCTGGGATTGATAATCGACTGCGGCGACTATCTCTACCCCTCCGGTGACCTTCTTGTTGGACATGATGACGGCATCCGGCCCGAGAGTCTCCTTGACCTCGGCCAGAGCCGTTCGCATATCCTTGGCAAAAAACCGCTTAATCTTCACCCGTCGTCTCCGCTAACTAGTTCTGCCCTACCGCACTGACGATGCGGATCTGCTTGTCGTCGGGCACTTCCTGATAAGACAGAACGCGCAATCCAGGAATGGCATTCTTGACAAATTTCGCCAGGGTATTGCGCAAGATCCCCGATGTCAGAAGCACGGCCGGTTGGCCTTCCAATTCTTGTCGTTGAGTGGCTTCCACCAGCGAGCGCTGCATCCGCTCAGCCAGACCCGGTTCAATACCGGCACCATCACCGCCACCAGCCTGCAGGGATTGATGCAATATACGTTCCAATTCCGGCGCCAAGGTAATCACCGGCAGCTCGGGATCGGGGCCTGCAATCTCTTGCACAATCAGGCGACGCAGGGCAATCCGGCAAGCGGCCGTGAGCACTTCCGGATCCGGACTGCGCGGCGCGTATTCAACCAGGGTCTGCAGGATAGTGCGCATATCGCGGATTGGCACGCCTTCATTGAGCAAATTCTGCAATACCTTCACAAGGTTACCCATGCTGATCACTTCCGGCACCAACCCTTCGACCAGCTTGCTCTGATGTTTGCCAATCATGTCGAGCAGTTGTTGTACCTCGTCATGACCCAGCAGCAGAGCCGCATGGTTGGTCAGGATCTGGCTCAGATGGGTAGCCACCACGGTCGCGGTATCCACCACCGTATACCCCAGCGTCTGCGCCTGAGAGACCATCTCCTTGGCAACCCAGACCGCTTCCAGCCCGAAGGCGGGATCCCGGGTCGCTATCCCCTGGATCTGGCCGAACACCTGCCCCGGATTGATGGCCATCTCCTTATCATGGTAGACATTGGCCTCGCCGGTACTGACCCCCATCAAGGTGATGCGGTATTGGTTTGGCGCCAGATCCAGGTTGTCGCGAATGTGGACGGCAGGGACCAGAAAGCCCAGCTCTTGCGAGAGTTTCTTGCGCACCCCTTTGATCCGGTTGAGCAGTTCGCCACCCTGATTGCGATCCACCAGCGGGATCAGCTGATAACCCACTTCCAGCCCGATGATGTCCACCGGCATCACATCGTCCCAGCTCAGCTCTTTCTGCTCATGGGGTTGTTCGGCAGTGGCAGGCAGCAGCTCACCCTTGGCCGCTTTGGCGGCAGCCAGTTTCTCTCGGCGCAGCAACCACCAGGCGCCAGCGGCGGCAAGAGCCCCCAGACTCAGGAAGGCGAAATGCGGCATCCCCGGCACCAGTCCCATCATCAGCAGAATACCGGCGGAGATGATCAGGGCTTTGGGATTGTCAAACAGCTGACCCAGCACCGCAGTTCCCATGTCCTGCTCGGTATTCTGACGGGTCACTATGATGGCGGCTGCAATTGAGAGCAGCAGGGAGGGGATCTGCGCCACCAGACCGTCACCGATGGCCAACAGGGTATAGATCTCGGCCGATTCGCTGAAGGTCAGCTGGTGCTGCATCATCCCGATGATGAAGCCGCCGATGATGTTGATAAAGAGGATCATGATGCCCGCAATGGCATCCCCTTTGACAAACTTGGAGGCACCATCCATGGAGCCGTAGAAGTCAGCTTCCTGGGTCACATCCTGACGACGCTTCTTCGCCTCTTCCTGATTGATGAGACCGGCGTTCAAATCGGCATCTATGGCCATCTGTTTGCCCGGCATCGCATCAAGGGTAAAACGGGCACTCACTTCCGCGATCCGCCCGGCACCCTTGGTGATCACCACAAAGTTGATGATCATCAGGATGGTAAAAACGATGATGCCGACCGCATAGTTGCCGCCGATCACCACGTTACCGAACGCCTCGATCACATGGCCGGCCGCCGCACTGCCATTATGACCTTCCAGTAACACCACCCGGGTCGAGGCAACGTTCAACGCCAACCGTAGCAAGGTAGCGAGCAGCAGTACGGTCGGGAAGGCAGCAAATTCGAGGGGGCGGCGGGTATAGACGGATACCAGCAGCACCACGATGGAGAGGGCAATGTTGAAGGAGAAGAGCACGTCCAGCATCAGCGGCGGGATGGGTAACACCACCATACCGAGCGCGGCTAATACCAGCAGAGGGGTACCAAGGCCTTTGCCCAATACTCCCCGGTACTCTTTGAACTGGCCCAATACTGCCTTGAATTCCATCGCGCTTCTCAATTTCAACCTGCTGGTGCCAGATTAAAGCAAACATCAAGCCAACAATACAAGACATTGAAATGAAATGGATTTATTTTGACTACGTCAGAACTTTGTCATTTTCGATATTCGGTCGGAATGGGCAGATCTTTAGCCAGCGGCTGGGGACGGCGCCCCTGACCACGACGGAATTTCTTGAGCTGGAAGACATAGGCGAGCACCTGGGCAACCGCCGCAAACAGCCCTTCCGGGATCTCGTGGCCCAGCTCGGTTGAGTGGTAAATAGCCCGGGTCAAAGCCGGTGACGGCATGATGGGGATCTCGTACTCTCTGGCGATCTCCCTGATCTTCATTGCAATTTCATCGGTGCCCTTGGCTACGACCTTGGGCGCGGCACCGGGTTTGCCCGCATCATACTTGAGCGCTACCGAGTAGTGGGTCGGGTTGGTGATCACCACATCGGCCTTGGGCACATCCCCCATCATCCGGCGCATCGCCATCTGCATCTGCAACTGACGGATCTTGCCTTTTACCTCGGGCTTGCCTTCGCTGTCCTTGAACTCGTCCTTCACCTCCTGCTTGGTCATCTTGAGCTGACGCATGTGGTTCCACTGCTGGAACGGCACATCGATGGCCACGATGGGGAGCAGGGCACAGCAGAGGATGATCAACATCCAGAGAAACAGCTCCAGCGCATCGATAATGCCGCCGGGAAATCCCTCCATGGAGAGGTTTAGCAGGTGATTGAACTGGCTGGATAACATCCACCAGGCAAACAGGGTGATGAACACCACCTTGGCGATAGATTTGACCAGCTCGATCAGCGACTGCACCCCGAACATCCGCTTGATGCCGCTGAGTGGACTCAGCTTGCTCATCTTGGGCATCATGGCTTCGGTGGAGAAGTTCATCCCACCCATCAGGGTGTTGCCAATAAAAGCGGCAATCGCCACCAGCGCAAACAAGAGTCCCAGCGGAAGCACCAGTTCCCCCAGCAGCGCCGGCACCATGGCGATCATGGCATTGGGATCGAAAGCCTGCTCCCGATCCAGAGTAAAGCCCATGGTGACGACCTTGATCATGGCAGTCGCCAGCGAGCCCTTGAGCATCAGCAGGCCAAATACCGCCGAGAGCAGAACGCTGGCGGTCCCCAACTCTTTTGAACGTGCAATCTGCCCTTTTTCACGGGCCTGTTGCAGTCGTTTGCCCGTGGGTTGTTCGGTACGTTCCTGGTCGGTATCAGCCATGAGCGCCTCCGAAGCACTGGGTGTTGATCAGCTCGCAGCTGACCTCCTGCACCCGCTCCCACATGATGTCGAAGTGACCGAGGAACCCGCCGATAGTGAGCCAGAGGATCAGCAGACCCGACATCATGCTGACCGCAAAACCGATACTGAAAATGTTGAGTTGCGGCGCCGCCCGGGTCATGACACCAAAGGCGAAGTTGATCAAGAGCAAGGCGACGATGGCTGAGAGCGACATCACCAAAGCAGCCTGATACATCACCCCCAGAAACGCACTCAGGGTTTTCATGGACGAAACTGAAAGGCCGTGCTCGGAGACAGGCAGTGTCTCGAAACTAAGAATGACCAGCCGCAGCATCACCAGATGACCATCCAGCGCCAGAAACACCAGGGTCGCCAGCATCAGATAAAACTGACCCACTACGGGGGCCGACTGGCCATTCATCGGGTCCACCAGGGTGGCAAAACCCAGACTGGTCTGCATGGCGATGACCTGACCGGCCATCACGAAGCTCTCCATCAGAAACTGGGTCATCAGGCCGAGGGCAATTCCGATCAGCAATTGCTGGCCCAATACCAGAAAGCTGCCGGCAGAGAAGAGTTCAATGGGGGGCATTTTCGGGAGCAGCGGGGCAATCAGAAAGGTGATAGCAAGCGCCAGCCCCATCCTTACCCGCGCAGGAGCGAGGCGGCTACCGAACACCGCCATCACCATCAGCAGACTGCTCACCCGCGCCAGCGGCCAGAGGATGGAAGACAACCACTCCATGATCAGAGCGGTTGTATAGGTCATCCCACCACCTCGGGGATTTGATTGACCATCAGTATGAAGAAGTCCATCAGACTCTGCATTCCCCAGTGAGCACCAATTCCCAGGGCTAGCAGGGTCACGATAAGACGGGGCAGAAAGCTCAGGGTCTGTTCGTTGATGGAGGTGGCCGCCTGAAAAATGGCTACCACCAGCCCGATAGCGAGGCTGGGCAGGATCACGGCGCTGACCATGATATTGACCAGCCAGAGCGCCTCGCGAAAGACGTCGACAAAGGTTTCAGGGCTCATGTTCGGGCTCCTTGCGCTCGACCGGCTAACCGGCACCCAGTCCGAAACTGTTGGCCAATGACCCCAGAATGAGATTCCAGCCATCCACCATCACGAACAGCATCAACTTGAAAGGCAGCGAGACAATCATCGGCGAGAGCATCATCATCCCCATCGCCATCAGGATACTGGCGACCACCAGATCGATGACCAGGAACGGCAGGAACAGCATAAAACCAATCTGGAATGCGGTTTTCAGCTCGCTGGTGACAAACGCCGGGATCAACACTCGTAGCGGCACATCGGCAGGTTTCTCCACCTGCACGTTGGCGATCTCCATAAAGGTGTTGAGATCCTTGATCCGGGTCTGGGCCAGCATGAACTGATGGATGGGCAACTCGGCCCGCTCCAGCGCCTCCTTTGCCTGAATGGTCTCGGCCAGATAGGGCTGCAACGCCTCATCATTGATGCGATCCAGCACCGGCGACATGATGAAGAACGACATAAACAGGGCGATGCCGATCAACACTTGGTTGGAGGGACTCTGTTGCAGACCGATCGCCTGGCGCAAGATACCCAACACCACAATGATGCGGGTAAACGAGGTCATCATGATCACCATGGCCGGCAAGAAGGAGAGCGCGGTCATCAGCGCCAATACTTGCAGGGTCAGGCTGTACTCCTGAGAGCCATCCCCCATGGTCTTGACGGTCACCGCCGACATGGCGTCCTGTGCCAGGGCGGGCCAAGAGCAGAACAGGGGGATCAGCAGGCCGACCAGCAGCCCTGTTTTCAGCCATAAGCCGTTAGCTTTTTTCATGCTTGCCCATCAATTTGCCAAGCTGCTGGGAAAACGCCTGCGGCTGATTTTCATCCAGCGGCTGTTCCAGCCGGTAGAGGAAGTTGACCTGCTGCGGCGTTACGCCGACCAGCAACTGCTGTTCGCCCACCTTGACCACCAGCAGCTTCTCTTTGTAACCCACCGGCAACGAGGCGATGACCCGCATCTGGCCGCCACCCATGGCGGTCGCCAGCTTGCTCTTCTTGAGCAGAAAGCCCAGCACCAGAATGAGACCGATCACCATCAGACTAGAGAGCAACCAGGAGCTCAGACTAGGCACGTTGGCAGATGCCGCTGTCTCGGCAAAGGCCGGAACAGGCAGCAATAACAACAGGAGGCGCATCATTTGAGCTTCTTGATCCGTTCAATCTGGCTGATGACGTCAGTCAGGCGGATACCGAACTTGTCGTTCACCACCACCACCTCGCCGTGAGCGATCAGGGTACCGTTGACCAATACATCCAGCGGCTCGCCTGCAACACGATCCAGCTCCACCACCGAGCCCTGGTTCAGCTGCAACAGGTTGCGGATGCTGATCTGGCTACGGCCCACCTCCATGGCGATAGTGACCGGAATATCGAGAATAGTGTCGAGCTTGCGACGCTCCTCGGCACTGATGGGGGCATCATCTTTCAACTCTTCCAGCGGGGCTGGCTTGGCTTCCGCCGTCACCTGCTCCTCCAGAGCCGCAGCCCAGGCATCAGCCATCAGATCCTCTTCCTCAGTTCCGCTCATCTTTTTTCCTTATGCTACTTCGTGACCGTTTACCGTAATAAACCGTCAATTATCGCTGTTGATCTTCGATACTGCGCTCGAGCTCTTCCAGCTCGGCCTCGCCATCAATTCGTACCCCGCCCCGGGTCACCAGATGCATCTCCGTCTTGACCCCTTCCGGACGTTTGAGCTTGTCGGTGATCTTGAGCGCCACATTATCCTTGGTGCGGCCCATCTTGGCGTGGAAAGTGGGCAAGTCCTCGACAAAAACCAGCAGATTTTCCGGCATATCGACCGGAATGATATCGCCGGGTCGCAGCTCCATCAGCTCACGCAGGGTGAGTTCGGTCTCCAGCAGCTTGGCACGCAGCTCCACCTTGACGTCCATGATCTCGTCACGCAGCGCCTTGCTCCAGCGTACGTCGGTATCCCCCTTGTCACTCTGCACACCGGCATCCAGCAGCTCGCGGATCGGTTCCAGCATGGAATAAGGCATCGCCACGTGGAAGTCGCCGCCGCCACCATCGAGCTCGATGTGGAACGAGCTGACCACGATCACCTCGGTCGGGCTGACGATGTTGGCCATCGCCGGGTTCACTTCGGAGTCGAGATACTCGAACCCTACGTCCATCACCGGTGCCCAGGCATCCTTGTAATCCTCAAACACCAGTTTGAGCAGCATCTGGATAATGCGCCGTTCGGTCGGGGTGAACTCGCGCCCCTCAATCTTGGCGTGATAACGGCCATCGCCACCGAAGAAGTTCTCCACCAGAATGAAGACCAGTCGGGCCTCCATGGTGATGAGCGCCGTCCCCTTGAGCGGGCGGAAGCGCACCATGTTGAGACTGGTCGGCACAAACAGGGTATGAACATACTCGCCAAACTTGAGCATCTGCACGCCGTTGATCGAGACCTCGGCGGTACGACGCATCATGTTGAACAGACTGATCCGCATATGGCGGGCGAAACGCTCATTCACCAGCTCCAGCGTCGGCATGCGACCACGGACGATGCGGTCTTGGGAGGAGAAGTCAAACTGGGCTACGCCGGGGTCTCCAGCGCCGCCTATCTCTTCCTCTTCGACATCATCGACACCGTGCAAGAGGGCATCAATTTCGTCCTGACTTAACAGATCGCTCACGCTTCACCTACTGCATTACAAAGCCGGTAAACAGCACTTGTTCGATAACGGGGGAAGAGACCAGGTCCTTGAGCACCCGACGGCACTCTTCCAGTGAATCCTTGCGCAGCTTCTCCTTGCCTTCAAAGGTCATCAGCTGTTCGGCACTGGCTGCGCTGAATACCCGTAGCAAGGTGCCTTCAATCAGGGGGATATTCTGTTTGGCCAGCGTCTCGTCGGCGGTACCGCGCACCATCAGCTGGATCTTGATCTGCACCAGTCGATCTCGCTGGGCACCTGCAACGTTGAAGACAAAGGGGCGCGGCATACCAACATAGAGGGAAGGTTTAGGCGCTTCCTCCTTGGGTGTGGCCTCGGCACCTTCCGCCGCTTCAGCAGGCGGTTTATCGGAGCCGGAGAGCATCAGGAAGGCGCCAACACCACCTCCGCCCAGCAAAATAACCGCCAGGGCAATGATAATGATCAGCTTCTTTTTCTTGCCCGCAGCCGGGTCTTTTAGCGTCAACTCGTTATCGTCAGCCATCCCTTGTCCACCCTAGTCTCAAACTTGTTCGATATCATAAACTTACTCGGGATTGCATCAAGCATAGAAATCAATTCCGGAACCGTTTGTCGATTCCACCAGCAAACTGGGGTTGGAAGTGGTGAGTTCCCCTTCAACCAGCCCGTTACCGGACCGCGGCTGACCACTACTCTGACCCTGCTGACCCTGCCCATTAAAGGTGGGCTGGCCCTGTTGCTGCTGTTGTTGCGACTGCTGCTGCACCTGCGTCTGACCAAGCTGGATCCCCTGCCCTGCCAGCATGTCACGCAGCCGGGGCATCGCCTGCTCCAGCATCTCGCGGGTCTGGCCATGTTGTACCACAAAATGGACGTTGGCCTGGCTGTCGGCCCCCATCTGGATCTGGATCTTCATCTTGCCAAGGCCGAGGGGGTCGAGCTGAATTTCCGCCTGTTGCAGTTTTTCGGCCAGCATCACATTGACCTTCTGGTGCAATTCGGCAGGCGCTTCCTGACTGGCCAGTTTCAAATGGGGTAAATTCTGCGGCTCACGGCGCAGCGTAGTCTCAGCGGCAGGCGCCCGGCTATCGGCTACCTGTGGCTGAGTCTGGCTGTTCTGGCCATGCTGAACGGTCTGGCTCGGGCTGCTCTCACTGCTAGATGTCGTCGCAACCAGGCTCTTCTCCGCCTCACCGGCCTTCGGTTTTACCTCAAGCGACACCGCTTTGCGCACCTCGTCGGTGCCGGTCACTTCCATCTGCTTGATGCCGGCTGAAATAGTCGACAGCGATGCTTGCAGCCCCTGAGATTCGACCTGTGCCAACACCTGCTGCGGCGCCACCATCACGGGGGCGGCAGCGCTATCGCTCTGAGTCGTCACATTTGCCGTCACTCTGCTCTGGGCTGCGGCACTTTCTGCGGCACTTTCTGCGGCACTTTGCGCCGTCGTCACGGGCGCCGAACCTTGATTGGCGGCGGTGGCTGGCTGCTGGCTACCCTCGGCGGCACCCTTTTCTGCCCCCTTGCCAGCTACCCCACTTCCATCCGCAGTTGCTGAAGAGTTAGCAGCGCCAGCCTCAGGCTGCTTGAGCCCCTCGCTGAAGGCCTTGAGCGCAGCCCCCTGAGTTGTGGCTTGCGTCGCCGGCCCCTTGTTAGTCAAAGCATTGCTGGCGGCGAGATCGGATTTGCTGTCGCCAGCCTCTTTTGCAGCGAGTGACTCAGCGGATTTGGCGGTGCTTGCCGACTCATCGACCGGCAGCACCTTGGCCAGCTGGGCCATTCGCTCAGCCCCCGTGAGGGGCTTGGTGTGCTTGCCATCTGCTCCGAGGGTTTCTCCCTTGGCAGAGGCTTTCTCCCCGGACAGCCCATCAGCAGTAGTGGCGGCATCTTCACCTTCAGAGGAGAGAACGGCAGCAGAGGCATCGCCCTGCGCCACCACTCGCGCCGCTGAGGACGATACGGTGGTATCAAGAGTCGAGTTGGCTGTCGTCGCCAGCGGCGACTGCGCCCCGGTCTGACCAGCAAGCTGTTGGGCAATCCTGGCTGCGGCTGGGGTCTGCTCGCTTTCATCAAGCGTAATCCCCTCCAGCTCACCCTCTTGCGGCAACGGATTGCCGTCTACCGCAGTGGCGTTCTGTTGGGCCGCCACCGCCAGCTGGGGAGTCACTAGCGAGGTATCGAGCTTGAGGGAGTCTTGCAGGCGCAGCAGAAAGTCGGTGGCAGGGACCTCCTCCACCTTGTTGTCGGCGTCAGGATCCTCCTCCTTGCCGATCTCCTCTTTGGGAGAGGCGCTTTCGGTCGCCAAAGATTTGGCTGATCGGACATGGTTACCGCCCTGAGTGGCTTCGGCGGCGCCCTGTTCGCTGTTCCGGGCCTTGGCAATCAGGGTGGCGAAATCCCCCTTGCTGTCGCTGCCGGTTCCCCCATCGATACTTTTGCTCTCGACGGAACCGCTCAGAGGCGCTTTGTCCAACCCGTTGGCCGGAGCCGAAGGCGTTTGTGTCAACAGTGTCTGCATCATGATGGGATCCCTGAATTCTGGTGGCCCCCAAAGAGATGGCCGCCGACAATGTCCATATCAAAGCAAGTTACAGGCCAGATTGATGAAAACGTCGCAACATGGCGTACTCATCCAGCATCTTCTGCTCCTGACGCTGGGCTTTCTGCTGCTCGCGGCTCGCCTGCTTCTCCAGCAACAGCTCCACCGCCTTGCGCCGCTGCTGGGCCGCCAGCCACTCTTCACGGCGCTGTTCCAGCGCCTGACGCACCTGCAACACCCCTTCGTACTGCTGGGTCGCTGCCTGTTCGAGCTTGTTGATAAAGGCGTGATACTGGGTATTTTGCTGGGGCGAAATCCCCTGCAGGCCGCGATCGGTCCACTGCTGGTGATAGATCTGGCGGTACTGGTTGAGGGCATTTTGCTGATCCATGAACAGCTTGAGATCCTGCTGCGCCTTCACTAGTGCCAGCGCACACTGCTGCTCCGCTTCCACCAGCCGATCGGCCAACAATACCAACCCTTTACTCATCGTCGACCTCTCTGTTACCGACCATCATCAGCGCATCAATGGCATCGCCACCATCTGCAAGGCTTGCAGGCCATCATCGTAGTGAATGACCTCGCGCATCCCCTGCTGCAAGAACTGATCCAGATAGGGTTTTTGAATGATGGCGCGGTCAATACGCGGATCGGAACCCTGACTGTAGGCGCCGATGGTGATGAGATCCCGGTTCTGCTGATAGAGGGAGTAGAACTGCTTGAGGGTGCGCGCCAGATCCATATGTTCCGGCGAAGTGACCATGGGCATAACCCGGCTGATGGACTTCTCGATGTCGATAGCCGGATAGTGGCCCGCATCGGCCAGCTCGCGCGACAACACTATGTGGCCATCGAGGATCGCCCGCGCAGCATCGGCAATGGGATCTTGCAGGTCATCCCCCTCGGTCAGGACGGTGAAGAAGGCGGTTATGGAGCCCTGGCCGTCACTGCCGTTACCCGCCCGCTCCACCAGCGCCGGTAATTTGGCAAATACCGAGGGAGGATAGCCCTTGGTCGCCGGCGGCTCGCCCACCGCCAGCGCGATCTCACGCTGGGCCTGGGCATAACGGGTAAGAGAGTCCATCAAGAGCAACACGTTGAGCCCCTGATCGCGAAAATACTCGGCAATGGCCAGCGCCGTTTCACACCCCTTGAGCCGCATCAGCGGCGAGGCGTCGGCAGGAGCCGCCACCACCACGGAGCGGGCACGCCCCTCCTCTCCCAGAATGTCTTCGATAAACTCTTTCACTTCCCGGCCCCGTTCACCGATGAGGCCGACCACCACCACATCCGCCACCGAGCCGCGGGTCATCATGCCCAGCAGCACAGATTTGCCGACACCGGAACCGGCAAACAGCCCCATCCGCTGGCCCTGCCCCACCGTCAGCACGGCATTGATGGCGCGTACCCCCACGTCCATCGGCTGATGGATCGGGCGGCGAGAGAGCGGGTTGATGCGATGCTGGGCAAACTGCACGGTCTGGGAGGAGAGAATGGGGCCGAGGCCATCGAGTGGCTGGCCGATGCCATCGATGACCCGACCAAGCAGGTTCATCCCAACCGGAATGCCGTGCTCTTCGGTGATGGGCACCACCCGGGCACCGGGGATCACCCCCTTGAGCTGCTCGCTCGGCATCAGATAGAGGCGATCGCCAGAAAAACCGACCACTTCAGCCTCCAGCGTCCCATCAAGGGTATCGATGCGGCAGAGGGCACCGATGGCGGCACGGCAGCCGATGGCTTCGAGGGTCAGCCCCACCACCCGGGTCAATTTACCGGCGACCGGCGGTTTGGGGGCGCTGTCGCGTACCTTGTACCTTTGCAACCGGTTCAGTAGCGAGCCGCTCATCTGGCCTCCTGAGAGCTAAAAAGTGCAGCCGGACAGCAACGTCCGGCATCGGTTATGGGCGTGAGTCCGGCGAAGCCGGTTTCTGCGACGCATTGTCCCGCAAGAAGTTGCGCAGCAACTGATCGATGCGCCCGGAGAGGGTCAGATCGATGCTGGAGAGCTCGGTAGCCAGTTGCAGATCGCCGGGGGAGAGGGTGGGATCGCTCTGCAATCGCCAGTGGCGCTTGGCGCACTCGTCGGCGCCAAATGCCTGCTCGATTCGCGCTATATCGTCGGGATGCAGCATCAGAGTCACCCCCTGTTCGGCGGCAGGCAGCAAGGCCAGCCCCTCTTTAAGCGCCTCCAGCAGAATGCGGGGGGAGGTCTCTGCTTCGTGACGAATAAGCGCGCGGGCCAGTTGCATCACCAGCGAGACCAACTGCTGCTCCACCGCCTGATCCAACTCGTTAAGCGGATTGGCAAGGCGCGCGGCGAGCCCCTGCCAGTGGGCGATCTCCTGCTCCACCAGCTCGCGGCCCATAGCCAGCCCCTCCTCGCGCCCCTGTTCGAGACCGGCAGAATGACCCTGTTGCAATCCCTCCAGCTTGCCCTCTTCCATCCCCTTGGCATAACCGGACTCGCGCCCCTCGGCCATCCCCTCTTCCCAAGCGGCCTGACGGATCGCTTCAAGCTCTTCGGCAGTGATGCTGGGGGCCGGCTCCTGTTCGGGCTCCGGCTCCACCACCTCCTCTTCCTGCTGATACCAGTCAGGGGCCAGGCCAAGGGCATTGGTAGGCGCACCCGCCTCTACCTCGACCTCCATCTCGGGCCAGCCCCAAGTCTCAACCCGGGCATCATCGCCCTCGGGGCGCACATACCCACGCAGTTTGTTGTTCATGCTTTGCGCGGCTCCTCACCACAGCCTGATGCGGGTTTGGCATCGCAATTCGGTTTATGGGCCATGGCTTAGAGGAACTCCTCGCCGCCACCGGCGCCCAGCATGATCTCGCCAGCATCCGCCAGACGACGGGCGATGGAGAGGATCTCTTTCTGGGCCGCTTCCACTTCGGAGACCCGGATCGGCCCCATGGCCTCCAGATCGTCTGCCAGCATTTCGGCCGCCCGTTTGGACATGTTCTTGAAGATCTTCTCGCGCATCTGATCGTCGGAGCCCTTGAGGGCGCGTTGCAGCAGATCCCCAGGCACTTCCCGCAGCATGGTCTGGATGCCGCGATCGTCCACATCGATGAGGTTTTCGAACACGAACATCAAATCCTGGATCTGCTGGCTCATCTCTTCGTCCGACTCGCGGATGGAGTCCATCAGCTGGCCTTCGATATTGGTATCCAGGTAGTTCATGATGTTGGCGGCTGCCTTCAGGCCGCCCATCTTGGCTGCCTGGGCACCGGCCGCACCGGCGAACTGTTTCTCCATGATGTCGTTCAACTCTTGCAGTGCCGCCGGTTGTACCTCTTCGAGGTTGGCGATACGCATCACCAGATCGAGGCGCACCTGCTCCGGGAACTGGCTCAGGATCTCGGCGGATTGCTCCGGCTCCAGATAGGAGAGCACGATAGTCTGGATCTGCGGGTGTTCGTTCTGGATGATGCTGGCCACCTGACGGGCATCCATCCACTTGAGCGAATCGAGGCCGCGGGCGCCGGAACCGAGAATGATCTGATCCACCAGATTGCTCGCCTTGTCCTCGCCAAGGGCCGCCACCAACGCCTTGCGCACGAAGTCTTCGCTGCCGATACCGATGTTGGTGTACTTCTGGATATCGTCGATGAATTGACGGTGCACCGCCGCCACCCGATCGTGACTGAAGTCAGACATGGAAGCCATCGACATACCGAGCCGCTGCACCTGCTTGGGCTCGAGATGACGGAAGATCTGGGCGGCATCCTCTTCATTGAGGCTGAGCATCAACACCGCAGCCATCTCCATCCCCGACATCTGGTCGAGGATCTGGCGCTGACTGTCGGTGATGTCATTGCCGGTGACTTGACTCTTCTTTTCTTCAGGCATCTTTGTTCGTTACCCATTCTTTAATGACCTGAGCGGCCAGATCCGGCTCGTTCGCTACCAGCGCACGTACCGCCTTGAGCAAGTCTTCGTCACGGTGCAGATCCGGCAGTTTCAGCTGGCCATCACGTACACCAAACACCTGATCGCTCTCGACTTGTGCTGACAGCAGGCTCAACTCGTCGTCGCCACCCAGTACGGTGTGGTTGTCGAAATCCACTTCCCCTTCCGGTTTGGCATCCGGGTAGAGCAGTCGCTTGAGCATGGGGCGAACCACGGTGACGATCAAGACGATGATCACCAGTACCGAGGCGGCAATCCGCACCGCACGCCAGAACCAGGGCTGATCGTAGAGCGGCACTTCGGCCACGGTATCCAGCTCTGGGCGATTGAACGGAATCGCGACCACCTCAAGGGTATCACCCCGGGTCACATCAAAGCCAAGGCCACCGCTCAGCAAACGACGCAATGTATCGAGTTCTGCCTGGGTGCGCGCCTCACGGGTAACGGCCCCGTCGGCACCCGGTACCGCTTTGTAATCCACGGCAACCGAAACAGTCATGCGGCGAATGCCTCCCATCTGGCGACGGGTATGGCTGACGGTGGTATCCAGCTCGAAGTTGCGAGTCGCCTCTTTGCGGGAACGGCCCGAAGCGGCAGCGCTGGCACCATCACCACCGGTCGCCTCCTCGGGAATATTGGAGGCGGCAGGGGGCTGGTTGGAGAGTGCACCAGGCACACCACCGTTGCTGCCGCTGGCGCTGTTCTCTTCCATGGTCATCTCGGAGCGCACAGCAGGCAGGTCCGGGTTGTAAGTCTTGCGGGTCTGCTCCTGCTGGGAGAAGTCGAGGGAGAGATCCACTTCCGCCGTATAGTTGTCGGCCCCCAGCACCGGGATCAGGATGGCGTCAATTTTTTGTTTGTACTCCAGCTCCTGCTTCTGCTGCATGGCAAACTCTTTGCGAGTCTGGGCCGAGATCGGGTCTTGCGAGCCGGAGTTGAGCAGGCGGCCATTCTGGTCGGTGACGGTGACGCGGGTCGGCTCGAGGCCATGTACGGCAGAGGCAACCATATCGACGATGGAGTCCACCTCCCCCTGCCCCAGCGCCGCCCCTTTCAGGTTGAGCACCACAGTGGCACTGGGTTTGCGTTCGTTGCGGGCAAACACGTTGTCTTTCGGGATAGCCAGCAGCACCTGGGCCTTGGCCACATTCTGGAACTGCTCGATGGCGCTCGCCAGCTGGCGCTCGCGGCTCAGCTTCAGACGTTCGCTCTCCATCCGCTGGCTGACGCCGAAACTGGAATCTTTCAGCAGGATATCTTCACCACCGATGTTGCTATCGGTGGCATTGGCAAGACCGGCACGGGTCAGGGCCAGCTGGATAGTGGGGTAGCTTTCGGCGTTGACCAGCACGCTCTTGCCATCCACTTCATAGGGGATCTTCTGCTGATCGAGGAAGTCGAGAGTCTTCACCAGCTCCTGGGTTGTGTAGGTGCCGAGGGGACGCATATCCGGCTCCTTGCCCCAGAGCAGGATAAACACCGCAATGGCCAGACAGATGGCAAGCCCCAGGATCAGGGTGATTTGCCGCAGCACATCGGTATTGGACAGGAAGCCCAGCGCCGAACTCTTCTGCTCATTTTCATCGAGGGCGGCGGTGCCCTCATCGTTTATCAGCAGATCGCCGTTTTGGTCAGTAGCCACGATTTATGTCCTTATTGCTGACATGTTCATGATGTTCAGTCGTCATGGTTTATTGGCGTCGCTTATACCGGCATGTTCATGATGGTTTTGTAGGCATCGACGATCTTGTTGCGTACCTGTACCGTGGCTTCAAAGGCGATGGACGATTTTTGGCCCGCGATCATCACCTCGGCCAGATCCACCGACTTGTCGCCCATATCGAAACGGGTACGCAGGTCATTGGCGGCCCCTTGCAGTTCGTTGACGTTGCCAAGCGCCTGTTGCAGCAGCTGACCAAAGTCGGAGGTTACCTGACGACCGGGTTGTGCCAGCGGCGTTGCGCCTGCTTCGATCTTGAGCGCCTGCATCTCTTGCATCAGGCTGCTTGCACTAATTTCCATTTTCCATCCCCAGACAAATCATTGACGCTGGCATGCAACAAGCAATTAGAGTGCCAATGCGTTAAAAACGCGATGAAGATGAGTGGCCAGACCAGGCCGGACGGGTTCGACAACGGCAGGTGGCTCTGATTAAATCCGACTCTGACGCCCACTTTTGCTGGCTGGCAAGGAGTCCGCTCTGGATTATCGCAAACCCGTGTTCAAGGCGATGGACTACATCAGCCACCATCTGGATGACAATCCGGGCCTGGATGAGGTCGCAGCGGCGGCGGCCATCTCCACCTTCCACTTCCACCGTATTTTCAAGACGATGGTCGGCGAGACCATTGCCGGATTTACCCGGCGCCTGCGTATGGAGCGCGCTGCCCGTCGCTTGCTCGCCTCCCCCCAAAGCGACATCACCACCCTCGCACTGGCCGCCGGGTTCTCCAGCTCGCAGAATTTCGCCAAGGCCTTTCGCCTGCACTTCGCCATGAGCCCCTCGGAATACCGCCAGCAGCAGGGGGGAAACTGGAAAAGCAAGATTGGAAACGATCCCCTTCCCTTTGACACCTATGATGACCTGGCCATGCACCCGGTCACCGAACACCCGGGTCTGTTGCAGGGGGCAAGCGTCAGACAGATGCCCGCCCGGCGCGTGGCGTACATGCGCCGCCTGGGCCCCTATGGCAAAGAGACCTGCGAGCAAGCTCATCGGGATTTGCTCGCGCTGTTCGCCTCAGACGAGGCGATGACACCAGCAGGTACCCTGAGTCTCTATTGGGATATCCCCGATATCACCGATGAGACCCGTTGCCGTACTGACGTCTGCATCGAGCTGGGGCCAGAGATCCACGCTGGGCGCCAGTTAACCACCCAGACCATCGCCGCGGGCCCCTATGCGGTTTGTCAGTTTATCGCTCGCGGCGATCAACTGGTTGCCTGCTGGGAAACGGCGTTTCGCTGGGTAGTGGGCCAAGGGCTGAACTGCGACGATCGCCCGTGTTACGAGCAATACCACGCAGGTACGGACCCCGACCGGGAGCATTACGTGTTTGATATCTGTATCCCGCTGATCAACCGATAAGCCGATACCTCATTTCCATTTACCCACTTCGGTGCCTTCGGGCACCGAAGCGACGGAGTCATGCCCATGAATATCAAAACGCTGTTTCTCGCCAGCTTGCTGGTGACGCTGCCCGCTGCCGCCAATGCCCAGTCACAGAGCCAGACGCTGATCTTTGGCGGCACCATCTACAGTGGTGATCCGGCGAACCCTCACCCGGAAGCGGTCGGCATTGAAGGTAAAAAGATAGTGGCAGTCGGCAGCTATCAGGAGGTCAGCGCCCGTCTAGGCAACCATGCCAAGCGTCTTGATCTGAAAGGAAAGTACCTGATGCCGGGGCTCATCGACAGCCATGTTCATGCGGCATTTGCCGGTTTTCAGGGGATGACGGTTAACTTTCCTGACGCCATGAGCGAGGTTGAGCAGGTGCAGCAATTTCTGACCCGCAGCAAGGATGATCCCCGCCTGACACTGGGCGATGTAGAGCTATACAGCAATGTCTCCCTCGACTATTGGCATCAGCTTCCCCTGCTCGATCAGGTGTTCAATGGCCTGCAATACCGGCAGATCCCGGTAGTGCTGGCAGGTTCGGATGCCCACACCGGTTGGGCCAATCAGGCCATGCTGCGCAAGGCTGGCATTGATGCCGACACCCTTGCCGGTCGTTATGCTCCGCTGAAAGGCAATTTTGGCCTCACCCCATCCGGCAAGCTCAATGGCTTTGCCTCGGAAGGCGGCTGGGATGCCATCCTCAAGGCGCTGCCTCCTGTCAGCGACGAGACGATTGCCAGTGCCATCATGACTGCCGCCAAACAACTCAATCAGGTGGGCATTACCGCCTGGATGGACCCTATCAGCAACATTCGCCCCCTCGCCCCCATCTTCAACGCCGAGCCGGATCGCCGCGATACCGGCCTGCTGCCGGCGTACAGCATGCTCTCCCGGGAAGGCAAGCTGACCGGACATGTGTCCGCACTGGCACTGGTAGGGATACATGCATCACCCGCCATCATTGATGACGTATTAGCGCTGCAACAGCAGTTTCAAGATGCCCCGGACGTGAAACTGGTGGGGATAAAGATCCTCCAAGATGGTGTTATCGAGTATCCATCCCAGACCGCCAAGTTGAGCGAGCCCTACCTCAACCGTCCCGGTTACAGCGGCAAGGACGATCTGGACAAGCAGCGTTTCAACGAGCTGATCCGCACCGCGGATGCCCATCAACTTATCGCTCACTTTCATGCCATCGGCGATCGGGCCGTCCGAGAATCCCTCGATGCCATCGCCTATGCCCGGGCCCACAATCAGGATCACCGCCTGCTGCACAGCATCACCCATCTGGAGGTGGTGAGCCCGGCCAGCATTGCCCGTTTCAAACCACTCAATGTGGCCGCATCGATGCAACTGTTGTGGGCCGGGAAAAACGTGGCGACCACCCTGCTGCTTGAAGGAAAAGTGCCTCCGGCACTGCTAGCCCGCCTCTATCCGGCAGGCAGCTTGCTGCAAAGCGGCACCATTATCGCCGGTGCCAGTGACTGGCCGGTCTCCAGCCCCAACCCTTTCCTCGCCATGTATACCGCGATCACCCGTCAAGGGGAGCTTGGCTTGCTGCCCCCCGCCAGCGAGCAGATCAGCCGTCAGGCCATCTTGCAGGCCTATACCCTCAACGCCGCCAAGGTTATTGGGCGGGAAAAGGAGATTGGCTCCATCAGCGCGGGCAAGAGTGCTGACCTGATCTTACTGGATCGCAATCTGGAACAGGTAGCAAGCGAAGAGCTCAAGGAGACCAAGGTGCTCTGGACCATGTTCAAGGGCAAGCAGGTCTATTCAGCCCACTGACACCGAGAGAACAAACAGGCCCGCACTGCGGGCCTGTTGGCGAGATCACGACAAGCGTATGGCGTGCAGTGAGCAACCGATAACGGCGGGATTAGCGGCCCGTTTCAGTCAAGTCCTTGTCAATCCAGTATTTGGAGCCGGAGATATTGGCATCGAGCAGCAAGCCCTTCTCGCCAATCTGGTAGATGGCCATGCCGCCATTGTATTTGGCGGTAAGCTCGGCGCTCTCCTTGCCGGCCACCACGCCCACTTCGGAAGTGGCCTCCCACCCCTGGGTCACGAAGGCATCGAATCTGGCCTTGTCTTCAAACAGGATCACCTGCTGATAAAACTTGCCGCCAATCCCGGCCGCCAGACCCGCACCAAACATCTTCATATAGGTGTGCTTGCCGGTTTTGCGATTGACCGCCACCCCGGCCCCCTGATTGGTATGCAGCATCAGGGAGAACTTGCGCGAATCGAACACTGCATAGCCATAAGCCTTGTCAAACAACAACTTGGCTGATGGCTGCTCGTTGAACAACCGGATCAGCGCAGTGTCGGCCATGGTATTGAGCGCGATCCTCGCCTCTTTAGCCGTCTTGGGGTTGAGCATCTCGTTGAGCTCCTTGTCGGCCGCCTTCAGCCACTCCTTACCGGTCGCGATGCACTTGTCGGTCCAGACCCCGGCGGTATTGAAGGCATCCTCTCCCCAGGCCGAGATGGAGGCCCAGCTCTTTTTGGAAAAATCGCTGACATCCTGCCACACCTCCTTGCTGGTCTCGCTCACTGCCGCTCCCAGATCGGACGCTGCGGCCTTGAGCTTGGCCCAGTCGGCATAACAGGGTGAGAAGGCCAGACTCAGTGACAAGGCCAGCAACCAGTTACGCTTGTTCATTTTTTCACTCCCGTATTGTCGAGTGTCTGGGCTACCTGGGGCGATCACCTACAACAGGCTACCCGGTCAAAATCACTCCCGCATTATCGGAAGGGGAATCCGGTTAAGCAATCATTGAGTCCTGTTTATACCGCCACAGCCCGACAGCGGTTAACAAAAAGGCTGCTCATCAAAGAGGAGCAGCCTTGTTAAGCACAGTAAAACCGGACGGGCTTATTCGACCATCATCACCTTGCAGGTGTTGGTACTACCCACGGTTTCCATCTTGTCACCGTGAGTCAGCAGCACCATGTCACCGCTCTGCAATAGCCCCTTATCCTTGAGCACGGCCAGCGCGTCGCGGCACACTTCGTAGACCGGTTTGGTCTCGTCACCGTCAAACATCACCGGAGTGACGCCGCGGTAGAGATTGGTCCAGGCCAGGGTCTTGTTGTGGGGAGACATGGCAAAGATCGGCAGACCGGAGCTGATACGGGACATCAGCAGCGGCGTAGTACCGGATTCGGTCAGTGCCACGATCGCCTTCACCCCTTCCAGGTGGTTGGCCGCATACATGGTGGACATGGCCACCGCCTCTTCTACCGAGGTAAAGGTGTAGCTCATGCGGTGGTTGGAGACGTTCAGGCTCGGGTGCTTCTCGGCACCGACACAGACGCTCGCCATGGAGGTCACGGTCTCGATAGGGAACTGACCGGCAGCAGTCTCGGCGGAGAGCATCACCGCATCGGTACCATCCAGCACGGCGTTGGCCACGTCCATGACCTCTGCACGAGTCGGCAGCGGCGCATTGATCATCGACTCCATCATCTGGGTCGCGGTGATCACTACACGGTTCAAACGACGGGAGTGGCGGATCAGCTTCTTCTGTACGCCAACCAGCTCGGGGTCACCGATCTCGACACCCAGATCGCCACGAGCGACCATCACAGCATCGGAACCGAGGATGATGTCTTCCATCGCCTCATCGGTGGCGACGGTTTCGGCGCGCTCAACCTTGGCCACGATCTTGGCATTGGAACCGGCTTCGCGGGCCAGCTCGCGGGCGTAGCGCAGATCGTCGCCACAGCGCGGGAAGGAGACAGCCAGATAGTCCACATTCATGCGGGCAGCGGTCTTGATGTCTTCCTTGTCTTTCTCGGTCAGGGCCGGAGCGGAGAGACCACCCCCTTTCTTGTTGATGCCCTTGTTGTTGGAGAGCGGCCCGGCCACGGTCACCGTGGTGTGAATGCGGGTGCCTTCAACCTGCTCGACCTTCAGCTGTACACGGCCATCGTCCAGCAGCAGGATGTCGCCCTGTACCACATCGTCTGGCAGGCTCTTGTAGTCGATACCGACCTGCTCCTGACAACCTTCACCCTTGCCGAGTGCCGCGTCGAGAATGAACTTGTCACCGATGGCCAGATAGATTTTGCCATCCTTGAAAGTGGAAACACGGATTTTCGGGCCTTGCAGATCACCCATGATGGCGACGTGACGACCGAGCTTGGCAGCAATGTCACGCACCTGATTGGCGCGCAGGATATGGTCTTCAGGAGTGCCGTGAGAGAAGTTCATCCGCACCATGTCGGCCCCGGCGCGGATGATCCCTTCGAGGATCCCTTCGCGGTCGGTAGCCGGACCGAGTGTGGTTACAATCTTTGTACGTCTAGGCATGAAAGACTCCAATATGAAGTTGATATGACTTGAGATTCTGCCCCATCAAGCCCATGGCTCGATGCACCCGTTTACAAACCATCTGGGTGGTTTTTGTTATTAAATTACAATACTACACCAAGGCGGGTGGCATAGACAGTCGGGGGCCGGAGCCCCCGACGGTTCAGGAAGAGTGCGGGGTTTCGAAGCGGGATTCGCGCAATCCCTCTTTTACTTTCTTCAGATTTTCGCGAAATTTCATCCCCCGGCGCAGAGTAAAACCGGTCGCCAGCACATCCACCAGCGCCAGTTGGGCGATGCGGGATGCCATCGGCATATAGACATCGGTATCTTCCGGCACATCCATGGAGAGCACCAGGTTGCACTCGCGGGCCAGCGGGGAGTCCTTGGCGGTCATGCCGATCACGGTGGCGTCGTTCTCGCGGGCCAGCGCGGCGATCTCGACCAGCGCCTTGGTGCGGCCGGTGTGGGAGATCAGCACCACCACATCCCCTTCGCTGCTGTTGATGCAGCTCATGCGCATCATGACGATATCGTCAAAGCTCACTACCGGAATGTTGAAGCGAAAGAATTTGTTCTGGGCATCGCGGGCAACGGCGGAGGAGGCGCCAAGGCCGAAGAAGCTGATCTTCTTGGACTGGGTCAGGATATCGACGCAGCGGTTGATGGCAGAAATATCCAGGCTGTTTTTGGCGGCATCCAGACAGGCCATGGTGGATTCGAAGATCTTGGCGGTGTAGGTATCCGGCCCATCTTCCGCTTCCACATGACGATTTACGTAAGGGGTGCCATTGGCCAGGCTCTGGGCCAGATGGAGTTTGAAATCAGGAAAGCCCTTGGTATCGAGACGGCGGCAAAAGCGGTTGACGGTCGGTTCACTGACATCGGCCATCTTGGCCAGAGCGGCGATGCTGGAGTGGATGGCGGTCTGGGGAGACGCCAGGATCACCTCGGCAACCTTGCGTTCTGATTTACTGAAACTTTCCAAGTTGTTCGTAATTTTATCAAGGGTATTCATCATCACCACCAGGCGTTTTTGTAATTTAGCTTCAGTGTCTTTGCACTCAATCTACGGCTAAGCAAGTTTCCATTCAAGCTAAGGACTATACAAGACAAGCGGTTATCGCAACTAACGCCTGCCATACAAAGTATGACTCATCTCTAATTATTTCGTACTTTTCGTTACAAAACGTCACCTTGCCATGAAAGCGCTTACAAATGTTGCAAAGCAACAACACTGTGAGCAGGCGCACGTTTGTATCGATCCGGCGGGTGAGCAATTCTGAGCTCGGATAGAATGGGCCGTCATAATCCAACAATAATCTCGGGACACCAGAGTCGTCCCCATCCTGTAACGAAGGAGTTGTTATGCAGCATACCCATGCGCTGGTCGGCGATGTCGGCGGCACCAATGCGCGTCTGGCCCTGTGTGAGCTGGCCACCGGTACAATATCTCAAGCAAAGACCTACTCAGGTCTGGCCCATCCCAGCCTTGAAGCCGTGGTACGCCTCTATCTGGAAGAACACAAGGTCCAGGTGGCTGAAGCCTGCATCGCCATCGCCTGCCCCATCAACGGTGACTGGGTTGCCATGACCAACCACAGCTGGGAGTTCTCCATCAGCGAGATGCAGAGCAATCTTGGGCTGGCACGCCTGCAAGTGATCAACGACTTTACTGCGGTCTCGATGGCTGTGCCGGTATTGGCTGAATCGGATCGCATCCAGCTTGGCGGCGCCGCGCCGGTAGCGGGTAAGCCCATCGCCATCTATGGTGCAGGCACAGGCCTTGGGGTCGCCCATCTGGTCAAGGCGGGTGAGCAGTGGCTGAGCCTGCCGGGAGAAGGTGGTCATGTGGATTTTGCTGCCAACAGCGAAGAGGAAGATGCGGTGCTGCAAGTAATGCGAGGCGAATTGGGCCATGTCTCGGCAGAGCGTTTCCTCTCCGGCCCGGGTCTGGTCAATCTCTATCGCGGGCTGGTGAAATCCGATGGCCGTGAGCCAGAGCCGTTTGCCCCCAAAGACATTACCGAGCGCGCACTGGCCGGGGAGTGCCTCGATTGCCGTCGCACCCTGAGCCTGTTCTGCGTGTTGATGGGCCGCTTTGCCGGCAATCTGGCCCTCAATATGGGCACCTTTGGCGGCGTCTATATCGCAGGTGGCATAGTGCCGCGCTTCCAGGAGTTCTTTACCGGTTCCGGTTTCCGGGTCGCTTTTGAAGACAAGGGGCGCTTCAAGTCCTACCTCAAGGAGATCCCGGTGTTTCTGATCACCCATGAAGGGCCGGGGCTGCTCGGTGCGGGTGCTTACTTGCGCCAGTCGATGGGGATCACTATCTGATTGAAGAGGGGAACGAGGCGGGATCATCCATGGTTCAGCCTCGATTCAGTGTGAATGGCATAAAGTAGCCGCACGTAACCAAGAGTGTTGTGCTTCACAAGGAGTGGAAAGCGACTCTCATCCGCTGGATACGTTTGTCACCTGACAAGCCTGAACTGTTTCAACCGGCCTTTTGGCCGGTTTTTTTTATGTCTGATATCCGGGATTACTGGGCCAGCGCCTTCAACTGCGCCTTGTCTGGCGGATTGTTCCAGTCGATGGGACCATGGGTAAAACGGTACTGCAACCGTGGCAGACTGGTCTCCAGCCACTCTTCTCGAAAATAGGCATAACCCTGATCCCAATCCGGATCATTGGCCCAACCGCTCTGCAGGAAGTAGAGGCGAGTGCCCTGCCCTTCCGGCACAAATCGCAGGCAAACCTGGGTCTTTTGCTGGCGGATATGGGGCAGGCTGGGCGGGAAATTCCAGCTGAAACTGAGCAGGTCATAGGGCATGACGGCCATGACCCGGCACCCTTCGCTGCCACGTTCACCCAGCGGGGCATCAGGCCTGAAGTAGATCTCGAAAGGACCATTCGGTTCGGCCACCATCAAACATTCGGGAGCCAGAAAACTGCGCAGACCGCTTTCGGTAGTCCAGGCGTGCCAGACATCGTCTATGTGCGCCGGCACAAAAATGTTGCCTTCAATCAGTTTATTGTCCATAAATCAGCGATCCTCAAGCCATCCATACAAGGGACTCCGGCAGTATAGCCCCATGGCAAATACAATGGACAGTGCTTAATCACACCCTTGTCATTTGCATCGATTAACCTGCCGCTGTGCAGCTGCCTCAGTGAACATTGGCTCGGGAGGGCATCATGATCCGGCTCATGGAAGAACACGACATTCCACAACTGGCTCGGCTGTTTTTAAAGAGCCGCCGCCACACCTTTCACTGGGTTGATCCCGCCCGTTTCCAACTCGAGGATTTCGAGGTGCAGACCAAAGGTGAACAGGTGTGGGTCGCCGAACAGGGGGGCAATATCTGCGGCTTTATCGCCATCTGGCAGCCCGATCACTTCGTCCATCACCTCTATGTGTCAAGCGACTGGCACGGTCAGGGGATAGGGCGCGCCCTGCTGGAGCGGGGCCTCGCTGATTCGCCGCACGGCTCGCTCAAGGTTGCGACCCGCAACACGGCGGCAGTAGCCTTCTACCACCGGCTGGGCTGGCAAAACAGTGATGAGACAGGCCACTGCGAGGTCACCGGCCCCTGGTGCAAGTTGCTTAGAAACTAGCGGGACGCCCGGCACCTGCGCTTTGTGGCTGAACAGGCACCAGCGGTGCCGGGGGGAAGAACCAGCGGTAGAGATCGAACCAGCCATCTCGCTGGGCAATCACGACCTCGTGCACTGGATCGCGCTGGAAGATCGCCACCTTGTTTTCAGTCAGCGGCACCCAGGCATAGTTGACCAACGCATATTGCGACTGGATCAGGTTGTACTCATTGAGATAGGAGTCATCGTTACCCGATTCGTGCAGTTGGGTACGACTGTCGATGAGGTAAACAAGCTGGTTGAAGAAGGTAAGTTGAAAACCGGTCACCCGCCACTTCTCCCTGGTCGCCTCCTCCTCTTCGATCACGGTGATTTTGCCCCAGCGGCACACCCCGTGATAGTTGACTCCATTGGCCGACATTTTCAGGTCGTAATGGCAGCCCAGACTGTTGATAAACATCCCGACCACAAACAGCAGCACGACAAGCAGTGGCAACAGCAGCAAGGTATTTTTCAGCGTTCGTTTCATCAGAGATCCCTTACAGCGTTTTTTCGAGCTCTTTATAGGAAAACACGCGAACCTGGTGGCCGGAGACCAGCACCAGCGATGCTGGTTTGACTGGTAGCACATCGCTCCGTGCCTCCATCTGGCAAACAACGCCGGTCGGCGAGTCGGTGCAGTGCACATGGAGCCACTCGAAATGGAGATAGCTGGCGACAAACACCACCAGCACAGCCAGTAGCAGATTGACGTATATCAGGCCCCTTGCCAGCATTGGCCGCCCGATACCGCTGAGAAAGGCAAGTTTGGCGCGCTCACCAAAAGAACGGGGAGCAGCAGGTTCTTTGATGACCTCGTGGTCGGAGCTTGGTGATGTCGACGGTGGCTGCGCAGCCGCTGCAGGCGTGGGCTCGCTCATCGGCTCGGGCAAGGGCTCACTCTCTGTTGGCAGTGCCTTGCCGTAATAGCTCTTCATCTTGCAGTTCAGATGCAGGGAGTACCCTTTTTTCGGGGTACTTCTGATATCCAGCGTCTGGGGGGATGAGACGAAGTGGCGACGAATATTGGCGATGGCCACGTTCAGTGAGTTAGGGCTGATGGGGCGACCCAACCAGCCGATTTCGAGCAACAGATCCTTGTCGCACACCTCGTCATGGTGATCGAGCAGATAGCTGAAAATGAGGCTCTCTGCCGATGACAAACGCACCACCCGGGCGCTTTGCAAGTTGTCCTTGTCGGCACAGAAGATCAGCTCTCGCCTTTTGACATCAAAGACATAATCACCGAAGTGATAGGCTGATATGTTATTGCCTGGCGCAACCCCCGTCATACCAACCACCTGTTATTTGCATTCATCATGAAGAAGATGGGATTCCACACCTGATAAAGCCAGATGGCGGCTCAGGACTCGCTGTAATTAAACGAAATTCTAAAGGGTCGAGATCAGCGGCACAATAGATGCAGGCAGGCATGAGCGGGGAAAATGAAAATATGCGTCCAGCGCTGTCGGACTGCGTATCGGGCAGAGCATGATGCTGCGAGTTTCGCGTATCGCGGTCACGCCAATCTCAACTGAACAGTGACATGGGCATGACGAAAAGCGCTGCAGGACAAGGCCCTTTGCCCCTCACAACATCTCGCCGCGCCTCACAATAAAGGGAACCTAACCTGCCCCGCAGGATGATCCAACGGGGCGAAGTCAACTGACTAGACCCGAAACTGCTTGAGCAGGGTGTCGAGCTGGGCCGACAGCTGCCGCAGATCGCTGCTGGCTTCGGCAACCTGTGCCACTCTGGCCGCACTCTCGCTGTTGAGCGTCGCAATCCGGTTGACGCTGTGGCTGACCGCCTCCGCCACCGAGTGTTGTTCTTCCGATGCCTGGGCGATATACATGTTCATCTCGCGGATCAGGCTGACCTGATTTTTAATCTTCTCCACCGATATCTGCACATCTGCCGCCTCGATGCCGGCGCGGGATGCCTTCTCCTGACTCTGTTGCATGCCGGCACCGACATTCTGGGTCGCTTGCTGCAACCGCTTGATACTGGCGCTGATCTCCTCCGTCGACTGGCGAGTACGGCCCGACAAGGTGCGCACCTCATCCGCCACCACCGCAAAACCGCGCCCCTGATCACCCGCCCGCGCCGCCTCGATGGCCGCATTGAGGGCAAGCAAATTGGTCTGCTCGGCAATGCCGTTGATCACCTCGATGATGGTGCCAATGCTGCTGCTCTCGGTCGAAAGGGTGCGCATCAGGGTGGCGACTCGCTCCACCTCCCCCACCAGTTGATGGATGGCCTCATTGGCATGGCCCGCCAGATTGTAACCCTGCTCCACATAGAGGTTGGCCTCATCGGTAGCGCCAGAGGTTTTCACCGCGTTACCAGCCACTTCCTGCACTGCCTGACTCATTTCGGTAATGGCGGTAGCGACCTGATCCAGCTCGGATTGCTGGGCGTCACTGCCTACCCGGGTATCTGCCGAGAGGGAGTCACAGAGTTCAGCGGTTTGCAACACACCGGCAGAGAGCTCGTTGATCTCCGCCACCATCTCCTGCAACTTGGCAATAAAGTGGTTGATGTTGGTGGCCAGCGCGCCCATCTCATCCTGACGGCTGATCTTCAGACGCTGGGTCAGATCCCCCTCTCCTTTGGCCAGATCGAACACCGCCTGATTCATCTGGTGAAGCGGCCTGAGCACATTGCGATGAATCAGCACCATCAGCAGTGCGATGATGCAGAGATCGAGCACCAGGATCTGCCAGACGGTGGTGATCAACTGCTGGCGCAGTTGGGCCTGAATGGCGGCATCACTGGTTTGCACCAGCAATCGGGCCACGGTGTTTTTCTGGCCACTGTCGTCATAGACCAGATCATATCCCCCATAGGCAGCGGTATCGGCAGGCATGGCTGTCACGGGGGCAATGCTCCCCGCCGTGTCACGGGCAAACCCGGCCACCAGCTTGTCCTTGTTGACCACCAGCAAAGCACTCAGGATATCGGCCGCCAGCTCGGACTTGAGTGATGCCTCGATGAAGGCAGATTCATAATTCCACAGCGGGCCGGGCAGGGAGAGCTGAAGCCGGCCGATGGCCTGCTCGACCAGCGCACTCTGTTTGCTGTAGCTCTCCGCCCTGACGGCGTTGTAGTTGTAAGCGCCAAACAACACCAGTAGCAGACTCACCGACAGGGAGGTCAACACGGCAATCCTGAACGTCAGACTTTTCCAATCCATGGTTTCCTCCCGGTTTTACGGCAGCCGGCGCAGTGCCATTGAGCGGCACTTGCTATTGGTACTGTTACTGGTACTTGGCATTGATCTTGTCGATGGTGCCATCCGCCTTCATGGCAGCGAGGATCTCGTTAAGCTTGGTGATGAGCTCATCGGGCGTGTCCTTGTTAAACGCCAAGCTCATCTGGGTTTCCTTGAACACGAAGACCGGCTTGGGTGAGGCCACCTTCTCCTTGCTGGCCAGATAGGGCGCCAGATACTGGCCGGTTGCCCAAAGATCGATGCGGCCCGCCTCCAGTTTCTTCACGTTGGCGGTGTCGTTGGCCGCCAGCTGCAACTTGGCAAATCCCTGGGCCTTGAGATACTCGGCGGCCGCATCGCCGTTATAGCCACCCACCGAATACTGCTTGGCATCTTCCAGCGACTTGACCGTGATATTGGCGGTCGAGCTGGAGAAAAACACCCAGTTGTTATTGACCAGCGGCCCGACCCACTTGAACAGTGCTTCCCGCTCCGGAGTACGGGTCGTGGAGTAGAGGGCGGTATTGGGAGTACCGAGGGTATCTTCGTACGCCCGTTTCCAGGGCATCAGGGTCAGCTTGTATTCGACTCCAGCACGCTTGAACAGCTCTTCGACCACCTCGGTCGACAGCCCGACAATCTTGCCCCCCTCCCCCTGCATGTTGAATGGCGGGTAATCCTCGGTCATCACGTTCAGTGGCGCAGCCTGAACAGCGCTTATCGCCATCATGGAAGAGACTGAAAAAATTGCACTTTTCCACAGCAGTTGATAGTTCATTGCAACCTCGCTTTGCTTGCCATTCATCCCTGAACATCCGCCGTTACCGATGGCGGTGCACGTCTGACCCGCTGGGGTCATGCCGGCTTTCACGGCTCGCCGCCCACCCATGTGCAGCAGCAAACAGATACGGATTTTGCCTGTGCGCAACGAAACGCAACCGGCGAGGGAGGCTCACAACAAATCGAGGAGGAAACATGCCAGGGCAGCATAAGGGGAGTGCGGAGTGGGGCGGATAAGCCTCTGCCATACAACAGCGCCGTGGCAAAGAAAAAGCGCATCGTTTTATGACAGGGGTCTGGGAGAGAAATGATAGAAAACGCCAACATCCATTTTCCCATACTGCTCGAGGAGACCTCAGAGCCAAACCTGTCCTTTAGCTAAGGTCACGAAAAGAGATACGTCAAATGAGAATGCTAACCCCCTCATCTGCTTCCAGATTAGATTCCAGATGAGCTCCGCCGAGCCGAAAAATGGCGCGAGATACCCGAAAAACAGAAGGCCACCGCGAGGTGGCCTTCTCCAAATTAACAATGAACGTCTGGTGGAACTCAATCCTTGGCCGCGTCCATCACACCTTCTTCGGAGTGCGCAGGCAGGATCAGGTTGAGCAGGATGGCGGCAACAGAGGCCAGGCCAACGCCGGCCAGCGCGAAGTCGCCAATCTTCATCTCCAGCGCACCGACACCGACGGTCAGAGTCACGGCGACGATGGCGATATTGCGTGACAGTCCCAGATCCACCTTGGATTCCACCAGCGTCTTGAGACCGATGGCAGCGATGGATCCGAACAGCAGCAGCATGATACCGCCCATCACCGGCATGGGGATGGAGGTAAGCAGCGCATTGAACTTGCCGAAGAAGGCCAGAATGATGGCAAACACCGCAGCCCAGGTCATGGTGACCGGATTGAAGTTGCGAGTGATCATCACGGCACCTGTCACTTCGGCGTAGGTGGTCACGGGTGGGCCACCGATGAAACCGGCGAAGCAGACGCCGATGCCGTCACCGGCCAGCGTACGGTGCAAACCCGGATCCTTGGTGTAATCCTTGCCAGTCACGCCACCAATCGCCAACACGCCACCGATATGCTCGATACAGGGGGCGATGGCTACCGGCAACATGAACAACGCAGCAGCCCAGTTGATCTCCGGGGTTTCGAAGTGGGGCAGCGCCAGCCAGGGGGCGTTCACCATGCCATCGAAACTCACCTGGCCCATGAACACCGCCGAGACATAACCGACAATCACGCCGCACAGGATGGGGATCAGCTTGATCCACCCCTTGCAGAACACAGCTGCAATCAGGGTGACCGCCAGCGAGATACCGGCCAGCGTCAGCGCAGTCCCCGCAGGTACCACCTGCTCACTACCGGCACGGCCCATCGCCATGTTGCAGGCAACCTGCGCCACAGAAAGACCGATGACCATGATCACCGGGCCAATCACCACCGGGGGCAGCAATTTGTGCACAAAACCCATCCCTTTTGCCCGGATCAGCGCAGCCAGAATGAAATACATGAAACCGGCGGCAAACAGGCCAAACATGGTGGATGGCAATCCCCAGGTCTGGGTGGCGTAGATGATGGGAGCGATGAAGGCAAAGCTGGAACCGAGGAAAATCGGGACTTGGCGGCGGGTGCAGAGCTGGAACAACAGGGTGCCCACACCGGCGCCAAGCAGGGCCATGGAGGGGTTCAGTCCGGTGAGCAGGGGCACCAGAACCATGGCGCCGAAGGCGACAAACAGGATTTGCAGCCCGGCGACACTTTGCTTGACTAAGGAAAACATGGATGTCCTTAATTTTTTGATAACTGATGGGGATATTTATCACTTTTCAGTCATCACAAGACTTTTTCAAGGCGCGAAATGAACACAAATGCGTCACTTGTTACCTTTTACTGCTTGGGAAGGGCATGAAACTGGCTTTTTAGGCGGGATTCGTTGCTACAAGCATCGAGTATGCGATTTTACGCATTATTGTGACGAACGCCAATCGTTTTTCCATCATGTTTATTGTGTTCATGGTCAAAAATGCCGCCGCCAGGGGGCGCTCTATAATGGATCCTGTGAATCAAGATGGACAAGGAGTCCCCATGTCACAGCCCCCATTCAAGGCCAGCCAGCGCAGATTGCTGATCGGCTCGGCCATCGCACTCGCCCTGTTTGCAAACCCGTTCAGTTATGATTTCGCCCACAATGAGTGGCAAATGAATCAGGCCTATGCCAAGTCCTGCTTTATCGCCGGCACTCGCATCACGATGGCCGATGGCTCCACCCGCCCTATAGAGACGCTGCGGGTCGGTGAACGGGTGTTGGATCAGCACGGCGGCAGTAACCGGATCCTGGCGATCGAACGGGTCATACTAGGCAAGCGCAGACTCTACGGGATCAATGATCTGCCCCCGTTCTTTACCGCAGAGCACCCTCTGCTGACCACTCGGGGCTGGGCTGCCATCTCACCGGCCATGACACGAACCGAAAACCCGCAACTGGCGGTGCTGCCGCTATTTACCGGCATGCAGATAATGTGTCGCCCGGCACCTGTCATGGTGACGGGCAATCTGGCCCTGCAACCCCAGCCGGAATTACTGCTGGTTGAGTCACTCTGCTGGATCGAGGCGCCTCCCACTACCGCACTCTTCAATCTGCTGCTCGATGGCAGCCACAGCTACATCGCCAATGAGCTGATCGTTCACAACAAAGATGGCGATGGGGGCAGTGGGGGCAGCAGTGGTGGTGGCGACAGCGGTGGAGGCAGCAACAGCGGCGGTGGCAGCAACAGCGGCAGTAGCAGCAACAGCGGCGGTAGCAGCGACAACGGCGGAGACAGCGACAGCGGCGGAGGCAGCAACAGCGGTGGAGGCAGCAACAGCGGCGGAGGCAGCAACAGCGGCGACAGCGACAACGACGGTGGCAGCAACAGCAGCGGTGGCAGCGACAGCGATGGGGGCAGCGATGACAGTGGCGGCCAAGGCGAGCATGCCGGCGGAGAGCAGCATGGTGGAGGTGAACGGCATGCTGGTGGAGAAAAACATGCAGGGGGAGAACGCCATGGGGGTGGCCGCGGGTTTGGCAATGGCGTTGATGACAACGGTGTGGATGCCGTCGATGCCAACGGCAACAAGCTCAGAGGCGATGGCACCATCGATGACAACGGTGTGGATGCCGTCGATGCCAACGGCAACAAGCTCAGAGGTGATGGCACCATCGATGACAACGGCGTGGATGCCGTCGATGCCAACGGCAACCAGCTCAGGGGTGATGGAACCATCGATGACAACGGCGTAGATGCTGTCGATGCCAACGGCAACAAACTCAGGGGCGATGGCACGGTCGATGACAACGGTGTGGATGCTGTCGATGCCAACGGCAACAAACTAAGAGGTGATGGCACGGTCGATGATCGCCAGCAAGTGCTTACCGATGAGCAGGAGCGGGCGCTGCTCAACAACGGTTTTCGCCAACAGGGGCAACCATGATGCGATATCTGTTACCACTCCTCCTGCTCAGCCTCACTGGCTGCGCCACGGTCGACACTCCGCCGCTTTACCATCAGATGGATAAGGCAGATGTTCAACTGGCCAATCAGGCCCTTGCCAAGGCGCTGGAAACCCGCACCAAAGGGCAGAGCCTCACCTGGTTCAATCCGGCTAATCGTCACGCGGGTAGCGTCACCCCGCTACGCACCTTCCGCCATACCAGTGGGGAGTGGTGCCGCGACTATCGCGAGCAACTCTATATCGGCAAGGCGAGCCAGCAGTGGCAGGATACCGCCTGTCGCAATCAGCAAGGGCGCTGGCGGCCATTGCGAACTTAGTGAATGCCACGGGGTAAACGAAAGGGGATAGCAGTGCTACCCCCTTGTCATCTTTACCGACCCGTTATCCGAGCGGTGAATATGCGGTTATACCCGACGATAGGGCAGGTAAACCGGCTCCCACATGTGGTTGAGGATATGCTGCTGCAAATCCTGACCGATCAGCGGGTGGGAGGGATCCCGGCGCACGATATCCTTGAGCACGGCGGTCGCCACATGCACCGAGATGCTGCGCAGCTCGCGAATGCGGGGATACACGGCTCCTTTCGCCAGGTCCACCTCACTCACGCACTCGGCCAGCGCAAAGGCGGCTGTAGTGAAGACATCGGGTGTGATCTCGCGGAGCTGGCTGACGATGGCCGCCAGACCTACACCGGGGAAGATAAAGACGTTATTGCCCTGCCCGACTCGGAACGCCTGCCCCTCGTAGCTCACATCCTTGAACGGGCTGCCAGTCGCAACAATGGCTTTGCCATTGCTCCAACGGTAGATATCTTCCGGCAGCGCTTCACAGTTGGCGGTCGGGTTGGAGAGCGGGAACACCATGGGGCGCTCGCAATGCTGCAGCATCAGCTGGATGTGTTCTTCCTGGAAGGCACCGCCCGAGCCACTGGTACCCAGCAGCACGGTAATGGGCACATGACGCAGCACATCGGCCAGATTAGCCTTGCCGGGCACCTCGGTGTCCCAACCGGCCAGCAGCAGCCCCGGTTTGGCGTAGCGACGCTTGTACTCATCAAGCCCATCCCGGTTATCACACACCAGCCCCTGGGTATCCAGAATGTAGATGCGATCGCGGGCCGCCTGCGGATCCATTCCCTCGCGGATCATCCCAGCGCAGATTTGATCCGCCACGCCGACCCCGCCTGCACCCGCGCCATAGACCAGATAGTTCTGTTGGCCCAGGGTCTCACCCTTGACCTTGACAGCCCCTATGATGCCCGCCAGTACCACGGCACCGGTGCCCTGAATGTCATCGTTGAATGACGGCAGTGCCTGCTGGTAGCGGGCCAGATTGTTGAAGGCGTTGGATTTGCTGAAGTCTTCCCACTGCAGCACGGCGTTGGGGAAGTGGCGCTTGACCCCCTGCACGAACTTGTCGATGAACTCCTCATACTCCTTGCCGCGAATGCGCTTGTGCGGGCGGCCCAGATACATGGGGTCATCGAGCAGTTTCTGGTTGTCGGTGCCCACATCCAGCGCGATGGGCATGCAGCAGGCGGGGTGAATACCGGCACCCAAGGTATAGAGCGCCAGCTTGCCGATGGGGATCCCCATGCCGCCAACACCCTGGTCGCCGATCCCCAGAATGCCCTGGCTATCGGTGACGACTATGATGCGGATCGATTTGGCATCGAAGTGACGGGCCTGACTGCCCATGTCATCCACGTTGTCCGGGGTGATGTAGAGGCCCCGCGGCTTCTGGAAGCGGTGGCTGAACTCCTGACACGCCTTGCCCACGGTCGGGGTATAGATGTAGGGAGTCATCTCCTCCACATGGCGTGACAACAGGGCATAGAAGAGAGTCTCGTTGCGATCCTGCAGGGCACGCAGGTTCTGGTACTTCTCGATATCGCTGCAAGCGCTCTTGAACCCCTCATACACTCGCTCGAGCTGGGCTTCAAAAGTTTGCACCTGAGGCGGCAGCAAACCATCGAGATCAAAATCGGCCCGCTCCTGTTCGGTGAAGGCTGTGCCCTTGTTGAGGTATCGATTGTTAAGCAGATCAGTGCCGGTCAGTGCAACGGGGCGAAAATCCTGTCCCTGTGCATCTTTCCACAGCAGATATTGTCCGGTAGCCATAGTCATTCTCTTTGATTTACGTGAAATTGCCGTTCGGCAGGAGAGCAAGACTCATAATGAAATCAATCATATGACGTTTACTCGATCGGTTTTGTGAGCTTGGGCATACCCTGCGGCCAAAATAGGCGCCCGGCGGCCCCGACGAGACAAATATCCACGGCAAGGAATGAGACTCATGTTAGCATTGCGGGCAACCCAGCCCCTTTCACCGCATCACAGCCGGGAGTGACCTGATGCCCTCGCCTCTGCCAGCCTGCGTCCCCTTCTTTCTGCCATGCGCCTGATCCCGCTGCTTGCTCTGTGGTTGTTTCTGACCTGCCAGTCGGCTCTCGCCGCTCCGGGCCGGGTGCTCAACATCATCGTGGGTGAATGGCCCCCTTTCGTCTCCGAGCAGTCAAAACAGCACGGTCCAGTGGCCCACCTTATCAGCGATCTGTTCAAGGAGGCGGGCTATGAGGTGAAGTTCCACTTCGCCCCCTGGGGCCGGGTCTATTCGCTGGCGGCCAACAGCCAGCTCTACGACGCCACCGCCGTCTGGATGCACAAACCGGAGCGGGAGCAGGATTTTCTGTTTAGCGAAGCGGTGCTGCAGGAGCAGTTTGTCTTCTTCTCCCTCAAATCACGGCAGCTGCAGGCCGAGCGCCTTGAGCAGATCATCGGTATGCGGTTGGGGGGTGATATCGCCTATAGCTACGGGCCCGAGCTGGACAAGATGGTGGCCGATGGCAAGGTAACCCAACAGAAAGTCACCGACGTGAAGCAGAATTTCGGCAAGCTGCTGCGCGGGCGGATCGACCTCTATCCACAAGAGCTGCGAGTCGGTCTGGCCGAGTTGCAGAGCCAGCTCGACCCCGCCAGCGCGGCACTCATCACCCACAGTCAAACCCCTTTTCTGCGCAACGACAGCTTCGTGATGTTCCCGCGCAAGATGCCGGGCTCAGCCAAACTGCGGGATCAATTCAATCAGCAGTTGCAGCAGGCCATCGCCAGCGGACGTTATAAGCGCTACTTCGAACGGCTGGCCCGGGGGGAATATTGACCTTGGCGAGGCAAAAACAGAGGGGATAAAACAACGGTGGCGGCCCTTTGTGGCCGCCACCTCTGTGATGCTTGTCAGCTGCTGGCATTAGCCGCTGATGCCCACCTCCAGCTTGAACGGCGTCTTGGCCTTGCTGCTCTCGGCCGCCCCCATCTGGTAGACCCGAATGGTATAAGTGCCCTTGGCGGGCAGGGTCGCCTCAAAGTTGTTCCCTTCGGTAGAACCGATAAACATCGCCTCCCCCTTGCTGCCCGGCGGCAGAATATTGAAGTAGGGCTTGCCGGTCAGGATCACCACCATGCTCTGGCCCTTGTTGGCCGTCAGCTTGTAATCGAGGGTCTGGCTACCCTGAATGGTGCCGTTGATAGTCGCCCCTGACTCCCCCTTCTTGAACTGCACCTGCTGGGTCTTGATCCCGTCAGCCGCCTGCGCCACGCCCGCAATACCACCGAAGAGCGCAGATGCACATACCGCTGCCAGCCATGCTTTTCTCATCATTTGTCATCCCTTGTGTGAATGGAACCCCTGTTACTGTTGCTCAAGGTGGCCCAAAAAACCATCGCCGTTTGCGGCATCGCTCAATCAATTTGCCATCACCATCGACCCGCCATCAAAAGGGGCGCCGCAGCGCCCCTTCTCTTTACTCTTTGTCGACCATCAACTTGATTTGCCCGCCTTGGGCTCATCGAGGGTGTGTTTCACCTCTTCATACCAGAGGTCGTGGTGCTCCTTGGCCCAGGTCTCGTCCACCTCGCCGGTCACCATCCCCTCCAGCGCCCCTTCCAGCTGGAACAGCCCCATGTAGATATGAAAGATAAAACCGCAGATAAGGATCAAGGCGCCGACGATATGGATAAAGCTGGCCCACTCCATCTGGCGGCGCAGCTGGCCAAAGATGGGGAAATCGAGGAACAGCCCGGTCGCCACGACTATTCCGCCAAACCAGATCAGCAGCCAGAAGATCGCCTTCTCGCCACCGTTGGAGAAGCCCGCCGAGGGGTGACTTCCCTTGTGCTTGCCGAGCATGCCGCCAAACTTCATGAACCACTGCACATCCACCATGTTGACGATGTTGTGGCGGAACCACTTGATGAGTACCCCCATCAGGCAGAGGAAGAAGAGCGGCCCCACGTAGTTGTGGAACACCTTGGCAAACCAGATCCAGTTCTCCCACACCCCGAGGCTCACCACCGGCTTGATGAAGTACTTGCCGTAGATGATGGCCAGCCCCGACCCGGAGAGGGTCAGGAACATGGCCGCCGTGGTCCAGTGCAGCGCCCGATCCAGCCTGCTCCAGCGCTTGAGCTTGCGCCCGGTGCGCGGTTTGGAGAGCTTGGTCTGCCCCACCACCAGATACATCAGGCCACACATGGCGAGCGACCCGAAAATAGCGATGGCACCGAGCGGCGACACCCACTTGGTCTTCACCTCAAACCAGAGTTGGCCCGGCACCGAGATAAGTACCCCGTGCTCCGGCGAGCGGGAGGTGGTCACCCCCTCCTGCCCATCCTTCACCGCCCGCCAATAATCGGCACCGGCAAAGCCGACCGCCTCTTTCTGCGCATCAGCGAAGCCGGGCGCGCTGAACAGCAGCAAGGCCGTCAGCAGCGCTGTCAGCCAGTGTCTCATTGGCCATCCTCCTGCTTGCCAAGCTTGAGCCCCTTGCCTCTGCCATCGTGAGGTTTGCTGGCGTCGCGATAGAGCGCCTGTTCATCAGCCCCCCAAGCTGCGTGAGGAGCACCGCGATAGGCAACCCGCTCGCGGAAGATGTCGGAGATCACCTGCGCATCCCCCGCCAGCAGTGCCTTGGTGGAGCAGAGTTCGGCACACATGGGCAGCTTGCCCTCGGCGATACGGTTGGCACCGTACTTCTGGCGCTCCGCCTCGCTGTGATCCTCTTCCGGGCCGCCGGCACAGAAGGTGCATTTGTCCATCTTGCCCCGATCGCCGAAGGCGGCGGTCTTCGGGAACTGGGGCGCTCCGAACGGGCAGGCAAACAGGCAGTAACCGCAACCGATGCAGAGATCCTTGTTGTGCAGCACTATGCCGTCGTCGGTGTGATAAAAGCAGTCGGCCGGGCAGACCGCCATGCAGGGAGCGTCGGTGCAGTGCATGCAGGCGACCGAGATGGAGGTCTCCCCCGGCAGGCCGTCGTTGAGGGTCACCACCCGGCGGCGCTGGATGCCCCACTCCAGGGCATCGTCGTTCTCGTTCTTGCACGCCGTCACACAGCCGTTGCACTCGATGCAGCGCTTGGTGTCACACATGAATTTCATTCTGGCCATGGGATCAGGCTCCTACTTTGCGAAAACGGCACAGGGTGACCTTGGTCTCCTGCATCTGGGTGACCGGGTCATAACCATAGGTGGTGACTATGTTGACCGACTCCCCCAGCACATAGGGGTCAGACCCTTCCGGATATTTGGATCGCAGATCCTTGCCCTCGAAGTGGCCGCCGAAGTGGAACGGCATAAAGGCGAGCCCCGGTTTGACCCGCGGGGTCACCAGTGCCTTCACCTTGACCCGGCCCCCTTCCGGCCCCTCGACCCACACATCCTGACCGTCGCGCACGCCGACGTCGTTGGCATCCGCCGGGTTCATCTCGACGAACATCTCCTGCTGCAATTCAGCCAGCCAGGGGTTGGAGCGAGTCTCGTCACCGCCCCCCTCGTATTCGACCAGACGGCCCGAGGTGAGGATGATGGGGAACTCCTTGCTGACATCCTTCTCCTGCACCGAGGCGTACTGGGTCGGCAGGCGCCACAGGCTCTTCGAATCAGGCCAGGTGGCGTAGTCGGCCAGCAGATCACGGCGCGGGGTGTAGAGCGGCTCGCGGTGCTTGGGCACCTGATCCGGGAAGGTCCACACCACGCAGCGCGCCTTGGCGTTGCCATACGGGACGAAGCCGTGCTTGATGGCAACCCGCTGAATGCCGCCGGAGAGGTCGGTCTTCCAGTTCTTGCCCTCGGCCTCTTTCTTCTCGGCCTCGGTCAGCTCATCCCACCAGCCGAGCTGCTTCATCAGGTCGGCAGTGATCTCGGGATAGCCATCTTCTACTTCGCTTCCCTTTGGCCAGGAGTCTTCAGCGAGCAGCGAGACCCCCTGATACTCGATGCCGAAACGGGCACGGAAACCGCCGCCCCCTTCTGAGACCGGAATACTGGTGTCGTAGAGGATGTGGCTGCCGGGGTGCTTCATCTCCGGGGTACCCCAGCAGGGCCACGGCAGACCATACACTTCGCCACTGACCGGGCCACCTTCGGCCTTGAGGTTGGTCTTGTGGAAGGTGTGCCAGTTCTGCTGGTGCGCCTTGAGCCGCTCCGGGCTCTGGCCGGTGTAGCCCACGCTCCACATACCGCGGTTGTACTCGCGGGTGATGTCTTCCAAGAGCGGCTGGTTGTTCTCTACCTTGATGTGCTTGAACAGCTGGTCGGCAAAACCGAGCTTCTTGCTCAGCAGATACATGATCTCGTGGTCCACCTTGGATTCGAACAGGGGCTCGATCACCTTGTCACGCCACTGCATGGAACGGTTGGTGGCGGTAACGGACCCATAGGTCTCGAACTGGGTGGTGGCCGGCAGCAGGTAGACGCCGTCGGTGCGATCGTTCATCACCGAGGCAACGGTGGGATACGGGTCGACAATCACCATCATGTCGAGCTTTTGCATCGCCTTCTTCATTTCCGGGCCGCGGGTCTGGGAGTTGACCGCATGGCCCCAGTAGAACATGGCGCGGATATTGGAGCCCTGCTCGATGAGATCGGCATTCTCCAGCACCCCGTCCACCCAGCGGGAGACCGGAATGCCGTTGTTGTTCATCGGCAGCTTGCCGTTGTAGGCCTTGTTGTCAAAGCGCGCCTTGATCCACTCGTAATCGACGTCCCACACCCGGGCCCAGTGCTTCCAGGAGCCCTCTTCCAACCCGTAGTAACCGGGCAGGGAGTCGGAGGTGACGCCAAAGTCAGTGGCGCCCTGCACGTTGTCGTGACCACGGAAGATGTTGGTGCCCGCTCCGCTCTTGCCCACGTTGCCGAGGGCCAGTTCGAGGATGCAGTAGGCACGGGTATTGTTATTGCCGGTGGTGTGCTGGGTGCCGCCCATGCACCAGACCACGCAGCCGGGGCGGTTGTCGGCAAGCAGTTTGGCGGCGCCATAGACCTGCTGTTCGTTGAGGCCGGTCACCCGCTCCACTTCGGCCGGGGTCCAGCGCGCCACCTCTTTTTGCACCTCATCCATGCCGTAGACGCGGGTGCGGATGAACTCCTTGTCTTCCCAGCCGTTCTTGAAGATGTGCCAGAGCATGCCCCAGATAAAGGCGACGTCGGTACCCGGACGCAGAGAGAGGTACATGTCAGCCTTGGCGGCGGTGCGGGTGCGACGCGGGTCGACTACCAGGATCTTGCAGCCGTTACGCTCTTTCGCCAGCAGGATGTGCTGCATGGCGACCGGGTGAGCCTCCGCCGGGTTGGAGCCGATAAACATGATCGACTTGCTGTTGTGCATGTCGTTCAGGCTGTTGGTCATGGCGCCGTAGCCCCAGGTGTTGGCTACGCCAGCGACCGTGGTGGAGTGGCAGATCCGCGCCTGGTGATCCACGTTGTTGGTGCCCCACAGGGACGCCATCTTGCGAAACAGGTAGGCCTGCTCGTTGGAGTGCTTGGCGGAGCCGAGCCAGTAGACGCTGTCGGGGCCGGACTCCTTGCGCAGGCGCAGCACCTCGTTGCCCACCTCTTCGATGGCCTGATCCCAGCTGATGCGCTGCCACTTGCCGCCCACCAGCTTCATCGGGTACTTGAGGCGACGCTCACCGTGGCCATGCTCGCGCAGGGCCGCCCCCTTGGCACAGTGACCGCCAAGGTTGAAGGGGTGATCGAATGCTGGCTCCTGACCAGTCCAGACGCCATTCTGCACCTCGGCATAGACGCCGCAGCCCACCGAGCAGTGGGAACAGATGGTGCGCTTCACCTCGACCGGCACGTCGGCCGCCACGGTTTTGGCTTCGGCCCGCTGCATCATGGCTGGCGCCAGCCAACCGGCGGCCACGGCGCCACCGGCCACCAGACCGGAGTTGACCATAAAGGCGCGACGGGTCAGCCCCTGACCGCGAATGGCCTTATTGCCCTGCTCGCCCACCTGGGGCTGCTCGGCACGTTTTGTCAGTTTCATGAGTTCTCCTTCACTGATCCGGCTCAGTCGGTGCCGCGCAGGGTGCGATAAAAGTCGTGAACATGGGGGGTCTCCCGATAGCCCTTGTCAGGCTCGGTGTCGTGGGTCAGCACCTCTTTGCCCACCACCCGACCGGTGGCACCGGCTAGCACGCCTATGGTGGCGACCACGCCAACTCCCTTGATCAGATTGCGGCGAGACGGGTCTTTCAGCTGTTCATCGCTCATTCTTGTGACCTCTGTTGTTGTTCTTGCTGGCGCCTGCGCGCCAGCTTCGCGTCCAATGGGATATCTCGTCTGCTCGTTTTGTTATGCGCAGCTCTTGTTATGCGCTGATAAGGGCGTTCAGCCCGGCACCACGCAGGCACCAAACGGCAGGCGCAATTCGTTTTCCAGCTTGAAGAAATCTTCGGCAAGGGCGCCGACCGCCCGGTAGAAGCTGCCCCCTTTCGCCTGTTGCTGATCGCGGCAGCAGGCGAGTACCCAGGGGGCAAGGTGGCGTTCATAGAAGCGGTTGCGCTCCGGGTGCTGCTCGGCAATCAGTACCGCCATCACCTCACAGAGGGCGGCCAGATGATCTTCCGGCTCGCACACTCCGCTCTGGCGCTCGAAACCGAGGGACTGCAGATCTGCGCGCAGCACCGCCAGCGGCAGCTCCATCAATGAGCCGGTGAGATACCAGGAGGCAAACGGCACGATCTCCCCGCGCCCCAGCCCGATAAAGAGATCCTGATACTCCTCGGCAAGCTCGTTTTCGTGGTGGCTGCTGGCCGCCAGCTGCACCAGCCCGAGCCCTCTGGCAAAGGGGCCCGGCATCGGCTGCAACCCTTGCAGCCAGGCGAGCTGTTCGCCACGGGGGGCGGCGCGCCAGAGGCTTGCCAGCAGGGCGTAGAGATCGGCGCTACTCTGTTCCAGTTCGGTCATGGTCAGTTCGCCAGCCTTTTCGTTATGTTGTTCACTCATCACTGGCCCCTCATACCTTGAGCTGGGAGACGGGATCCGCCGCCAGCGCCGCAAACACATCCTTGACGCGACAGTCCTCGCACATCAGCAGCCGCTGGGCGGCCTCGTTCTGGAAGTGGGAGTGACCGGCCAGTTTTTGCTGGATGCGGCGGATCATAGAGGCGGGTGCGAACGGCTTGCCGCAGCGAATGCAGCAGGCAGCCTCTTCGGCTTTCAGGCTCTGCACGGCGCGGCGCGCCTCGGGCACAGGTTGCAGGCGAGGCACCAGTACAATGGCCTGCTCGGGGCACGCCTTTTCGCACATGCCGCACTGGATGCAATCCTGCTCGATAAAGTTAAGGCCTGGCGTGTGCCCAACCGCATGCAGGGCGCGGCTCGGGCAGACCGCCACGCAGCCCATGCAGAGGGTGCAGTCAGCTTCTTTCAATTCCACTCTGCCGTATGGGGCGCCGTGAGGCACCGCCAGCGGCTCGCGGTTCCCTTCGTTGGCCTGCCAGAGGGCATCGAAGGCGGCAAACAGGTTCTCCCGTTTATCCCCTTTCAGCGGCTTGTCCAGCAGGGCAACGGCTGACTGCGCGTAAAGAGACTCATCCATTTCGGCATCGCCGTTAAACAGGGCAATACGATTGGCAGCAAGACCGGCGCCCGCCAACAGCACGGCGGCGCTCGCCAGCTCCCGCTCAACCAATGCCCGCACACTTGCGGGAGCATCATCACCGAGCGCAATGCGCACCGCACTGGCGCCATAGGCGAGGGCGGCGAACCAGCTCTCGATGCCTAAACTCGCGCTCTCCTCCACCCAGACCGGCAGCCAGTTGGCGGGCAGGCGGGTGAGATCGGCTTCCACCCATTCGCGCTCGTTTTCACCGGCGATCAGCAACTGCGGCGCTTCGCCGCCCGCATCCCGGTAGTGCTTGAGCAAGCGCAGCAGGTAGTCGCCGCTGGTGTTGGCATCGGGCTGGTGATAGGCAATCGCCCCGGTCGGACAGGCAGAGGCGCAGCTACCGAAGCCCTGACAGAGATGGGGATCGATCTGGATGCGGCCATTAATGGGCTTGAGGGCATCGGTCGGGCAGACATCGAGGCAGCGGCTGCAACCGGGCACGCCGCGGGCGGTAAAGGCGCACGCCTCGGGGTCGAGGCGAAAATAGCGAGGCTTGTCAAAAATACCTGTCAGCGCACAGAGCTCGGCAAGCCGTTCGGCCAGCCCTTGATCATCGGCAAGATGCAGATAACCGACTGGCGGGCGTTCCAGCGCAAACAGCGGGACGCGGCCCAGATCAGCCACCAAATCGAAGCGCGGCTCACTACCCATCGTCGCTTGTTGTGAAAAGCAGAGCGCCGCAAGGTTAACCCGCTCACCCTGACCATTGAGGCCGGTGAGCTGGAACTGGCCGAGATACCCGGTCAGGCTCGGCTCGCGCAGGGTCAGGGCATCCAGGGTGGCGGTAGCCTCGAAGATGGCCTCGAGATCCGCCGCCTCGGCGTCATAAATGGATTCGGTCACCAGCAGGGTCGGCATCACGCCTTGGGGCAGCAGACTGGCGGCGCGGCGAATGCTGTCTTCCGGGCCGACCAGCAACAAGCGCCCCTGACTCTGGTAGGAGACGGTGGTCGGGATCAGGTTGTCGGTCTTGACCGTATGCTGCAGGGCATGGGCGCGGGCACGTTCGTTGCGCGCGGCCACGCCATCGGCGGTCAGAGTTGCGACGGATGTTGTTATGGGTTGTTCGATGCTCACATGCACTCCTGTGCGCGCCACCTCGTGGGATGGCGTGCTTGTTGGTCAGCTGGGAGAGCAAGAGCCGAGCCAACTCCCCCAGGAAAAAAGTGACTGGCAGGGAGTCAGGATCCCAAATGCTCCATTCCCCCACCCTTGGTTGGGACATTTTGTCCATCATGGCCAACCAAAATGTCCCGATCATCGGTAGGGTTTTGAGAATGGTTATCAGCCAACCCTTGCGGTTCGCTGGGTATGGCCGTGGCGGCCACAATCGCCGGGTCGGGGGCGGCAGCGGTTAAATGAGGCGCTTCGCCATCGGGCGTGCTCACCTGCTCCACCAGCCAGTTGCGCAGCCCGGCGCTCAGGGCTGCGGGCAGCAATTCGGGCTGGCTGAAATCTTGGGTGTAGTCGTCGAGCCCATCCGGCTTGTAGCTGCGAAACATGGCCCGCAGTGCCTCCTTGTCGGGGAGTACCGGCTTCTCTGAAGGGGCCGTTTTGGGCTCTGATCCGCGCGGCTTTTCCCCTTCGAGGTGGAGAGGAACTTCGCTCCCCTTGTCAGTACTGACTACGGGGCTATCCAGCGCAGTATCTGGAGTTTCAGCTTCGCCACTGCCATCGATAGGGGTCGCAAGCGCCTCAGGGGTGGCCTCTTCTCGTGGCTGCAATGGCTGATGCTTGCGCGCCTCGCTCTTGCGAGACGACCAGCGCTTGAGGAACTCACTCATGGGCGCTGTTTCCGGCCTTGTTTACAGCACAGGTTCCGGCGTCGCTGCCACGCTCGCGGCCATCGGGGCCGGTGGCCTTGACGGCGCCACAGCTGGCTTGATCCTGGCTATCGACACCCAGCTGATCCTGCGCCCGCCCCTTGCCCTTCTTGCCCTTGCGGCGGGCCTCCAGCAGCTCACCGTGACGACCGATAAAGGCCTCCACCCAGGCTTGCAGCGCCTCGGGCAGCGGGCAGGAGAGCACCTGCCGCTCGCCATCCATATAGGCGGCGGCCACGGTCTGGCTCAGGGTGAAGCCATCGGCCACAAAGCCACTGTCCACGCGGCTTCCGGTGACAAACAGGCGGGGCGAGCCGGAGCTCAGGTTGAAGCGATAATCCCCCCGCTCATCGCGAAACAGGGTAAGGGGCAAGGCACCGGCAGCCTCGGGCTCGGCGGGATGGAGCGCCGCTATCTCGAAACGGCGGCTCTGCCAGCGGCCAACCTGGCTGTTGATGGCCTTTAACTCCAGTTGCAGCCAGCGCTGCGGGGAGAGGGGTTTGGTTGTCTCTTGCACTGTCACGGCTCCCATCAGAAGGTCTCTGCCGGGCCGCCCTCCCCCGTGATCCACCCTGTTCGGGGCGGATCACGGCAGGAGATTTATGGCGGCCACGACCATCAATGGGATAAGACTTAGCAAGAGTGGGGCCAAGGCAGGATGGAGTGTTCCATCAAGGCGGACAGGGGACGCAGCAATTCCAATACACTACCGTTCGAATACGCTTCGCCATTCGAACAATTCCCAACAGGAGAATATCAATCCAAGCTCTTATCTCTCAATTTTTTCCTCTGTTATTGAAAAGCGTAATCACAGACAGTAATGTGTATCAATCGAACCCACTAAATATGTATGGGTTTCGAATTTCAAATTTCTAATAACCATTGAAAACAATGAGATACATAATGAAACCTTTCGATATTTTAAATCAGCTCTATAAATATGATTTGCAGATGGTCCTTAGGGAAAACGGTTTAAGTGGCACTGGATGCAAAAGCGAATTAATTAATCGAGCCCTCACGTCATTGCACATGTCGCAAATTTTAAATTGCCTTACATATCATGACATTAAAATGATATGTTCAACACTCAATATTAAATACAATGGAAAACAGGCCTCTATAACATCAATCTGTAATCTTTGCGGGGCGCAAACAAACTTAAAGAAAACCACTAACATTGTGTGCAATGAAATATCTTCCATTCAGAATGAACTAAACGACATAGTAGGTTTGTCTAGTGTTAAGAGAAAAATAAAAGAGCTTATTGCTTTTAGTACAATTCAACAGAAAAGGAAAAAATTAGGCTTACAGTCCGTTTCAGTTGGAAGACATATTGTATTTACTGGTAACCCAGGAACAGGCAAAACCACTGTAGCTAGGATTATTGGTAAATTATTTAAAGCTTATGGATTGGTTAGTCAAGGGGGATTTAGAGAAGTCAAGCGTTCAGACCTTGTTGGAGAATATATTGGAAAGTCAGAGATAATTACTAACAAGATTCTTGAAGAAGCCAAAGGTGGTGTTCTTTTTATTGATGAGGCATATGCTTTAGCTGGTGATGATAATGACTTTGGCAAGGTAGTAATAGAAACTCTTATGGTTGCCATGGAGAATTACCGTGATGACATTGTAATTATTGTCGCAGGCTATAAAAACGAAATGGAGCAATTTTTGAATGCAAACCCTGGCCTTAAATCTCGCTTTAACTTTTTTATTGAGTTCGAAGACTACAGCAATGAAGAATTGGTCAGCATCGTAAAAAGAATGGCTGAAAGAAATGACTACACATTAGAGAAGGAACTAGAAATCGCATTGATTGATAAGTTTTCAAACTATAGAAACTCAACTGATATGTTCGCAAATGGCCGTCTTGCCAGAAATTTATTTGAATCCATGCTATTAAATCAAGCTATTCGCTTATCTGAAATCGAAAGTTACGATGACACTTTACTGCAAGTACTAACAGTCTCAGACCTATAATCAAGGCCATAGGTTAGACAAGAGCGACAAAAAACATTAAGAGGATTGCATGGCCATGCTTAAGTGGATTACGATGGACATAATCCATATGGCGACGGCAATCCTCTTCAGCCCGAATAAAATGCTCCCAATAATTACGCAGCCAAATACCCCGTTCGCAATGTCGCAGCCGGGTCTAACTACGTAAATCTATAGTGGCAAGACACAAGAGAAGTAACTTTTTATCAACCGCCAACGCAGAGGAAAATCAATCTCCCCCTCTGGTAAGGAGAGAATTCAATGAAGATAGTCAGGTAGGGCGAGCCTGTTTCACCTTGGCAACGACATGGCGCAACCGATCTGCGTCACCAGCAACCGGTTTTCGCGCCGTTTCAGGAGGTTAACGGTAAAGAACCAAATTACACTGGGCTGCCTTGCTCGTTGCCAATTTGCCATCCCGTTTTCCTTTGATAGCCGTAAAGCCACACATTGTGTTACTACCCGACGCAATACGCACAATTTCAATGCCACGAATATCGCGATTGTTCGAATACGCTTTGCTATTCGAACCTACTCAACTCCATAAGAAGAGAACCTAAACCAAAAGTAATCTGGAACAAAACTTGCTGTATCCCTCCCCTTAGATCCTGGCAATCGGTCGCGAGGGGCCCATGACACCGACCTTTATCAAAAGCAATGCCGCCGCCCAGCTCACCATGGCCGTCGAGGTGATGGATGAACAGGGCACGATGAACACCCGCCAAATCGCCTGTGAGCGGCCACTGACGGTCTACCTCAACTGGAAGGAGATCGTAACCCTGATGACGCTGGGGGCCCGCCCCGAGGCGCTGGTGCTGGGTTATCTGAAAAATCAGGGCTTTATCGAGGATATTGCAGCCATCGAGTCGGTGATCGTCGACTGGGAGAGCGAGGCCGCCGCCGTGGTGAGCAGTCAGCAGGCCGCCGATCTCGACCAAGCGCTGGAGAAGAAGACGGTCACCTCCGGCTGCGGTCAGGGCACCATGTATGGCAGCGTGATGAAAAAGCTCGAAGGGGTCGTGCTAGCGGCGCCCGAGCTTAAACAGAGTACTCTCTACGCCCTGCTCAAGGCGCTGTCGGCTCATAACGAAACCTACAAGATGGCGGGTGCTGTGCATGGCTGCGCCATCTGTCGCGGCAGCGAAATCCTCTCCTTTGTCGAGGATGTGGGGCGCCACAATGCGGTGGATACTCTGGCGGGCGAGCTCTGGATGCGCGGCGAGAGTGGCCACGACAAGATCTTCTACACCACAGGGCGGCTCACCTCGGAGATGGTGATCAAGGTGGCGCAGATGGGCATTCCTGTGCTGCTGTCGCGCTCCGGCGTCACCCAGATGGGGCTGGATCTGGCCCGTCAGCTCGGTATCACCATGATTGCCCGCGCCAAAGGGCGCCATTTCGAGGTATTCAGCGGCCACGACCATATCGAGCTGGACGAGAAGCCGCCGGTGCTGGCGCCCAGTCCGGCCGGTCGCGGGATGCGGGATTAAGTCATGAACGAGTTTATGAACGTGAAGCAGGTGGCGGAATACCTCGATCTCAACGAGAAGAAGGTCTACCAGCTCGCCAACGAGGCGCGCATCCCCGCCACCAAGGCGACCGGAAAGTGGCTGTTTCCCCGCTCCCTGCTCGATCGCTGGCTGCTCGGCAGTTGCCACGAGGGGGTGATGAACGACCGGCTGCTGCTGGCGGGCTCGGACGATGTGCTGCTGCACTACGCCAGCAGCCGCTTGGCACAGCAGCTCGGCACCCAGGCACTGGTGGGCTACACCCCGTGCGGCACCCGTCAGGGGCTGGCGATGCTGGCGCGCGGCCATGTGGATCTCTGCGCCATCCACTGGGGGCAGGCCGAAGAGGCCCACCTGCGCCATCCGGCGCTGGTGCAGCAGTATCAGGGCCACCGGCAATGGGTGATCGTTCATGGATTCAGGCGGGTGCAGGGGCTGGTGCTGCGGCAGGGGCTGCAACCCAAGGAGGCGAAAGAGGCGCTCGACTGGCGCTGGGCCATGCGTCAGGAGGGGGCTGGCAGCCAGCGCGCCCTGCAGGAGTGGCTGCAAACTCAGGGGGAGTCGCTGACCCGGCTGGAGCGCACCCTCGAGGTCAATAGCGAGCGGGAGCTGGCTGCCGCCATCAGCCGCGGCGATGCGGATGTCGGGCCCGGCGCCCAGAGTACCGCCACCGAGTTTGGCCTCGGCTTTATGCCCTTGTCGCAGGAGTGCTTCGATCTGGTGATGCCGCAGGGGGTCTTCTTTCGCACCCTGCTGCAACAGCTGATCGGCTGGCTGCAATCCCCCGAGGGACGCGAGCTGGCGGCCCGCCTCGGCGGCTATGACCTGACCCAGAGCGGCAAGCTGGTGTGGAGTCCGCAGTAAATAACCACTCACCCACCAACAAAACAGCCCGCCAACCATGTTGACGGGCTGTTTTTATAACGGGCCTTTTTATAACAGCATCAATCGCTTGTCTCACGCCCCTCGGCATTGAGGGCAATGCGCCACCCTTCCAGTTTCGCGGGCTCGCTGCCGCTGGGCAGCAGGGCGTGGCTGCGCAGCCGCACGGTAAAGCAGCTCCCCTGCCCCGGGGTGGAGTCCACCAACAGCTCCCCACCCCAGCGGCTGATGATGCGGTGACTCAGGGCCAGCCCCAGACCGGTGCCGGTGGCGCGGGTGGTGAAGAAGGGGTCGAAGATCTTGTCGATAATGGCCGCCTCGATGCCGCTGCCGTTATCGATCACCCGCACTTCTGCCCCGCGCAGCTGACCCAGTTCATCGACCCAGTCGCGGCTCTCGACCCGGATCTCCCCCTGCTCCCACAGCGCGTGGCTGGCGTTGACCAGAAGGTTTATCAGCACCTGCAACAGCTGCTGGCGATCCGCCTCGATGGGCTGCTGGGCCTTGAGATCGGCCACCAGCTCCACCTGCTGCTGACGCAGGGCGGAGCGCACCAGGGTCAGGCTCTCCTCGATGATGGGGTTGAGGTGCTGCCACACCGGCGCGGTCTCGTAATCGCCAGGGCGAGAGTATTGCAGCAGGCTGCGGGTGATGGCACGAATGCGCTCGATCTGGGCCAGCACCAGCGCCAGCTCCTCGCTGACCGGCTCGGCCGCCTCCCCCAGCTCCAGCTTCATCAGCTCCACATTGCCGAGGATCACCGCTAGCGGATTGTTGATCTCATGGGCCACCCCGGCGGAGAGCTCGCCGAGGGCCGCCAGCTTCTCGCTGATCAGCAGCTGCTGGCGCGCCTCGGTCAGCATATGAATATGATCTTCCAGCTCGGCGGTCTTGAGCTCGAGGCTTTGGGTACGCTCGGCCACCTTCTGCTCCAGCTCGTCGGCGCTGCGAGCCATCTGCTGCTGATGCGCTTCTTGCCTGTCCAGCATGGCGTCGAACTGGCGACCGAGTTGGGCCAGCTCGTGGTCAGGGTCGAGGGCCAGCGGGCCGATGCGAGCCGACTCCCCGGCCTGCACCTGCCGCACCACCTTGTGCATCCGCTCGATGGGGGAGAAGAGATCCCGCGCGCCGCGATAGACCAGCAGGCCGGAGAGCAGCAACAGCAGCACTACGCCGGAACCCAGCTCCACCAGATTGGTGAGGTAGGTGCGGATAATGGGCCACTCGAGAAAGCCCACATAGAGCATGCCGATCCGCTCGCCCCTGGCTCCCAGCAGCGGCTCGTAACCCGAGACATACCAGGCGTCGTGGACGAAGGCGCGGTCAACCCACATCTCCCCTCGCCCCAGCACCTGTTCGCGCACCGGCGGCGAGACCCGGGTGCCCACCGCCCGACCCACCTGACGACTGCTGCTGACCGGCACGTTGGTGCTCACCCGCAGATCGTCGAGAAACAGGGTGACGGTGCCGACACTGCCATCCGGCAGAGTGTTTTTGGCAAACACCTGACCCTTGAGCTCATCCACCAGCCGGGTGCTGCCGTTGACAAGCTCCCCCCCCTCCAGCACGGCCCAAAGGGAGCCGTCGCGGCCCATCACAGGGGTCAGTGACAGACTGATCAACCCCCTGTTCTCCACCACCCTGGTGCCATCCCGCTGCCACAGCACGGCCCGCTTGGCCAGTTGCGGGGAGAGGGCGAGCATCTCCTGCTGCGACCAGACCACAAAGTGGCTGACGCTGCGTCCGGCCGTGAGAGCGGCGCGCTCCTGCGCCGTCAGCTGATCCAGCTCGGGGCCGCGGCGCAAGCGCAGAAAATCGAGACCATAGTTGGCCGCCAGCGGCATCACCCAGTCATGCAGCAAATCCGGCGATTCCCGCAGCCGCAGCTGAAAGGCCCAGGCATCGCGCAGATGCTCGAGATGCTCGGTCTGGCGCTGCTGCTGCACCGTGATGGCGTGATGGGCCACCCCGAGATCGCTGCGCACCGTGGTGAGCAGGTTCTGCCAGCTGTAGGTGAGGGTCCAGTAGAGGGTGAGCGCAATCATGCCCACCAGGGTGAGCATGATGGGCACCGAAGTAAGCAGCAGCAGGCGCCAGCGCACTTTGGTGCGAACGCAACGGGGCAACAGGGCGCGCATGCAGCGGGAGAGCAGGGTCAGTTTCATCGCCACCCCATCCGATCAGCCTTCCTCATTCGATGGCCCACTCCTTGAATTTGCGATCCAGCGTCTTGCGCGCCACCCCGAGCACCCGGGAGGCGGCCGACTTGTTGCCATCATGGCTCGCCACTACTTGCAGGATGTGGGCCTTCTCCACCTCGGCAAGCGGCCACGCCAGCGGGTAGCCCTCCTCGCTCGCCCCCTGCTCGGCGGGCTTGCTGCTCTGCCAGTAATCCGCCGGGGGCTTGCCCAGCAGCAGGCAGCGCTCGATGAGGTTGCGCAGCTCCCGTACGTTGCCGGGCCAGGGATAGGCCTGCATCGCTACCACATCCTCGTGGGTCCAGCTCAAGGAACCCATCCCCATCTCGGCGGTGAGCTGGCGGGTAAAGTGGTGCACCAGCGCGGGGATATCGTCGATGCGTTCGCGCAACGGGGCCACCGGCAGCGCCACCACGTTGAGGCGATAGAAGAGATCTTCGCGAAAGCGGCCCGCCTCCACCTCGGCCTTGAGGTTGCGGTTGGTGGCGGCGACGATGCGCACATCCACCGCCAATTCACGCTCAGCCCCCACCGGGCGGATGGCCTTCTGCTCCAGCGCCCGCAACAGGGAAGCCTGCATGGCTAGCGGCATTTCGCCGATCTCGTCGAGAAACAGGGTGCCCTGATGGGCGACCCGAAACAGACCGTCGCGCCCCTTGCGGGCGCCGGTAAAGGCCCCCTGCACATGGCCGAACAGCTCGCTTTCCAGCAGCTCCGGCGCGATGGAGGCACAGTTGAGGGGCACAAAGGCCCCCATACGGCCGGAGAGTTGATGCAGGGCGCGAGCCACCAACTCCTTGCCGGTGCCGGACTCCCCCTCCACCAATACGGCGGCATTGGAGGGGGCTACTCTGGCGATGAGCGTCTTGAGCTCGCGGGTCTTGGCACTGTCGCCAATCAGGGTGGGCGGGAACAGCTTGCTCACCTCCCGGCGCAGCAGCAGGTTCTCCCGCTCCATCTGGCGGCGCTCGATGACTCTGTCCACAGCCTGCACCATCTGATCGAGGTTGAAGGGCTTGAGGATAAAGTCGCTGGCGCCGAGGCGCAGCGCCTTGAGGGCGGTCTCCATATCGCCAAAACCGGTCATGAAGATGATGTCGCTGCGGCGAGTGGCCGGGTCGATGGCTTCGTGCCACTCGATGCCGGAGCGCCCCGGCAGCCGGATGTCGGCGATGATAAGGTCGAAGTGAAGGCGGCAGCGCAGGGCTTCCGCCTCCTCCACGCTGGCGGCAGTCTCAATCTGGGCAAAACGCTTGGCCAACGCCTTGGCCAGAAAGCTGCGCATGCCGGGCTCATCGTCAACGATAAGCAGGGAGAGGGCAGACCAGCGGCTGGGAGGGAGTGTCATGGAAAAAAGTACCTCGGATGCACGTACGGTCGGTGAATGTCCCGATAACCGGAACCTTAGTGGGACATTTTGTCCTTACCGTATCAAAAGCACCAACACCAATTATTAAAAGCGATAACAAGCTCACCTAATTGATTCTAATAAGCTTCTGTTTTTAAACGGCAAACCGTGAATGCAGCGGCAAAGGAACGGTTTGGCACCCTGCTTGCTTACTCTTGCCCTCTCCTCAGCCACCCTGAAAAAGTTGCATCACAATGACGATAAAAACCAGCCTCAAACGTTTTGCCCTCTCCCTCGCCACCAGCCTGCTGATCGCCGGTGCGGCCCACGCCGAAGCGGATACTGAAGCGGATACTAATGCCACAAAAGCGCCGATCCGCCTCGCCACCACCACCAGCACCGAGCAGTCCGGTCTGCTGGGCTGGCTGCTGCCCCAGTTCACCAAGGAGACCGGTTATCCGGTGCAGGTGATGGCGGCCGGTACCGGCCAGAGCCTGAAGATGGGCGAGAATGGCGACGCGGATCTGGTGATGACCCACGCCCCCTCTGCCGAGAAGAAGTTTGTCGACGCAGGCTTTGGCATCGAGCCGGTACACCTGATGTATAACGACTTCGTTATCGTCGGCCCGGCGAAAGACCCGGCGGGTCTCGGCAAACTGCACGACGCAGCCAAAGGGCTGCAAGCCATCAAGGAGCAGGGCCAGGCCTTTATCTCCCGCGGTGACGAGTCCGGTACCCACATCAAGGAGAAGACCCTGTGGCAGGCGGCTGACGTCAAACCCGAGTTTGCCGGTTACAAATCCATCGGCCAGGGGATGGGCCCGACCCTGACCATGGCCTCGGAGCTGGGTGCCTACACCCTGACCGACCGCGGCACCTGGCTCGCCTACCAGAGCAAGCTGGATCTCGCCGTATTGCTGGAGGGTGACAAGCGCCTGTTCAACCCCTATCAGGTGATCCTGGTCAACCCCAAGCGCTACCCGGATCTCAACACCGAAGGGGCCCGCACCCTGAAGAACTGGCTGGTCTCCGAGCATGGCCAGAAGCTGATCGGCGACTTCAAGGTGGCGGGTCAGGCGCTGTTTGTAGCGGATGCCAACGAGAAATAATGGCAACCCTGACCTCTGCGATGACCTTGATGGCCCTCCCCCGGTTCGCTGAGGGAGGCGCCTGATGCCGACCCTGCTCGATACTACGTTGGCTGCCCTCGCCCTGCTGTTCAGTGGTGACACCGAACTGTGGCAGGTGGTGGGGGTCTCCTTCTCCGTCTCCTGCATCGCCCTGCTGCTGGTGCTGCTGCCCGCCTTGCTGCTGGGCTTTGCCCTGGCCTATCTGCCGCTGCCCGGCCGCTGGCTCTGGCTCTCCTGCATCAATACCCTGCAATCGGTGCCGACCGTGGTGATTGGCCTCTTGCTCTATATGCTGCTGTCGCGGGCCGGCCCCTTTGGCGACTGGAAGCTGCTCTTTACCCAGCAGGCGATGGTAGTGGGGCAGATGCTGATCGCCTTTCCGGTGATTGCCACCATGGCCCACGCGGCGTTTGTCCAGAGCGATCGGCGCGCCTGGGAGACTGCCCTGACCCTGGGGGTCTCCTGGCCCAAGGCGCTGATCGGCCTGATGCACGAATGCCGCTTTGGCCTGCTGGCCGCCATCATCGGCGCCTTCAGCCGCATCGTCACCGAGGTGGGCTGCTCCATGATGGTGGGGGGCAATATCCTGCATTTCACCCGCAATATCCCCACCGCCATCGCGCTGGAGACCCAGAAAGGGGCCTTCACCCAGGGGGTGGCCCTCGGCATCGTGCTGCTCACCCTGGCCCTCTTGCTCAACCTGCTGCTGACCGCGTGCCGTGGCCACAGCTATCTGAAGAACTGACCATGCCCCCACTGTGTACCAACAGGAGTACCCCATGGCCCTGACCGCCCACCAGCTGACGATGCGCTTTGGCGAGCGCCAGCTGTTCGAGATTGACCGGCTCGCCATCGCACCGGGGGATGCCATCTGGCTGCATGGAGCCAACGGGGTGGGCAAGACCACCTTGCTCAAAATCCTGGCAGGGCTGCTGGCACCCACCCGCGGCCACACCAATCTGCCGGGGCGCTGGCAACAGCGGCTCAACCGGCTGCTCAAGCGGGATCTGGGGCCGGGCCGGGTCACCTATCTGCACCAGACCCCCTATCTGTTCGATCGCACGGTGCACGACAACGTGGCTTGGGCGCTGGATAAACAGCTCGGCAGCGAGATCCGGGTGTTCGAGGCGCTGCGCCGGGTCGAGTTGGAGGGGCTGGCGCGGGAGCACATCAGCATTTTGTCCGGTGGCGAACGGCAACGGCTGGCAATGGCGCGCGCCTGGGCGCTACAACCGGCCTTTCTGCTGATGGATGAGCCCACCGCCAATCTCGATACACATTCGGTTGCCCTGATGGCCACATTGGCGCAAGATCTGCGGGAACATGGCAGCGGCCTGGTCGTCATCAGCCACCAGAGCAACGCATTGACCGACCTGTGCGAGCGGCAATGGACCCTCGCCCGTGGCCAGCTGCAAGAGACGACCCCTTTAAAAATCATCGAGCGACATGACTTCAAAAAGCGACAGCCACTCTGATCCCGTTGCCGTATCAGCAGTGATCCTGGCAGGAGGCCGCGCCACCCGCATGGGGGGCGAAGACAAGGGATGGGTAGCACTGGCAGGACGCCCTCTTATCGACCATGTTTTGGCGCGCCTGCGCCCCCAGGTGGATGAGGTGCTAATCAACGCCAACCGCAGTCAGACCCGCTATCAGGCGCTGGCCCCGGTCATCAGCGATGACAACAACGACTATCTAGGCCCGCTGGCGGGCATGCAGGCAGGTCTTGCCGCCGCCCGTCACGACTGGGTGCTGTTTGTCCCCTGCGATGGCCCCGCCCTGCCGCTGGATCTGATGAGCCGCTTTCGCGCCGCCCTGACCCCGGATACCGAGCTGGTAGTGGCCCACGATGGCGACTGGCTGCAACCCGTGGTGGCCCTGCTGCACAAATCCCTGCTCCCCTCCCTCACCGCTGCGCTGGCAGAGGGAGAGCGCAAAATCGATATCTGGTTTGCCCGCCACAATATGGCGGTGGTGAGCTTTGCCGATCAGCCGGATGCCTTTATCAATCTCAACAGCCCTGCCGAGCTGGCCGCCTACGAGGCCCGTCTGCTCGCCCCGGCTATCGACCCTCAACAAGGAGTCACCTCATGACCCCGGCCCCCACTCTTCCCCTGCTCGGCTTCGCCGCCTGGAGCGGCACCGGCAAGACCACCTTGCTGGAGCAGTTGATCCCCCTGCTGGTGGATCGCGGCCTGCGCATCGGGGTGCTCAAGCACGCCCACCACGACTTTGATATCGACCAACCGGGCAAAGACAGCTATCGCCTGCGCAAGGCGGGTGCCCAGCAGATGATGGTGGCCTCCCGCCGTCGTCATGCTCGCATTACTGAAACAACGCACGGCGAGACCGAGCTGGCCGAAGCCGACTTTCGCCAGCTGCTGGCCAGCTTCGATCAGACAGAGCTCGATCTGCTCTTGGTCGAGGGGTTCAAGCACGAACACTTCCCGAAAATCGAGCTGCACCGCGCCGAGATTGGCAAGCCGCTGCTCTTCCCCGAAGACAGCGACATCATCGCGCTGGCCAGCGATCAGCCCCAACAGAGTGGCGAACAACAGCAGACAAGCCTGCCCCGCCTCGATATCAACGATCTGGCGGCCATTGCCGACTTCGTCTGCCGCTGGCTTGACGGCTGCCAGAGCAAGGAGCCGGAGGCGGGCAAGGGCTTTCTCTCGGTCGAGGCGGCCCGCAATGCCATTCTGGCGGCCCTCACCCCGAGCAACGCCTGCAGCGACAAACCGCTGGCCCAGTGCCACGGCGCCGTGCTGGCCGCCGATCTGATAAGCCCCATCAATGTACCGCCCCACGCCAACTCGGCGATGGATGGCATTGCCCTTCGCAGCGACGATCTCGCCGCCGGCCGCTGGCAACTGGTGGGGGAAGTGCTGGCAGGCCAGCAGCGCCACGAGCCTGTGCTGGCCGGTCAGGCGGTGCAGATCATGACCGGCGCTCCGCTGCCCCCCGGCGTCGATACCGTGGTGATGCGGGAAGAGACGCATATTGAAGGTGAGTGGGTCACCGTCACCGCCCCAGTCCGGGCGGGGCAGAATGTGCGCCTCGCCGGGGAAGATCTCGCCAAAGGTGCGGTCGCCATCCCGGCCGGTACCTGGCTTGGTGCCCCCCAGCTGGGGCTGGCGGCATCACTCGGTCAAGCCAGTCTCACTGTGCGCACCCCGCTGAAAGTGGCGCTGTTCAGTACCGGCGACGAGGTGCAGGCGCCGGGCGAGCAGCTCGCCCCCGGCCATATCTTCGACAGCAATCGCTTCACCCTGATGGCCCTTATCCGCGCCGCCGGTTGCGAGGTGATGGACCTTGGCATCATTCCCGATGACAAGACCATTCTGCGCCAGCAGCTTGAGCAGGCCGCCGCCAGTGCCGATCTGGTGCTGAGCTCGGGCGGAGTCTCGGTGGGCAACGCCGACTTTATCAAGCTGGTGCTGGCAGAGCTCGGCCAGATCGATTTCTGGCGCATCCAGATGCGCCCGGGCCGCCCGCTCGCCTTTGGTAAGCTGGGGCAGACCCCCTTCTTCGGCCTGCCGGGCAATCCGGTAGCGGCGATGATCTGCGTGCTGCAGTTTGTCGAGCCTGCCATCGCCCGCTTGCAAGGCAAGCGGTGGCAGCCGCTGCGCCTCTCGGCACTGGCAGACGAGAAGATGAAGAGCCGCCCGGGGCGCACCGAGTTTCTGCGCGGCATCTTTCATCAGGACCGTAACGGCCAGCTGCGGGTGCGCACCACAGGGCCACAGGGCTCCGGCATTCTCAGCTCCATGGCCGATGCCAACTGCCTGATTGAAATCGTACCGGATCAACCCGGGATCGCCGTTGGCGAGCGGGTCTGGATCCACCCCCTGCAGGGACGACTGGCCTAAATCCCGACGGGGCGTTGGCCGGATGCACGGCGCCCCGTCCCCCACCTGACAGGAGGCAGACCGTGCGTCTTGATGCCCCCCTCTCCCGACTCGATCTGCTGGTCTATGGCCGCTACCGGATCGTCCATGGCCTGCGCATTGCGCTCGCCTTTATGCTCACCTTTCTGCTGACCCGCGAGCTGAAACTGCCGGAGAGCACCTGGCCGCTGATCACCCTGGTGGTGGTGATGGGCCCCATCTCGTTTTGGGGCAATGTGCTCTCCCGCGCCCTGCAGCGGGTGGTGGGCACCATCTTCGGCGCCAGTTGCGGGGTCGTAGCGCTCTATCTCGAGATCTACTCGCTGCCACTCACCCTGATCTGGTGCGGCTGCATCATGTTCCTCTGCGGCTATCTGGCCCTCGGCAAGCGCCCCTATGTGGGGCTGCTGATCGGCATCACCCTGGGAGTCACCATGGGGGCCATGCCGGGGGACATAGAGACGGCGCTGTGGCGCAGTGCCGACGTGATACTGGGCTCCCTGCTGGCGCTGCTCTTTTGCAGCATCTACCCCCAGCGGGCCTACAGCCACTGGCGCCTGCAGTTGCACCAGATCCTGCAGCAGTCGGGGCGGCTCTATCACACCCACCTCTCCCCCAATGTGCTGGAGCGCCCGCGCCTCAAGCACAATCTCTCCCAGCTGTTGGCACAGACCGGCAAACTGCGGGCCCTGCTGGCCCCCGCGGCCAAGGAAACACGCCACAGCGTCGCCCTGTTTGATGCGGTGCAGGTCACCATGCGCAACACCCTCTGCACTCTTGAGATGCTGGCCAACACCTACTGGAACGATCGGGAGAGCCACTTCCTGATGCAGAGCACGGCTGCGCTGCAAGCCTGCCATCTGGCCACCGAGGAGGCAATCAACCAGCTTGCCCTGATGATGCAAACCGGTGACGGTCGCGGCGCAGATGACGCTATCGCCCGCCTGCACGAGGTGGCGACCCGGGTGTCGCTGCCGCCCAACGCAGAGGCAGCCATCAATGGTTACCTCTGGCTCAACGTCCAGCTGACCGAACAGCTCACCCACCTGCGCCGCCTGCTGGGGCTGATCCTCACCCCGCCCCATCGCAAGCAGCCCGACTAGGCCCAATGCAAAACGCCCCGCTGTTGCGGGGCGTTTTGCTGTCTGACTGGCCACTTGGGCCATGAAGGCTGCAAATCTTAACTGGCATTGGCCAGCGGCTGCTCGGTGGTGAGGTAGAGGGAGAAATCCTGAATACCCGCCTGCAGGGCGGCAAAACAGTCGGGGTCTATCGCGGTGCCCAGATTCTCCGCCATCATCTCCAGCGCCTGCGGCACAGGGATGGCGCCGCGATAGGGGCGCTTGGCGGTGATGGCATCGAAGATGTCGGCTGTGGTAATGATGCGCGTCTCAAGGGTAATCTCGTCCCCCTTAAGTCCCTTGGGGTAGCCCTTGCCATCGAGCCGCTCATGGTGGGCGCCCGCCACTTGTGCCAGCTCCTCGAAGGCGCCGATGCGGCTCAGGATCTCCTCGGTGTAGGCGGCATGCATCTGCACCGCCGCCCACTCCTGCGCATCGAGTTTGCCCGGCTTGTCGAGAATGGCGTTGCTCACCCCGAGCTTGCCTACATCATGGAGCAGGGCACCCCGCTTGAGCCAGCGTCGACGCGGCTCGGACAACCCCATCTGGGTGGCAAGAATGTCGGTATAGAGCGCCACCCTGCCGCTGTGACCCGCGGTGTAGGGACTTTTGGAGTCCACCACCTGCCCGAAGGCCGCCGCGATTTCGTCCAGATAATCTTCATCCAGCGCTACCTCCCCTTGCCCGGCCGGGTGGACCAACACCCACTCGGTCAGTCGGGGATCGGCCAGTCCTTGCCAGAACTCTTCGTCGGCCAGCGCTTCAAATTCCCGAACCAGTGCCGGATCAAACCAGCTGCCGCTGCGCTCGCGCAGCTCCTTGAGCGCCGCATCCGGGCCTGCGGCTGCGTGAAACACATCCACCACCTGACAGAGCAGGGCAATGCGGGAGAAGAGCGGGATCGCCTCGCCAGCCAGTTGCAGGGGCCGACCTTTGCCATTCCAGTGCTCATCGAGGGAGAGAATGCCATCAGCCACCTCGTCACTGAAACGGAGCTGGCGAGCAATATCCGCCCCCCGATGACAGCGGGTCTGGATCAGTTCGTTGGCAATCTGGTCGCCGTTGCGAAAGATATGAAACAGGCTGCGAAAACGTCCCAGCAGATCCGCCTGCAAGCCGGTGTGGCCCAGCACGAAGTTGACTACCTCGGAAAGGGAGCCATCCACCAGTTTGAAATCGCGTTTGAAGTGAAGATCGTCGGTGAGATAGAGCTCGCAGATACGGGCAGCATTGCTGCTGCACCCAAGATCCTTGAGCAGGAGCGTGTAGTAGAGATCATGGCGCAGCCGGGCATCCAGTCCCAGCCGCTCCCCCAGACGGGAACCTATCCAGCAGCAGCGAATGCAGTGTCCTCTTGGTTGCCCCTCAGTCATGTCGAGCGCATGACTGAGGGAACCAATCAACTCCGCCAATCGCAATCCATTCACCGTCATAGTCCACTCCCTTAGACATCATGGCGATTTTGCCAGCAGATTAGGTATACCCCATCTGAAGCTGGATCGATCTGGATTCAGTTGAATTTAGGCAGCAGCCTTGCCCTGATTCGCCCGCTCTTCCAGCTCCGCACGGCTCAGGGTAGAGACAAAGCGGCCATCGAAGTAGATATCCATCAACTCGCCACGCTTCTCGCCACGCATCATACTGCGGCGGCCATCCAGATAGTGCACCTCCATCTGGGCGGTATGCTCGTCCGGGTAGCTGATCTCCACCTCGCGCACCCCTTGTGGCAGCATGGCCAACGGCACCTTCTTGAGGGCCGGATCCAGATGCTGGTTCACCTTGATTACCGGATTGGCTTTCATGTCCACCACAGCCGGAGATTTGCCGGTGATAGGGTTCTTGCCAGACCAGAACTCGATGGTATTGAAGACGAACAGGTCAGCGGTCGCGGCCAGACCGTAGACAGGGGAGAGCAGCATGAAGACCCCGGCACGAGCGTAGCGGTTATCCACCACGCTCAGGTTGCCCTTGGTGACCATGCCGGAAAGCCCCATCTGCCCCATACAGCCGCCCAGACCCATGCTCGCGACCATAACCAGCAGGGCCATTGCCCGCCCCTTCTGTTGTAATGCCATCTTGTTCTGTTCCTGCTCTGAAATAAATGAGGCGGCAAGCCTAATCAAGGGGCCAGAAGAGGACAATTCACAATGGCGGGACGATACAGGAGGGGTTCAGATTGGGGCACTGACTGCTCAAATATGAGTCAATGCCCCGGCATGACAGGAAGTCAGGGGGTTCAGATTGCCAGATCAGAGACGGTGCTGGAGACGTTGTTCGCCTCCCGACGGATGTCGCTCATCACCTCATTCACCTCGCCCACCTGCTGCTTGCCAAGCTCGGCGCTGCTGGCGACGTCGGACATCTCGGAGGTGACCTTGGCGGTCAGCTCCCGGTTATTTTGTACCACCTTGGCAATCTCGTCGGTAGAGAGAGACGTGCGGGCCGCCAGCTGGCGAACCTCGTCGGCCACCACCGCAAAACCACGCCCCTGATCCCCCGCCCGCGCCGCCTCAATGGCTGCGTTAAGGGCCAGCAGATTGGTCTGGTCGGCGATGCTGCTGATGGTGGAGACGATCGCCTCGATACTGCGCGACTGCTCGTTGAGCTGATTGATAAGGCCGATGCTGTGAGTCAGCTGGCTGGCAATCAGGCTGGAGGTATCGACCACCGAGGAGAGCAGACCCGCGCCGCGCTCGGCGCAGTTCAGGGTCTCCTGCGCCGCATCGTGGGCCAGCATGGCCGCTTCCCGCACCGCATCGCTCTTGTTGATCCGCTCGGTAATATCGCTTGCGAACTTGATCACCTTCACCACCCGGCGGTTGTCATCCAGGATCGGGTTGTAGGTCGCCTCCAGCCACACCTTGCTACCATGACTGTTCTGACGACAGAAGAGACCGGACTTGAACTGACCACGGCCCAGCTCATCCCAGAAGTGGGGCTGGTCTCGATAGAACTGATCGTCGCAGAAGATACGGTGATGCTTGCCCTGCACCTGCGCCAGGGTATAGCCCATGGTATGGAGCAAATTACCGTTGGCTGCAATCACCTCCCCACCGGGGGTGAACTCGATGACCGCCAGCGACCGATCCAGCGCCGTCACCACCGCCTGCTGGCTGAGCAGTTGCAGGTGGTGCTCGGTAATATCGGCCGCAATCTTGATCACCTTGGTCACCACGCCCCGCAACTTGACCGGAAAATAGGTTGCTTCCAGCCAGATCACCTCGCCCCGTTTGTTGAAGCGCTGGAACACCCCGGTGCGGGAACGCCCCTGCTTCAGGTCCGCCCAAAACTGCTGATAGTCGCTGCTCTGGGCATAGAGCTTGTCGCAAAAGATACGGTGATGCTGGCCGATAACCTCGGGCGCACTGAAGCCCACCACGTTGAGAAAGAGATCATTGGCGGCCAGCACAGTGCCATCCGGCGTAAAGGTGATGGTCGCCACGCTGCCGTGCACTGCGTCAAAAAATCCCTGCTGTTCCAGAAGTTGATCCTGGCACTGCTGCAACTCGGCTTTCAGTTTGCTATTGAACATCGAAACGTATCCTCCAGACTGGCACCCACCATGGCCAAACCACGCAGTGGATCAATAAGATAATGGTGGCGTGCTCCATCAGCATAGTTGGCGGCTTTGCCGCGATCCCATCTGACGCCATATTTATTGCTGTAAATCAAATTCACCGACCAAACGCCACTCATGCAGAGCTGCAACCCTTATTCCACCGCCGGTTGCCACTCCAGATAGGCCGGATTGGCGACAAAGCCGATCCGCTCATAGAGAGGGCGCCCCTGCTCGCTGGCATAGAGCCACACCTTGCCCAGCTGACGCGATCTGGCGAAGGCAGTAATGGCATCGAGCAGCGCCGTGGCGATCCCCTGCTGGCGCCATTGTGGCCGCGTATACATATTGAGCAGATACCCCTCCATCCCCGCCAGATTGCCGGGATAGGGTGGCCGTTCAAACAGTGCCAGCGTCCCTGCCGCCACGATCTGTTTGCCGCCCTCTTGCGTATCGGCCTCAGCCAGCCAAGATAAAGCGCTCTCTTCACTCATCGCCCGGGTAAAGTAGTCAAGGGTGGCCTGCCACAAGGCCGGGTCTGCCTGCGGCGTCACCAGCTCACCGACCTCACAAAACAGCTCCATGCGCAGCGCCACCAGTGCGGGTATATCTGCGGCCCTTGCCTGACGAATGATCATTGGCTGCTCCTTTTCTCTCATGGGAAATTTCGCCGGCCGTCATTATGACAAAGAGCGCCTTGTGGCGCTCTTTGTGATTGGGGAAAATCACTGATAAATCAATGGTTGCGACGTGTCAGCCAGTGATCCAGGCTCAGCACACCGCCGCCCCAGATGATCTGGGTCAGCAGCATCCAGCCCCACAGCTGGTGATCGTAAAAGCCACCCGCCCAGAGGGTCGGGTAGGAGATCACCGCCATGATATTGAAGCCAAACAGCAGCAAGGCGGCTGGGCGAGTAAAAAGCCCCGCCAGCAGGAAGAGCGGCAACAGCAGCTCGGTCGCCGTACCCAGATAAGCAGCCCACAACCAGGGCAGCAGGGGCACCTGATACTCGGATTCAAACAGATAGAGGGTGGAATCCCACGCCGTCAGCTTGAGCCAGCCTGAAGTGATAAAAACCGACGCGACCCACAGCCGCGCCAGCAACAGCACACCGGTACTGCTCCAGCGCGGCAAATCACCACTTGAGCTGGCCAGCGCCAGCCATTTGTTTGCCATCATGGCATTACCTCCATATCCACCAGCAGACCAAGGGTTATCAGGCGAGTGAGATGTTCACTGGCCGCAGGGTCGGCCGCAAGCAGATCGACCAGCGCCGTACCAGCGAGACAACCCTGTAGCAGCGCCCACTCACCCGCCGTCAGGGGCAAGGGTGCAACCCGGCAATCCAGCTGTTTCTTCAATGCCAACCAGACGGGGGCATCAAGCACCTCCACCGCTTCACCACAGTGCAGCGCCATCTGCCACAGGGCCAGCACCGGATAATCGCTGGCAACCAGCAGCAGATCAGTGGCTGGCAAGAGTCGCAGCCGCTCCCATTGTTGCGGCGATAATGCGGCCAGACGCTCGGCTGGCCAGCAGCGTGATTCCAGCGGCAGCAGACTAGCACGCTCAAGCTGCCATTCGAACTGAGCCAGCGCCTCCAGCCAGGGCAGTCCGGTTGTAGTTGGCAAGCGGGCCAACCATTGGCCAAATCCGGCGCCATAGTGCATGACGCTCCCTTCCCTGAGCGGCTCGGCTAATACGAAGCCACGGGCCGCCGCTGCAAAAAAGTCATCCCCGACCATGGCCTTGACGGCGGGATAACTGCTCGCCAGCACCTCGCCAAGGCTCAGGATGAAGTGGTTGCGATAGACCTGCAGCACAGACTCGGCAGAAAAGAGCCGGGAACTGATGTGAGGGGAAATGGCGTCAGGCGCCCCCAGCAGACCCTCGGCAAAGTGCTGTTGCAGCTGTGCCAGTTCAGCCATGGGCCACCTCCCGTGGTGCACTCATGGCGCACGCCTCATCCAGAATGGCGCCGGCCTGCGCCGCCTCTGCCAGCAAGACCGGCAGCGGCGGGATCTCGAGGTCCCACTCAATCAGGGTCGGAATGACCTGCTTGCGGCAGATCTGGCGATAGAGTTCCCAGACCGGCTCCACCACAGGGGCGCTGTGGGTATCGATATAGAGGGAGCCTTCCGGCAGCTGCTTCTCGGTATAACCGGCCAGATGGATCTCCCCGACGGTGGCGAGATCGATCGCCGCCAGATACTCATCGCAAGAGAAACCGTGATTGAAGGCACTGACATAGAGATTGTTGAGGTCGAGCAGGATGCCGCACTCGCTGCGCTGCTGCAGCTCGGCCAGAAATTCCCACTCGCTCATCTCCCCGGCCAGTTGCAGATAGGAGGAGGGATTTTCAATCAGCATGCGGCAACCCAGGGTCTGTTGTACCTGCTGGATCTTGTCGCTCATGTTGCGCAGGGAGGCTCGGGTATAGGGCACCGGCAGCAGATCGTTGAAGTAACGCCCACCAATGCTGCCCCAGCTGAGATGTTCGGAGATCCGTACCGGTTTGATCGCCGCGGCCAGTGTCGACAACTGCTGCAGATGGTGCGGATCGAGCGGGCCGGCAGAACCAAGGGACATGCCAACGCCGTGAAGACTGACGGGGTAGTGTTGCGCCAGTTCGGCGAGCACCTGAAAACCGTGGCTGTGCCGTTCGAAGTAATTTTCACTGTGCACCTCCAGCCAACCGACTGCCGGCAGGGTTTGCCGGATCTCGTCGTAATGGGGAGTGCGTAATCCGATACCAATCAAAGGGTTCATCGCAAGACTCGCTTTCGCCAATCAGAGAAGATGCAGGGGGCGACCTATTGGCCATCCCCTGCCCGATGTCTCTTACTTGGGTTGCAGCGAACCGCCGACCAGCTTCTCGCACAGCCCTTTGGGCATCACCACAAAGGCATCACCCTGAGCATCTTCCTTGGCGGTACCGGCGCAGGAGCTGCTCTTGGTTGCACAGTCATTCTTGCTGGCCTTGACCACGCCGTAGCACTTCTCCTTTTCATCGGCAGCCATGGCTGGTGCCGCGATAAATTGGGCGCCCAGCGCCAGCAGACCGGTCATGGCGGAGGCGATAGCAGTGCTTTTTTTAACATTCATGTTCATGTTCCTTTTGATGTCGTTGGGTGTTGCTGATATCCCCGATTTGTCGCAACCGGGTACCTGCAATAGAACCGGCAAACGGGATATTCCCTTTCAAAAAAACACAAAAAGAATTAAATAATCCAAATAACAGAAGTCAAGATATTGATTTAAAACAACTATCCCCTCATTAAGAATTTCTTGCCGACCACCATTTTATGAACAAAAAAGAGGGCCATTTGATACTTTCATCCCGTTAATCTTCTTCACTGCTTCCATCAAAAGAGATGCGTCAGACATAAAAAAGCCCCGCCAACAGGCAGGGCTGGATGCAACTTTAAAGAAACAAGAAATAAACAATCGGAGTGGTGTTGGGAGCCAGGAGTTGCGGCAAGCAGATAAAAAAAGAGACAGCTTTGGCTGTCTCTTTTTGCACATGGTGCGAATGGGGTTTAGTAGAAAATCCGCTCGCCACGCTCGCTCATTTTGAGCCACACCGGTTTGGTGCTGGTTTTATTCCAGATCCGGTGCAGATAGCTGTAGAAACGGGCACGATCGCTGCGAAACAGCATCACGGGGAAAGCCAGAATGCCCACCAGCAATACATAAATGCGACGAAGAATAATCTGAGTCAGGGAAAAGGGATGAAACATGATGTAACTCCTTACTGGTAAGACCACTGAGCAAAGATTACCCCACTCCATGTAGGATTACTACATCACCAACGCATTTTTTTATAAAAAAATGGTGAAAAATGGGAAATACTGAAAACGGGTTACGTCATTAACCAACAGTTAACAAACTTGCGAAAATCGTGCGCTTTGCCACAGTTATCAGGGGAAAAACATGCAGTAGGGAGACACGCATGAAACTGCCGGAAGTGGCACTGCTGGTGCTGATGGTTGCCCTGACACGGGCACAACTGGAGGAGTGGCAACTGAATCGGGAGGATGCCATCGTGCTGGCAGAACGGGGCGTGCCCACCGTCAGCCTGTGGCAATGCGGCACACTGAAGCAACGGATTGCGGATCTCAACCAGCACAGTGCCGAGGTGCAGTTTCAATATCGGGGGCAAAACATGGCGGATGTGAGCCACTATCTCGAGCGCGAGTGGAAACAGGCTGGCTGCGAACAGTTACTGGTGCAGCAAGGATACTGACCAAGCTTCACGGATCGAAGAGTGATGAATCAGGGAAAAGAGAGATAGAAGATGGAGGCACGTTCCGGAGTCGAACCGGACTAAACGGATTTGCAATCCGCTGCATAACCGCTTTGCTAACGCGCCAT